>JAYVNA010000387.1:0-14899 GCA_043758715.1 Archangium sp.
CGGTTCTCGGTGAACCCGCCCCGGCGGCAGTCGTCGTTGTCCGCGCAGGGCGAGCACATGCGACCGTCGTTGGAAGCGGTGCACACGTTGTTCGTGCAGACCTTGCCCAGGCCACACTGGCTCAGCTGGCCGATGGTGTCGGCCGAGTCGCAGTAGCCCTCGCAGCTGTTGCTGTTGGGCACGCACTGAAAGGGGCCGATCACCGAGGGGTCGTCACTCTGGCCGATGTTGGTGCAGGAGAACGCCGTGGGGCAGTCGGGGTTCTCGGCGGAGCCCAGCTTGGTGGGGTCGCAGCCGATGGAGGGGCAGATGTTGTGCTGGGGGTTGCAGTCGCGGCCGCAGAAGGTGGCGCCTGAGACGACGTTGCGAACGCAGAGATCGAACGGCCCACCACACTCGGCGTCGCCCTGGCACGGGGCGCAGATGCCGCGGCCGTTGTTGCAGGACTCGGTGTCGGGCGCGCACTGCTTCACCTTCGTGCCCATGGGGCCGACCGGGAGCTCGCGGCAGCCGTAACCCATGGGGCAGGTATCGCCCGCGCCGCAGGCGGTGGTGCAGAACTGCTCGCCCGAGCCGATGGCCGAGAAGCACGAGCCGCCCGCGGGGCACTGCTTGTCGTCCTGGCAGGGGCCGCAGAGCGAACGGCTCACGGCGATGTAGCAGTTGCCGCTCTCCGCATTGCAGGTGTGACCGGAGGGACAATCGACGTCGGTCTTGCAGCCGACCAGCGGGCGGCAGATGCGCCCGTAGCGCCCCGAGGCCTGACACAGAAAGTCAGTGGGGCACTGATCGTCGGTGGTGCAGGTGTCGGTGCAGAAGCCCGATTGGTTATCGAGGGCCAGGCACAGACCAGAAGCGCAAACAGAATTCGCCTCGCCCGGAACGCACGGCAGGCCGAGGAGAATCGGCTTGGGACCCGTGGGCCCGCAAGCCGCGAAAAGAAACGCCGTCAACGACAAGCCCACCCAGCGCTGGAGCATGCGGTTCCCTCTTCCGAAGCGGGCCTGCCGCCGGCCCAACCCGGGCGCCGGCAGCAAGAGAAGCAGCTTTGTGGGTTACTTCTTCGCCTTGTGCGCAGTGCGCAGGGCGAGCTTCACGGAAGGCTTGATCACGACGAGACCATCGTTCGAGCCGGCGACGCCACCCTTGACCAGGATGAGGTTCTTCTCGGGGTGGAGCCCGACGACCTCGAGGTTCTGGGTGGTGACCTGCTCGACGCCGTAGTGACCCGGGAGCTTCTTGTTCGGGTACACGCGACCCGGGGTCTTGCGCTGACCGATCGCGCCGGGGTGGCGGCGGTATTCGTGGGTACCGTGGGTCTGACCGAAGCCGCGGAAGTCCCAGCGCTTCATGACGCCCTGGTAGCCGCGGCCCTTGGTGATGCCGGTGACGTCGACCTTCTCGCCCATCTTGAAGAAGGCATCGACCTTCACGTGCTCGCCGACGGTGAAGCCAGCCAGATCGGCGGCGTCAACGCGGAACTCACGAACGGTGCGCTTGAGGTGAGCGCCGGCCTTCTTGAAGGAACCAATCTGCGCCTTGGTGAGGTGCTTTTCCTTGGCGTCGGTCATCCCGAGGATGACGGCGGTGTACTGGTCCTTCTCCATCGTGCGCTTGCCGACGACTTCGACGGAGGTGACGTCGATCACCGTGACGGGAACCGCGTTCCCCTCAGCGTTGAAGATCTGCGTCATTCCGGCCTTCTTGCCGATCAAACCCTTCATGGTGTGGCTTCCTTCTCTCGGACGTGGCGCGTTGGCCAGAGGTCCGGTGTGGCTTTCCAAAAGCGGAAAGGAGCGGCGCACCTAGCAGCACCCTCCCCGGCCTGCAACTACTCGCCGAACGTCTTGGTGGTGAGCGACTTGTTGCCCGACTGATCGATCGCGACGATCTCGACCTTGCGCTGGCCCTTTCGCACCGGGACCTCGGCGCGGTAGCGGCCCATGCCGTCGACCGCGACTTCCACGCCGTCGATCAACACCGAGCTCCCGCTCTCGACCTGGCCCTCGACCACCAGCTTGATCTGCGCCTGCAACGCGGGGGCGGTGGTGTCGACGGTGACCGAAACGCGCGCGCTGCTCTCGTTGCCCGCCTTGTCCTTGGCCGTCGCGAGGATCTCCTGCTTGCCCTCGTTCAGGTCGAGCTTGAGCCGGTAGACCGAGCCCTTGTAGAGCGGCGCCGGCTTGCCTCCGATGGTGACCTGGGCGACGTCCTTGTCCGGCACTTCGACGGTGATGAACTGGTCCTTGGCGTTGAGCACCTGCTCGGTCTGCGGGTGCAGGAAGCTGATGGTGGGCGGCAGGTTGTCGAAGGCGCCGTACTCGTACTGGTGCTTCGCGGTGACGAACTTGAGACCCGGCGCGGGAATGGTGGCCAGCGTCTTCGGCAGATCGCCCACGTCGCCCGGGTACATCACGGTGAAGACCGCCACCTTGCCAGAGTGGCTCTTGAGCTGGGCTGATCGCAGCTCGCTCGTCTTGGCGAACTGGGCCTGGAGCTGCTGCACCATGTCGGCGTCGACGTCCCTGATGGTGAGTTCGAGTTCGGTCGACTCGAACTTCGGGGCCGGCTGCTGGAGCGGCGCGGTGGTCGCGCAGGAAGCGAGGACGAACGCCAGGGGCAGGAGGTTTCTCATGGGCGCCATGTACGCCCGAGCCCACGCAATCGGAGAGGATTTTCGCCAAGGAGGGAGCGCGGCCGGGGCTGGGGTATGTATCCCCCCGTGGCCCTCGACCCCGCCCTCCTGTCTCGCAACGTCCGTGGGCGGCTCAAGGTAAACTGCCGCGTCGACGCGATCCCTTCGGCTTCCGAGGTCGAGAGCGACGGCGCGCGGTTGTTGATGGCCTCGACGGACGACCTGCTGGGGCTGGGCAGTGACCCCCGAGTTCGCGAAGCGGCGCAGACCGCCCTGAGGAAGAATGGTCTATCGCGCAATGACGGCAGCCGCGCGCAGGCCGACTTCGAGGCGCGCGCGCGATCGCTGTTCGGCGCGGCCGGGGCGTTGGTGGTCAGTCACGAGGAAGCCGTGCTCCCGCTGTTGCCGACCTGGCGCCTCGCGGCGGAGGCCCGCGGCCGGCGAGCGATTCCTGAAGCGGCGCAGATCACTTCGCCCGAAGACGCGGAAGCAGCGCTCGGACACCCGGGAATGCTGGGCCTGGTGATCGAAGCGGTGCACCCGCTCGAGGGCGATCTGGCGCCTACGCCCCGCTTTGCCGAAGCCTGCCAGCGGCGTCACTCGAACCTGATCGTGATCGACGACGGGCTGGGCGTGCTGGGGCCCACCGGCGGAGGCGCCATCGAGCACCTCTCGTTGCAGGAACAGGTGACGCTGCGAATTCTCCCGCTCGGGGGCGCGATCCCCGGAACGGGCGCGTTGATGCTGGGTGAGCCCGAGCTGCTCGACACCTTGCGTGGCGCGCTCGCACCCCCCAACGCGGTGCTGCTGGCGGCCTCGGCGCGCGCGCTCGACATCGCGGTGACCGAAGGCGCGCGACGAGCGCGATTGTTCGACGTCGCGCAGAAGTTGCTGACCGCGCTGCAGAAGCGCGGCTTCGACACCGGGCCCTGCGTCACGCCGTGGATCCCGGTGTGGCTGGGTGACGAGGCGCTCTGCGAGCAGTGGTTGGCTGGGTTGGCCGAGCTGGGCGTGTGTTGCCGCGGCTGGCTGGCGGGGCCGCGATCACGGCTTCTTTTGGCGGCCCCCGCCACGCTGACCGATGGGCAGTTGGGGCAACTGGTCGACGCGTTCGAGCGGCTCAGCCGAAAACTGCAGGTGCCGGTGACCGGGTCGCTCGCGCGCGAGGCGCCGGTGCTGGCGCGGCCCGGCAGCTATGCGATGGGCGCTCCGGCGGCGCTGCATTGGATGACGGTCGAGCCGCGGGAACGCAGGCCGCTCGAGCCTGAGGTGCCTGCGACCACCCCGCCCTCTTCGGCTGAGAACCTCACCCTGCGGGAACTCTTCTCCGACGCAGTCGAGACCGTCACCTGGCGCGCGACCAGCGTCGGCGGGGCGCAGCTGCGGCGAAGTGCCGAAGCCCTTCGCACCTTGATCGATCGCCGGCGGCGGTGACCTACCGCGTCACTTCTTCTCTGGCGCCTTCGCTTCGGCGTTCTGCTTCTCGAGCGATTCCTGCTTGTCCTTGAGTGACTTGAGCAGCCCGTCGAACCCCTTCTTGCCGATCACCTGACGAAACTGGTCGCTGTAGGTCGAGACGAGCGACACCTCGTCAGTGACGACGTCATAGATGCGCCAGGTGCTCTTCGCGTCGGCGCGGTACAGCTTGTAGATGACGGGGTACGTGTCCTGCTTCACGAGCAGCTTGGTGTTCACCACCGCCTCGTTGCCCTCGACCTTCTCGTCGCCGTATTCGATCTTCGCGCCGTTCGCGCCGCGGCCATCGTTGACGGCCTTCTGCGCGTAGCTGGCTCGCAGCAAGCCCTTCATGGTGGCGCTGAAGTCGTCCTGCTGCTTCTTGTTGAGCTTGGCCCACTCGGCGCCCATGGCGCGGCGAGCGAGCTCGACGAAGTCGACGAACTCGTCGGCGCGGGCCGCGAGCTTGGAAGTCGACGCGTCGGGCGCCTGCAGCACTTTCTGCACTTCGGTATCGGCGTTCTTCACGACGGACAGAGGGCCGGGTGAGGCAGCGAGCGCGAGGGCGAGGATGGGGGCGAGCAAGAGGTGACTCCTTGGTCCGGGGGGGCGGCTTCCTATACCCGTGCCTTGACGCGATGCGCGAGCGCTCAATTCAACCCGCCGCTCACTGAACCACCGGCTACCTCAACGGGGCTTCAGGGGGTTCGGCACGCCGGACATCGTCGGCAGCTTGCTGAAGGTGGCCGACGGGTTCATCACCTGGTTGAGCTGCAAGGGCATCGTGAGCGCCCTGATCGTGTACGGCACGATCGGCATGTCGATGCCCTTGAGAATCACGGCTTCGTTGGGCTCGTAGATCACGCCCGGCCCCGCCCTCATCAGCGTGTCGCTGGTGACGAGCACCTGCCCGGTCTGGGCGATGCCGCACAGCCGCGCCGCGAGGTTCACGGTGGCGCCGATGGCGGTGTAGTCGAGCCGCCGCGCCGCGCCGATCGCGCCGACGACCGCGGGCCCGGTGTTGATGCCCACGCCCACTTCGAGCGGTACGCCCTTGACGGTGATCTTCCCCGCGCGCTGAACGATCTCGAGCGCGGCCGCGATCGCCTTGCGCGCTCCGTCTTCACGTTGATCGACCGCGCCCCACAGCGCCATCACGCAGTCGCCGATGAACTTGTCGACCACGCCGCCGTTCTTTTCGACCGCGTCGACGGCCTCGCCGAAGAACGCGTTCAAGAAACGAACGATCTCTTCGGGCGGCATCTGGCCCGACATGGTGGTGAAGCCGCGAATGTCGGCGAACAGCACCGTCACTTCGGCGTTCTGCCCGGCCATGTTCACCTTCATGCGGCCCGACAGCACTTCTTCCACCGCCGCCGCCGAGAGGAAGCGAGAGAGGCTGGCGCGCGTCTCGACTTCCTTCTGCACCTGGGCCACCAGGGCCGCGTTGTCGAGGAGGATGGAGGCCTGCGCCGCCACGGAGTCGAGCAGCGGCAGGTCGTCTTCGGTGAAGGCGGCGCTCATCGAGACCGACTCGACGTACAGAATGCCGATGGTGCCGTTGCGCGTGCGCAGGGGCATCGCCATCACGCTCTTGATGCCGCGAATCATCACGCTCTGGCTGCGATCGAAGCGCTCGTCGAGCAGCGCGTTGTTCGTCAGCAGGCCGTTGGTCGAGATGAGCGCCTGATCGATGATCGCGCGTGGCACTTCGACCACGTGATCGCCGTTGCGTGACTTCGAGGCGTAGCGGCCCGAGGTCAGCCACACCGCCGCGCCGTCGGCGTTGAGCAGCTCGAACACCACCGAGAGAATGCGATCGACCATCGCCTCCACGCTTCGCTCGAGCGAGACGCGGCGGTGAAATTCCTGGGCGATGCGGTAGCGCGCGTTCTCGCGGCGCAAGGTGGCGATGGTGAGCGCCTCGAGGTTCACCATCACCGTCTTGCCTTCGGTGGACTCCGGCGGCGGCGAGTCGTCGACCACCGAAGCGCCCAACTCGGCGTCGACCTGCACGCTGGGCTTGGCGATGTCGGTGCCCGTCTGGTCGCGCGGGTCGTCTTCGAAGGTCTCCGACGGCTTGGGCGAGGCCGGCATCGGGGGCCCCGCGCCGTTGGCAGTGACGTCCTTGAAGGCGTCGTCCTGCCGGTAGTACGCGCGGCGGATCAGCGCAGCCACCGCGCCACTGGTGGCCACGTAGACCACGATGCTCTTGGCGCCGACGATCTGCCGCAGCTCGGGCTCGAGGCTCGAGGAGAGCGGCACCGAGGCGACCACGTGCAGCTCCATCTTGGCCTGGTCCCAGTGAATGGGGCACATGCGCAGCCGCTCGGCGCTGCGCACGCCGCACCGCTCCAGCAGGCCCTCATCGAGGCGAATGACCTTGAGCTTCTCGGCCTTCACGAAGCGGGTCGAATAGAGCTCGGCGAAGATGCGAAGAAAGTCGCCTTCCTTCACCAGGCCCAGCCGCAGCAGCGCATCTGAGAGGAGGCCGCCCTGTTCCCTCACGTGGGCGCGGGCGCGATCGAGGTTGATCGAGTCCAGCAGACCGCTCGCCCTCAAGGGGTTCACGATGACCGCATCGGATTCCGGGGCAACGGTCATGGGACCCGCTGAGTGTATGTCAGGTCTGCCCGGTCGTCAGCGAGAGACACGATCGATGTGGAGGCGGAGCGTCTGGGACCTGAGGGAAAGCTGGTTTGGCACTCGCCAGAACTGCCCCCCGGCCGCCAGCGTCACCAGCTCATAGTCCCCTGCCGGAGGGGCTCCCCAGGGGCGAATGCCAGTCCCGCCGTCCCCGGTCGGACCCAGGGCCTGGGCGACGGGCACCATCACCACCTGAAGGCGGTTGGCGGTGACGGTAATGCCCAGCCGGCCCTGCAGCGTGCGGATGAAGGGCGACGGATCGAAGGCGAGGGGGACGATCACCGTGGTGCCGTCGGGCAATTGGCCGGGCCGCGGCAACCAGCGAAGGAAGAGCTGGAGGGTGAGATCGGGGGTGCCGTCGCCGTCGAGATCGTCCGGGCGCATGTCCCCGTCGGCGTCGAGGAGCCCGAAGGTGAACGCGGTGTGGGCGGGATCGAAGTGGCCGACCGGGTCGGCGACCAGGGTGATCGGGGTGATGGCGTCGAGCGCGTAGTCGAGCACCAGATCGTCGCCGGCCACGCCTTCGAAGGAAAACGCGGGCGGCTCGGTGAAGACGGGGGTGTCGAGGGCGAGGGGCACGATCGCGCCGCGGCCGGGCTGGGCCTGAAAGTCGAGGGGCGTGCTGGTGCGATCGCCCGCGGTAGGCTGGCTCAACACGTCGATGGTGCCGTCAAAATCGGAGTCGACGTCGAGGATGCCGAAGAGCCGGTACGCGTTCGGCTTGACGTTCGCGATCACGTAACGGGGATCGGTTTCGAGCCGCTTCGCGCTCACGGCCGAGACGGCGCGGGGGGCCGCCGGGGCACCGGGAGGACCTTCGCCGGGGTTGTAGAGAAAGACCCAGGCGTCGCCCTGGCCGGTGGTGGTGATGGGGCCGGTGACGACGCCGGAGCGATCAAGGATCTCGGGTTCGCTGGGTTGAGTGCAGGCGACGCAGGTCAGGAAAAGGAAAAGCGCGAACGCCCTCTCCCCGACCCTCTCCCCCGCGGGGGAGAGGGAGACAGAGTTCGAAGTCATGTGAGGCGCAGCAGCTCGCGGGCCTGTTGCGGCGTGGCCAGCTCCCTGCCCTTCGCCTTCGCCCGCTTCGCCGCCTCGGCCACCAACTCGAAGTTGCCCTTCGCGAGCACGCCCTTCGCCAGGTAGATGTTGTCTTCGAGGCCGACGCGCGAATTGCCACCGCGTTCAGCGGCGAGCTCGACGAACGGCAGCTGGTGCCGCCCCACCCCGGCGCAGGTCCACGACGAGCCCGGGGGAATGTACGAGCGCATGAAGTCGAGGCCCTCGGCCGTCGCCGCCAGCGCACCACCGACGCCGAGCACGAAGTCGAAATGCGCGGGCAAGGTGATGAAGCCTTCCTTCTCGAGCGCCCGCGCCTCGTCGATCATGCCGACGTCGAAGCACTCGATCTCCGGCTTGAGGCCCAGGCCCTTGATGCGGCTGGCGATGTCGCGAATGAGCGGCCGGGGGTTCCAGAACACGTCGGCCCCGAAGTTCACGGTACCCGTCGAGAGCGTCGCCATGTCGGGCCGATCGGAACCCGTCAACTTGAGAGCCCCGCACCGCTCGTCGACGTTCATGCCGACCGCGCCGCCGGTGGAGACCTGAATCAGCACGTCGGTCTTCTTCCGGATCGCGCGAATGGCCGCGCGGAAGAGCTCAGTGTCCTGGCTGGGTTTTCCGTCGGGCGTGCGCACGTGCAGGTGCACCATCGCGGCGCCTGCCTCGCGGCACTTCGCGGCGTCTTCAGCGATCTCGTCAGCGGAGATCGGCAAATACGGCGTCTGCTCACGTGTCGTCTCGGCGCCGACCATTGCTGCAGTAATGACCATCGGATTCATGCGGGCCTCCGCTGTTTGTCCTTCGGGGTGACACAGGTGCCGCTGGCGCGGCAGACGACGATGGGCGGGTCGAGCACCTCGGCCGCCGACGCGCTCACGCTGGGCTGGCTGCGGATCACCTTGCGCGCCTCGAAGGTCATCTTGCGGCTGGTGTTGCCGATCTGCGTGATGGTGCCTTCGGCCTCGATGTAGTCACCGGCAAAGACGGGCGCGAGGAACTCCACGGCGTCGTACGCGCGGAAGAGGCCTTCGTCGCCGTCGAGCCGAATGAGCAACTCGGTGGCCACGTCGCCGAACAGGCCCAGCATGCGGGCGCCATCGACCAGATCGCCCCCGTAGTGCGCGTCGTGCGTGCCCATGCGCAGCCGCAGCATGATCTTCAACCCCACCCCTGCTCGCTCTTCGCTCACGCCGGCTCTCCTTCGAAGTGGGTGCCCTTCTCTTCTTTGCCCAGCCGCTGCGTGACCTGGTGCGCCACGAAGTTCGCCACGTCAGACGGCTTGGTGCCGGGCCCGAAGCCGGCGTCGAAGCCCAGCTCGAGCGCCAGCTTGTGATCGACGCGAGGGCCACCGAGCAGCAACGTCATCTTCCCCACGATGCCCGCGCTCTTCGCCTCTTCGATGAAGTGCCGCGAGTTTTCCTTGTGCACGTCGCGCTGGGTGACGACCTGGCTTACCAGGATCGCGTCGGCCTTCTTCTCGATCGCGCGGCGAATGAGCTCGGTGTTCGGCACCTGCGAGCCGAGATTGAACGCCTCGAACCACGGATAGCGCTCGAGGCCGTAGTCGCCGGCGAAGCCCTTCATGTTGAGGATCGCGTCGATGCCGACGGTATGAGTGTCGGTGCCGGTGCACGCGCCGAACACCACCACCTTGCGGCCGATCTTCTGCTCGATGAACTCGTTGAGTTCGTAGAACCCGAGCTTCTTGATCACGATCTCGGGCGTATCGATCTCGTTGTAATCGATGATCACGGGCGAGCGCGCGTAGACCACGAAGAACGTGTACTGGTCGGCTGCGCGCTCGGCGGCGGCGACCTTCACGTCGGTGAGGCCCAGCTTCTTGCAGTAGAGCTGCGCGGCCTCTTTGGCCTTTTCCGAGGTCGCGACCGGGAGCGTGAATGAGATCTGAATGATCCCGTCATCGCGTCGATCGCCGTAGGCACGAATGAGCTGCTTTTCGCGAGTCATCTGATCACTTCCCGTAGCCGATGGAGTCCAGCACGCGCTTGAAGATCGGCCCAAAGCGCCCACCCTGCGTGGTCTTCGCCGTCCACGTCATCACCCACTTCGTCTTGCCATTGCAGCCGAGCACGGTGGTGGTGGTCACCTTGTTGGCTTCGATCTTCGCCTCTTCACCCTGGCCAACGTAGTCAGTGGTGATCTTCTTGGACCCCGGCTGGGTGCCCAGGGTCGCGGGGGTAAAGCCCTCGGTGCCGAGCGCCTCGACCATCTGCGTGAGGCAGGTGTTCGCCGGGCGCTGGGGGTCGACGGGGTACACGGTGATCGCCAGCTCCGCGCCCGAATCGGGGTCGGCCCAGGTCAGCGAGTTCGCGTCAGGCTGCGACTTGTTCCACTGCGTAGGCGCCCTGAAGTTGAGCCCCAGCAGCGTCTGTCTTCCGAGAGAGTCCGAAGCGCCAAGGGACAGCGAAAGGGTCAGTGCGAGTGCGAGCATCTATTTGCCCTCCATCAGCTCGAGGAACGGGTTGAAGTAATCCGACGCCTTTTCCACCACGCCGTCGAGCCCCTTGCCGCCGGTCTCGGTGCGCTTGACGTCACCGAAGCGGCCCCGGCCGATGGCGGCCACCATGCCGTCGCCGTGGCACTCGCGCAGCAACTGCAGCGCGTTGTTGAAGACGAAGCGGGCGCGGTTGGCAATCTTGCCGTCTTCGCGCACGGTGAATTCCTGGTCGATGCCGCGGGCCGCGCGGTGAATGTACGAGGCGGTCTTGAGCGCCACGTAGCGATCGCCCAGCAGCGGCGTGTGCATCGCCTCGGTCATCATGCCCAGCAGCTGAATGCCCTGGTTGGTCCACACCGCGACGAGATCAGCCATCGTGTCGTACGCGTGGCTGAAGAAGATGTCGGTCTCCTTGTGCTTGGTGGGCGGCATGTACTTGAGCGGCGCCTCGGGGAAGCAGCGGCGCACCAGCATCGCCTGGCTCAGCTCGAGCAGCAGCGTCTCGGGCTTGTGGGGATCGATCTCGTACGAGTGCCCGATGCCCAACTGCCAGTCTTTGAGGCCCGCCCGCTTGGCGAAGCACTCGTTGATGAACTGGCTGGCGATCACGGTGTGCGCGGCGTCGAAGGCGTCGGCGGTGGTGATGTAGTTGTCTTCGCCGGTGTTGATGATCAGGCCGGCCATCGCGCAGATGCGGCGCGAGAAGTACTGGTCGATGAAGGTGCGGCGCATGTTGATGTCGCGGAAAAGAATTCCGTACATCGCGTCGTTGAGCAGCATGTCGAGCCGCTCCCACGCCGCCATGAAGGCGATCTCCGACATGCACAGGCCCGAGCTATAGTTCGTCAGCTCGACGTAGCGGCCGAGCTTCTGGCTCTCGTCGTCGAGGGCCTCGCGCATCACGCGAAAATTTTCCTGGGTGGCGTAGGTGCCGCCGTAGCCCTCGGTGGTGGCGCCCTGCGGTACGTAGTCGAGCAGCGACTGCGCGGTCGAACGAATCACCGCGATCACGTCGGCGCCCGCCTGGGCCGCGGCGCGCGCCTGATCGACGTCGTCGAAGATGTTGCCGGTCGCGACGATCACGTACTTGTGCGGCGCCTGGGCCATCGGGAACTTCGTCTTGAGATCGTTGCGGTGGGCGACGCGGTTCTTCAGCTCTTCCACCGCGGCCCGGGCTTCGACCCTGACTTCATCACGCAGCTTTGCTTCGTCAGCAGGTGCGAGCGGCTTGAGCGTTTCCAGCGGCGCCGCGGTCAGACGTTCCACCGCGTCGAGCGGTGAGGTGGCGCCCATGCGCAGCGCGCGGCCGTACCAATACGCGGCGCCCTTGTTCAGCACGCCCGCTTCCTTCAAGCGATCGCACATCAGGTTGACGAGCGGAGCGCCCATGTTGCCCACCCCGTCGACGCCGAACCAGCGCAGCACGGTGCGCTCGACGCTGATGGTGGTGTTGCGGGCGATGAGATCGAAGATCGGGTCAGTGATCTCAGAGGCGAGTTTGCGCGCCTCGGCGATCTGCGCGTCGGTGACGAAGAGGCCAGACATACCGCCCGTATACATGGCTGACCGGGCAGTTGCGCGGGGTCCCCACTGCCTTACTCAACGCGTCATTGACGCCGCGCTCCGGAGAAACCCTGAAGACCGGGCTGCCGCTGGCGGCCTCGAGTCTGGAGCACAGCCCGGCGACGGCGCACCTGTCCATCGTCAACCCGCTCTCAGGCCGGGGGGCGATGGGGCCCGTCGCGACCCACCCGCCCATGGAGGCCCGCATCGCGCGCCTGCTTTCCATGCGTTGAGGGGGTTTCGCCGGGCAACCACCACCTGTATAGGGCGGGCGCTGTTTCCATTCGAAGGAGCCTCTCAAGTGATTCCTGTCATCATCCTGCTCGGCGTCGTGCTCGCGATCAGCCTGGCGTTCAATTTCGGCATCTTCGGTGAGGGCGCCAAGCCTTCAGCCCAGGCCGCTGCCAACACCTCTCCTTCCGCCAAGAGCGAGTCCCGCTCCGATGACGACCGCTCCCGCAAGCTCGAGGGTGAGCTCGACAAGAAGAAGCGCGAACTCGAAGAGGTGAAGAAGGCCCAGGCCGAGCTCAAGGACGAGCTGAAGAACGCCAAGAAGAAGCTCCACGATCAGCGCGAGACCGACAAGTCGGGCGACGATCTGGTGAAGGCCCGCGCCGAAGTCGAGCGCGCCGCGTCGATTCAGCTCGAGAGCACCCGTGCCGAGCTCGCCACTGCGCTCGCCGACATTCAGAAGCTGAAGACCCAGGCCGACAACAAGAACAAGCCGCGCCCCGTGGTGGCCGCTGCTGCTGAGACGACCGAGAAGAAGGAAGAGGTCAAGGTCGAGCGCCCGCAGGAAGTGATCACCCGCGTCATTCGCGAACTGTCCGACGTCGAGAAGGATCGCATCGCCCGTCTCGAGGCCAGCTCGTCGGCCGATCGCAAGAAGGCCAATGAGCTCGACCGTGAGCTCAAGAGCCTCAAGGCCAAGCTCGATCGTCACCAGCGCGACAGCAAGCGCGTGTACTCAGAGGCTGAGCTCACCCGCGACAAGTTCCGCGCCGTCGAGATGCGCCTCAACCGCACGCTGGTCGAGAACGACCTGCTCAAGCGCGCCATCAAGGACCTCGAGAAGAAGTCGGGCACCGATGCCGGCCGTCTCGAGTTGAGCGCTGATGAGATCGCCAAGAGCGACTCTGACGTGAAGGCGAAGTTCGCGGCGGAAGATGCGGCGGCGGCGGAAGCGGTGGCGAAGCTCGAGGCGGCTCCTGCGACGCACGTGGAAGAGCCGGTGGTTGCGCCGGTTGAAGCTGCTGCGGAGGCGCCCGCGACTGAGGCTCCTCCCACCGCTCAGGCCTGAAACCCTCTCCCCCCACGGGGAACAGGAGTCAGCGCTTCGAGACCTCGGATGCCACCAGGCGTTCGAGGTCTTCGTATTTCGAGACCCCGGCGAACCCCACCACCACCTCGCCGCTGCGCGCGAACAACACGCGGCTGGGGAGCTCGCGAATGTGCCCGAACACCGTCTCGCCCGAGCGAATGCGATCGTCACCGATCAGCAGCGGCACGGTGAGGTGGTAGCCCTCGGCGAACGGGTCGAGCACCGCCCTGCCCTCGAGATCCATTCCCACGAGCACGTTGGCGAAACCCCTGGGCCCGTGATCGTGTTCGAGGCGGTTGATCACGATCAACTCGGTCAGACACGGAAAGCACCAGGTGGCGATGAAGGTGACGAGCACCACCTTGCCCTCGAGCGTCCACGGCTCGAACGGCACCCGGCCGGCGGCCTGCTGCGGGAGCGCGTTCATGAAGGTGCGGAAGTTGGCGATCGCGGCCTCGCGTTCGCGCGTGCAACCCGCGGCCAGCGTGGCGAGCAACAGCCCGCGGCGGGAGATCAAGCGCTCTGCTCGAGGCTCTTCTGGCAGCTCTTGCACAGCCCGTAGAGCTCCATCTTGTGAGAGGTCACCTTGAACCCGTGACGGCGGGCGACGGCGTCCTGCATGCGTTCGATCTGATCGTTCTCGAACTCGATGATCGCGCCGCAGCGGGTGCAGATGAGGTGATCGTGATGCTCGCGCCCCACCGCCGGCTCGTAGCGGGTCTGCCCGTCGCCGAAGTTGCGCGCATGGGCCAGGCCGCTTTCCGAGAGCAACTTCATGGTGCGGTAGACCGTGGCCACGGACACGCGCGGGTCGTCTTGCCGCACGCGCGACCACACGTCTTCCACCGAGAGGTGGCCGTGCATGCCGAAGAAGACGTCGATGATCAGGTTGCGCTGGCGGGTCGACTTGAGCCCGCGCTCAGCCATGTACCGATCGAGGATTCGGCTCAATTCCTCGCGTTGCCCCGAAGTCACAGTCATGGAAACCGCTTTCGCCAGGCGTCGGAGGTGGTGCCGAGATCGATCCCTCCGTTGAGCTTCACCAGGGCCTCGTGCGCGGCCGCGCGAACCGCCGGCGCCGGATCGTCGAGCAGGACAACCAGCGCGGGCGCCTGCTGCTGATCGTTGCGCCACCCCGCCAGTTCCGCCGCCTGGGCCCGGACCCGCTCGTCGCGGTGCTGCAGCAACACGACCTCGCTCGCGGGCGCCTCGATGCGCGGCGACAGGAGCAGTAAGAAAAACAGCGCTGCGAGGAAGACCTGAATGAACGCCTTGAAGGGCGAGTAGCGGCGGGCCGCCACCAACGCGACCCGGTACACGGCGAAGCCCACCGCGAACACCAGGAAGATCCAGGGCGAGATGCGGGCCACGTCGGGGTTCAGGCCCGGGGAGCGCTGGGCGTAGAACGCGACTCCGGCCGAGAGCACCAACAACACGTAGAGCACCATCGACCACGCGGGCCGAACGCGCACGCCCACCAGGCTGGGCTCGTCAGAGGTGTCGGGTTTGGCGCTCACTGATTGATTCGCTCCGCTGCAAGCCCCAGAGCCGCTGCGTTGATTGACTCTTTTCGAACACTGCTTATACGCACGCGGGCACCCTTTGGACACCGAGATGATGGACCTGCAGCGCAAGCGCCTCCCTGAAGATGTCCCCACGCCTATCGCGGTGGCGGTGTCCGACTTCTGTCGGCGGGCGAAGGTCCCTGCATCCCCGGGGCTGGTGCGCGACGCCCTGGCGCTGCTCGATGAAGGCGATGACT
>JAYVNA010000388.1:0-5017 GCA_043758715.1 Archangium sp.
AAGGCGGCGCCGATCAGAAACCCGATGAGATAGGGGTTTTTCCAGATGGGCGGCTTGGGTGCTGCGTCGGTCAGGGCTCGCTCCGAGGCAACGTTTCGGCGTTCTTCTTCTCGGCGGCCTGCACGGTGGTGACCACCCAGGCGAGAATTCCGCCCAGCATCACCAGCGGCAGCAGCGAGATGACCACCGACATCCACAAGTACGCACCGCTGCCGGCATCATCGACACCGGCACCACAGACGGCACAAGCGAGCAGGATCTCGTTCATTTAGAAGTACACCCGCGCATAGATGACCGGCCACATCAGCACCACGAAGTACCAGAAGGTCTGCGCGCCGAAGAAAACGCCGCTGTTCAACTTGCCGCGCGCCATCTGCAACCAGCTGTAGCCCAGCACCAGCAGCGCGACGATCGCGTGCACCGCGTGCGCCCCGACGATCAGGTGAAAGAAGCCACCCAGCGCACTCGAGGTGAGCGTCAAACCCTGCGAGAACAGCCGTGCCCACTCGATGCCCTGCAGCGCCACGAAGGCCGCACCCAGCGACCACGCGCCCAGGGTGAACCAGTGCGCGGTGGGTGAATTCTTCCGGTACTGGCGGTTGGCGACCAACAGCACCACGCCCGAGAGCAAGAGGAGAACGGTGTTGAGCGCGGTCGACTCGGCGGGGAGCCGGGGCTGTCCCACCATCGGCCAGGTGCCCGGAGGCGCCGACGCGCGGCTGATGGTGAACGCCGAGATGGCGCCCGAGAAGAACATCACCTCGGCCACCACGAAGATGAGCGTGCCCAGGATGGCGCTCGACACCACGACGGGGCGTCGCGCGCGGGGCGTTCCGGTGGCAGCCACTTCGAGCATCAGTGCTTCTCGCCGTGACCTTCGCCATGACCTTCGCCGCCGGCCGCGTCTTCAGCCAGGCCGCGCTTGACCGCGTCTTGCGCGGCCGTGTTGGTCCAGCGCTGGCCCTCGTGCTTCATCACGTCAGGCGCAACGCCGCCGACGAAAACCAGCATGAACGCGAGCATCGCGAGCAGCAGGAAGCCGATGTACCGCTTCTCCACCGTGAGGTGCATGAAGTACTTGATGACCAGAAACGCCTTCACGAAGGCGATGCCGAATGCGGCGCCGTACTTGATCATATCGTTGCCAAGCATGGGGCCGAGCACCGACAGCACCAGGAGGACCACGAGGATCCCCCAGATCTTCACGTAGTTGTAATGGTGCGTGGTGTGGCCGCCTTCAGCGTGGGCGGCGTCGTGCGCGGGAGTCGAGGTGTCAGACATGGCAGCTCACGGTTCCTGGTTACTTCGCGATGTAGAGAAGCGGGAAGAGGAAGATCCACACGATGTCGACGAAGTGCCAGTAGAGGCCGACCGCTTCAACACGCTGCAGGTCGATGCCCTTCTTCGCGTCACCGGCGATGACCAACATGATGATGGCGCCCACGATCACGTGCACGCCGTGAATGCCGGCGGCCGTGTAATAGAACGACCAGAATGTGTGCGAGCTGATGGTGAAGCCGTGCTGAATCTCACCGGTCCACTCGATCGACTTGACGATCAAGAACGTCACGGCGCCGATCACGGTGAAGTACAGGTACCGGGCGGCCTTCTTGCCGTCTTTCTGATCGGCCGCCTGGTGCGCCATCACCGCAAACAGCGATGAGGTGAGCAGCACCAGGGTGTTGAAGGCGCCGGCCCAGGTGTTGGTGTGAGCAGCGTGGCTCGCCCATTCCGGGTGGCCAATGCGGTGCATCAGGTAGCTGCCGAGCAGGCCGCCGAAGATCACGATTTCGGAAGCGATCAGCCACCACACCGCCAGCTTGCCGGTGCTGATGCCAGTGGCGCTGCGCAGCGTCGCGATGGGTCGAGGGAAAGAAGACATGGGTCAGCTCGCGTTCTGCGGCCAGTAATCTTCCTGGCGATCGGGGTGGCTGTACTCGTACGGGCCCCGGTACACGGTGGGCAGCCCGTCGGGGAAGTTGCCGTGCGGCGGGGGCGAAGGCGCCTGCCACTCGAGGGTGTTCGCCTTCCACGGGTTGGCGGAGGCCTTGGGGCCCTTCACCATCGAGACGAAGTAGTTCACCAGGAACACCACCTGGAAGCTCAGCAGCACCACCAGCGAGAGGGTGGCCAGAATGCGGAGATCCTGCATGCCCGGCTTCATCAGGTCGGGGAAGTGCGTGTAGTCGTAGATGCGGCGGTGATCACCGCGCGCGCCCAGCAGGAAGAGCGGAATGAAGATGAAGTTGAAGGGAATGACGGTGCCCCAGAAGTGCACCTTGCCCCACGCCTCGTTCATGAAGCGGCCGAACATCTTCGGGTACCAGTACGTCACCGCCGCGAACACCGCGATGAACGCGATGGGGAAGAACGTGTAGTGGAAGTGCGCCAGCACGAAGTACGTGTCGTGGAAGTAGATGTCGGCGCCGGAGCTGCCCAGGTAGATGCCGGTGACGCCGCCGAGCAGGAACTCCGCGATGAAGGCCAGCGCCCAGAGCATCGGGGTGGTCAGCCGAATCGACCCGCCGTAGAGCGTGGCGATGTAGACGAAGAGCATCTCGGCGACGGGAATCGAGACCAGCAGCGTGGTGACGGAGAAGATGTTCGCCATGCGCGGGTCGATGCCAGCCACGAACTGGTGGTGGGCCCAGACGAAGAACGAAATCACGCCGGTGCCGACCATCGTGTAGAGCACGGTCTTGTAGGCGAAGAGCTTCTTGCGGCTGAAGGTGGTGATCACCTCGGCCACGATGCCCATCGCCGGCAACATCACCACGTAGACCTCAGGGTGACCGAAGAACCAGAAGAGGTGCTGCCAGAGAATCGGGTCGCCGCCCTTGTTGGGGTCGAAGAACGCGGTGCCCAGCGTCTGGTCGAACAACAACATGATGGCGCCGGCGATCAACGGGCCGACCGACGCCATGAAGAGAATCGAGGCGATGATGATCGACCAGACCACCATGGGCACGTCGAACATCTTCATGCCCGGCGCGCGGCTGTTCATCACGGTGGTCACGAAGTTGATGCCGCCCATGAGGAAGGCGGCGAACTCGAGGGCGACCGCGAACAGCCACATGGGCGCGCCCATGGGAGTGAGGTTGTACTGGGCCTTGGCCGAGAGCGGCGGGTAGCTGGTCCACGCGCCACCGAAGGCGCCGCCGTCGACGAAGAACGAGGCGATGAGCACGATCACCGAGGCGAGGAAGATCTGGTAGCTCAAGCGGTTGAGCCGCGGGAACACCATGTCGTCGCAGCCGATCATCAGGGGAATGAGGTAGTTCCCCAGCGCGGCGATCAACACGGGCATCGCCACCCAGAAGATCATCACCGAGCCGTGCGTGGTGACCAGGGCGTTGTAGTCACCCGCGCCGACGCGGCCGTAACCGGGAATGCTCATCCCCGGAAAGGCGATCTGCATGCGGAAGACGTAGACGGCGAACCCGCCGATCAACGCCATGAACATTCCGGTGAACAGGTACTGCATGCCGATCATCTTGTGATCGGTCGACCAGAAGTACTTGAGGAAGAAGTTCGGCTCGGCGTGGTGGCCGCCGTGGGCGTCGTGGCCGTGGCCATGTGCGTCGTGCGCTCCGGCCTCGGGGGCTTGGGCGGTCGCGGTGCTGCTGCTGCTCATGGCGTTCCTCCGATGGCCGCCGCGGCAGGGCTCTTCGACATCACCCAGGCCACGTGGTCTTCATGGTTCTCGATCAAGATACGGGCAGGCATCAGCGCGTGGCCGATGCCGCAAATCTCAGTGCACTGAATGTCGAAGCCGCCGGTGACGGTGGGCTTGAACCAGCCCTTGATGGTGCGGCCGGGAATGATGTCCTGCTTCAAGCGGAAGATCGGCACCGAGAAGCTGTGGAGCACGTCGCGGCTCTGCAGCTCGAAGTGGTAGGTCTTGCCCTTCTCGACGTGGAGCTCGTCGATGAGCGCGATGTCGTCGGGGGTGTCGAGCTTCCCGTCGGGGCCGGGGTGCACGAACGTCCACGCCCACTGCTGGGCGATGATGCGAATGGTGTAGTCGGCCTGCGGCATCGCCTGCTTCACGTTCTGCCAGACGGTGATGGCGGCCACGATGATCCACACGTCGAAGAGCAGCGTGAGGTAGTGCGGCCACGCCACCCAGCGCTTCTGCTTCGGATCTTCGCCGGTGATGTACTCGCCCCGCACGCCTTCGCGCGCGGTGTAGCGGACGATCAAATAGAAGAGGACACCCTCGGCCAGGAAGAACCAGAAGCCGACGATGACCGTGACGAGCCAGATCAGGTGATCGATGTCACCCGCGAAGCTCGAGCCAGATTCGACGTATTTGCTAATCATCGGTCAGCTCAGAACGAAGAAGGACACCACGGCCGCGAACGCGATCGCGGCCCCGGCGAGGAGGATGAAGACGGTCGTAGACAGGGCTTCGGGGTTCGTTTCGTCGGCCATGGGTGCGCTCACTTCGCCAGCGTAGAAATGTGGGCCAGGACGTTCTTCATGGCCTGCTCGTCAGCGAGCGTCATCGACATCGGCCGCATCTGACCGCCCGTGATGTCCTTGGGGTTGGTGCCGCGAATGCCAGCCTTGAACTTCTTGAGCTGGCTCAGGAGGTACCAGTCGTGCTGACCCACCAGCGAGGGGGACTTGAGCGCCGGGTTGCCCTTGCCGTCGGGGCCGTGGCACGCGAGGCACACGGCGTAGCTGCCAGCGCCGGCGGTGGCGTCGCCGCCCTCCAGGGTCAGGGGCTGCTTCATCGGGGTGAGCGACGCGAGGTAGGTCGAGACCGCCTTCACCTCATCGTTGTTCATCAGCTGCATCGACATCGGGCGCATGCGCAGCCCGTCGTAATCTTCAGGGTGAGCGCCGCGAACGCCGGTGCGGAACTTCACCAACTGGCCTTCGATGTACCAGGACGCGAGGCCGGCGATGGCCGGAGTGGCGATGCCCTGCTGGCCCTGCGCGGTCGCGCCGTGGCACTGCTTGCAGCTGGCGACGTAGAGCTCGGCCCCGCTGAGCGTCGGCCGGGCGCCTT
>JAYVNA010000389.1:0-5006 GCA_043758715.1 Archangium sp.
CGGCTCAGACGCTGTGTGTCTTTCGTCTCGGCCTCTTGTTTTGGCGGCAGTTCAACCAGCATGCCGTCGCTCGCCATCACGATCGCGGATCAAGCCTGATCGTGGCCGGGCATCGGCGGGTCGCCGCCTTCCGCTTGCTGGCCGAGGAGGGCGGAGCGAAGTGGGCGAGCATCCCGGCGCTCGTGAGAAGCGGGCTAAACGATGCGCAGCTCGCCTCGCTCGCGTACGTCGAGAACGTGGCGCGCTCGTCGCTGACGCCAGTTGAAGAGGGTAGGGCACTCCAGTCGATGGTGGACGCTGGGCTCGCCCAGACCAACGAGGACCTCGCCGCCCTGGTGCAGCAGCCGGTTGCCCGTATCAAGCGCCTGCGCCGCCTCGCCTCCGGTCCGCGCGTCATTCGCGATGCGGTCGACGCGGGCTTCATGGTGGCGCTCGGCACCGACGCTGACGGCACTGAGCGACGTGAACTCCGCAAGCTGGAGCTGAACTCCGCGCTCTGCTTCGTGCGGCTCCACGAGGCCTTCAAGCTGGCCGCCCCGAAGAAGGCCGACGAACGCATCGAGCGAGTCATCCGCAAGGCGCTCGCCGGCAACTGGTCCGTCCGCCGCATCGAGACCTTCGTCGAGGCCACGATCGCCGGACGCGAGCCCGAGCCCGTTACGGACTCGGCTTCCGTCCAGGCGGCGCTCTTCACCGAGACGAAGCGACGCTTCGTGGTCAACCTCTCCCTGGCGGCCTCAGCCTCGGCAGAGCAGCTCGCAGAAGTCCGTGCGGCCTTTGAGCGGGCGCTCGGCTCGGGGCTGGGCCAACGTTGACCCCCGGCCTGTTTCACCCCCTGAATCCTTCCCTTGTTCGCCGCCTTCTCGGTGCAGGCAGCGGCGTAGGCAGGGGAGCAGGGTGTGCGTAGGCAACATTCCCCTCGGACGAGGGAGGCGACGCTCCCTGCTCTGGCCCCATGACTGTCGGGCCGTTCGATTCCCGACCCCACTCCCCCAACGACTGAAAATACAGGGAGGGTAGTGGGGTCTGGAATCTCACTGAAAATTGAAGGGCCAGAGCAGGGAAAGGGGGAGGGGAATGGTGAGTTTCAGAATGGTGAATGGAATTCAAAGGAGGGATTGAGAATGGCAACCATCATTACTGAGAGAGATAGAAATTTGTGTGGGGTATTGGGGGAAATGAAATGGATGGATGGGGCGCGGGCCGAGCGGTTGTTGCCGGGGCGGGCGGCGGCGGAGGTGCGGAGCGCGTTGGACAGGCTGACGAAAGGGCAACGGCAGCTGTTCCGGAAGGAGCGGTGGATGTCGCGGCGGGGGATGGAGCCGGCGTACTGCCTGACGGACGCGGGGCATCAGGAGGCGTGTCAGCTGCTGGAGAGGGAGCTGGAGCCTCCACCGCGGGAGTTCAACGCGCAGGGAATGGAGCACCACTTCGGCGTGGTGGACATCTACCTGGGGCTGCTCACGCACGGACTGCCGGCCGAGTTGCAGCGTCGACGGTTGCACGAGGGAATGGACCCGTCGATGCGGCGCAAGCTACTGCAGGACGTCTTCGCCCGCGCCGCACACCCGGGCTGGCGGTGGACGATGGCCGCCAACGAGTCGCGGCTGCCGTGGCGGCAGTTGGTGGCGCCGGGCACTCCACTGCAGGAGCGCTACCTCCAGCCCGACGCAGTGCTGGAGGTGCCACGGGCCTCGAAGCGCTCCTTCATCGAGTACGAGAGCGGCGCCCACACCCTCCAGCCGGTGGGGCCGAACAAGCCGAACGCCACGATGGCCAAGCTGAAGCGGTACGGCGACTTCATCACCGGGGTGGCCAGAGTGGAGAAGGACAAGGCCATCACCTGGTACGCGGCGAAGTATCCCGACGGGCTCCAGCCGGAGCTCGTGCTGGTGGAGCCGACGGAGCGCCGGATCGCCCACGTGGAACAGGTCGTCAAGCTGTGGCTGAAGGAGCGGTACCTCGGCAGGGAGCCCTTCAGGGTGAAGGTGCTGACACCGGAGAAGACGGTGGCCCGATACCTCACCTGGCTCGACGTCGTCCCTGCGCCTCGACCGAGAGCCACGGCCCTCAGCGAGCGTGAGGCCGCGGCTCTCGTCGAGTACTTCGAAGGTGTGAAGCGGCTCGCTGGACAACGAGCGCTCCCCCACCAGCCCCTGCCGCGGGAGCAGTCAGTTGCCGGCTTGATGAAGCGACTTCAGAACGGATGAAGGAGGCATCATGGATGAGC
Organism: Archangium sp.; assembly: GCA_043758715.1. Lineage (GTDB taxonomy): Bacteria > Myxococcota > Myxococcia > Myxococcales > Myxococcaceae > Archangium_A. The sequence continues at coordinate 2,231 of JAYVNA010000389.1, forward strand.
AGCGGCTGCGGAACGGGGTGGGGAGGGCGTTCGCCTTCGAGTGTGGGATGCGCGAGCTGTGGACCGATGACGGGCCGTCTCCGTCGCTCCGCACGAAGGTGGAGGCGCGCGCTCTTCCGGCCGCGCACCTGGTGCTCATGCGCTTCGCGCTCGACTTCTACGATGGGGACGGGCGGGAGCTCGGCTTCGTCGAGGCGGCTCGGCTGCTGGTGGAGTGCGACGGACGGGACGGGCGGGAGGCGCTCTTCTTCCTCGCGGAGTTCGTCGGGAGCGCGCTGACTGACATGCCTGAGTCGCTGGGCGCGTGGGTGCGTCAGTACAACGAAGACTTCGCCGCCACCGAAACGCAGTGAGGAGCGCGCCCATGCTTGAAGCCATCAAGGACAGAAACGCCGTCATCCGGGAGCTGCTTGCGGCCGGGAAGGTGAGCCACCTCTGGACTGGGGAGGGCCCTTCGCCTGAAGCGCTGCGGATCCGCGACTCGAGCGGGGAGGGCGTCAGTCCGGCGGTGCACACCTGGGTGTTGCTGGCGTTCGAGGCCTTCAACGGAACGGGCCAGCTGACGATTTCGCGGATGTTCGACACGCTCGAGGAGACGGACCTCCTCATCGCACTGAGCCTGTTGATGCGGCTGTCGATGGGGACCCCTGGGCTCGAGTCCATCCTCGAGGGTGGCGACGAGGAGCCCGATGGCGGAGCGCCCGTCAACTAGGCGCCGCCGAGGAGGCAGACCGTCCACTGACCAGGTGGTTCAATCGGCACCGCCCGTTGACGGTGGCGGGGAGTGCGCGGAAGGTCAGGGAATGAGCCTGGTCACTCTGATGAACGAACCGGAGGTCCGCGATCGGCTGGGCTGGTGCATCCCCGACATCGCCGATCGGAAGGTGGTCGCGGCGACGAGGGTGCCTCGCGCGAAGTGGTCTTCACCGCAACGCGAGTCGACGATCGGAACCGCGGTCGACTACGCATTGCGATTCGAAATCGAACGCCACAATCGCCACGCAGTGAAGCGCGCCCATTGGGTCGCTGAGCATGCGGCGAGGCTCGGTCCCAGGTACGCCGAGATCCTCCGCGAGTCGAAGACGCACGTCGAAGCACACGTCCACAGCAGGGCTCCCGGGCGCGGCCTCGCAGTCGCTCGATCCGCCGTTCTGCTCGCCCAGCTCGACGTCTTCCATAGGTCCGGGGGAGCCTACGTGCCTCCACTGCCAACCGCTGATCGCCGAGACGTGGTCGAGGTGTTTCGGTTGATGCAGGTCGCGCCGATCTCAGAACTGTCGCACCCAGGCTGCGTGCACCTGAACCCAGCGTTTGGCCGGTTCTCGTCGCTCGTTGGCGGGGCCGACGCCGACGTCATCGTCGGGACCCAGCTCATTGACGTGAAGCTCTCGCTCCCGGCAACGGGGCTGCTCGAGGTGGATTGGATCCGCCAGTTGGTCGGGTACGCGATGCTCGCGGCCTGGGCGCGGACCGAGGCACCCGGCGCGCCGCAGATTCGAACACTCGGCATCTACTTCGCGCGGCAAGGCGTCCTCTGGCCTCTCAACCCGGGACTACTTCGCCACAGCGCGTTCAGTGCAACGGCCCGGTGGCTTCGCGAGCGGGTCGAAGGACGGACGGCGGCGTCGCGCACCGCCGGCGGAGCGTCAAAGCGTTGGATGCTGTCACCAGCACCCGGCAAAACGCTAATCGTGTTACGGCGCGATCAGCCCTGACGGACGACCCGTCGGCGCGACGCGGGCCTGCCCCGCATTGGAGCAAACATGAGCAACGACACGCACGGCGGTGGTCTTTACAAACTCCTCGCAGAGGCAAAGACGCAGCCCCCGAAAGCGATCAAGTGGCGCGTCCAAACCGTTGCTCCTCGCGATCATTTCGAGACCTGCACATTGACGGTTGAGCAGTGGCTGGAGGGCAGTGAAAGCGACGGGCTTGGCCTGCGGACTCCTGCCCAGAAGTGGGAGGCGCTGATGGCGGCATCAGTTCTTGCTGCGCCCGGAGTCGCCGCCCAGGATGGTCTCCGGCAATCACCACGGATTGGCTACGATCCTCGTCGCGATCAGCTCTTCTTCATCTTCAAAGCCTCGAACAACGGAACCACCCTCCTGGTGTCTCCTCTCGGGATCGACATGGGCCGCGAAGAGCTCGCGGGTCCAGCCGGGTGCGATCCCTTAGCTCGCTGAGGTGCCGGGGGCCGTCAGTCATGGATGGGACCGAACGAGCGCGGCTGATCGGCGAGGCAAAGCGCTTCTGGCAGGCCGGCGTGGTGTTCAGCCACGACATGCCCGATCAGGAGCTTCAGCGTCTCGAGGCCCAGCTCATTCGCTGGTGTGAGGCGTGCGACATCGACGACGGATTCATGAGTCGCAAGGGCGCACCTCTCACCGCCTTCGTTGCGGCTCGGCTTGAGGAAGTGAAAAAGGAAGTCGGCGCCCGCGATCATGCAGACGCAACCCATTTTGCTCGAGAGAACTTAGCGGTCGACCGCGAGAGCATGCGGTTGGCGAAGGAGGGCAACCGCAAGGCGATGGTGTCCAACTGGATCGCTGGCATCTCTCTCCTCGTCTCCCTCATCGCGCTCTACTTCGCGCTCAGGTAGTCCACCGCTGGTCGCCGACAACTGGGATGTCGTCTTTGGTTGCTCCTGTCCTCCTGTGGCGTTCTGTTAGGGAGATGCCAGGGCGTGGCAGACCTCGAAAGCGACTCTCGGACTTCCCGGCCCTCGCCGCTGAATGGGACGCCACCAAGAATGTCGGGACCCCTGCGGAAATCTTCG
>JAYVNA010000390.1:0-5002 GCA_043758715.1 Archangium sp.
GGGCTGGTGCTGCTGTTCGGCGCGGCCCTGCTGGTGGTGGGCGGGTCGGTGTTCTCCACCCTCGACGATGCGCTCAGCCGCAGCATCATCGGCAGCATCACGGGCCACTTGCAGGTGTACGGCGCCCACTCGAAAGATCCGCTCGAGATCTACGGCCGCATGGACGGCACCGATTCTTCCCTGGCGCCCATCGACGACTTCAAGGCGCTCAAGGCGAAGCTGCTCTCGGTGCCCAACGTGGCCCGGGTGGTGCCGATGGGCGCGGCCACTTCGATTCTCGGCTCGGGGAACACCGTCGACGTCACCCTGGAAAAACTGCGCAGGCTGATCAGTGAACAGAACGAAGAGGCCACGAAGAAGCCGCAGGCCGAGTTCGAGTCACGCAAGCAGAGCCTCATCTCGCACGTGCGCAACATGGTCTCGGTGCTCGCCAGGGATCTCGAGCGTGAGAAGGAACTGACCGCCGAGAAGGACCTCGATCAGCAGGCGCGCGAGGTCCTCGCGAAGGCCGGCAGCGAAGCGTTCTGGACCAGCTTCGACGCCGACCCGTTCGGCCACCTCGAGCTGCTGGAGAACCGCCTCGCGCCGATCGTCAGCGACAGCGACCTGCTCTTCATCAGGTACCTCGGCACGGACCTCGACGCCTACCAGGCGACGTTCGATCGCATGACCATCGTCGAGGGCACCAAGGTGCCTTCCGGCCATCGCGGCATCCTGCTCCCGCGGTTCTTCGTCGAGGAGATGCTCAAGCTCAAGAACGCGCGCCGGCTGGACAAGATTCGCGATGCGCGCGCGGCCGGCCGCAAGCTGTCTGACGACACCGACAAGGAACTGCAGCGCTTCGTGAAGGAGAACCAGGCGCAGACCCGCGAGATCGTGCTGCAGCTCGACGGCATCGGCACGCAGCTGGCAACCAGCCGGCTGCAGGGCTTCATGGGCTCGAAAGAAGCCGACCTCGCCGCCCTGCTCACCCAGTTCTTCACCGTCACCGAAGACAACTTCGAGAGCCGCTACGACTTCTTCTACAAGGACCTCGCGCCGCTGCTCTCGCTGTACCGGGTGAAGGTGGGCGACACCATGACGCTGCGCAGCTTCGGGCGCTCGGGTTCGCTGCAGACCGCGTTGGTGAAGGTGTACGGGGTGTTCGAGCTCAACGGCCTGGAGAAGTCGCCGCTGGCCGGCAGCAACGCGCTGGTCGACATGATCACCTTCCGCGAGCTGTACGGCTTTCTGACCAACGAGAAGCGGGCCGAGCAAGACGCGATGAAGAAGGAGACCGCGGCCAAGGAGATCAACCGCGAGAGCGCCGAGGCCGACCTGTTCGGGGGCGATGAAGAGGTCGTGCAGGAAGTGAAGGCGAAGGCCTTCGACGACGGCTTCACCGGCAAAGACGGGCCGACCGCTAAGGCGCGCCGCCTGGGCGACACCTTCTCTCCTGAAGAGATCGACGAGGGCGTGGTGATGCACGCCGCGGTGCTGCTCAAAGACGGCTCGGAATCGGCGCAGCTTCAGACGCGGGAAGAGCTCGAGAAGCTGCTGGGCTCAGACGCGCCGCCCCCCGACGCCACGCGCATCGCCGCCGCGAAGGCGCTGGTCGATTCAGGAAAGCTCCCCGGGCAATTGGGCATGGCGCTGGCCCAGGTGGTGAAGCTCGAAGAGTCGCGGGTCAAGGGTGAGTTCAAGCCGAACGTCGACGCCTTGCTGGGCCTCAAGGAAGCGCTCAAGGCCGAGCGCCCCACCCTCGAAGCCGCGCAGATAGCTCCGGTGGAAGCGTTGATCGAAGGCGCGACTCCGAAGACCTTCGTGGTGAGCTGGAGCACCGCGGCCGGCTTCCTCGGCAAGTTCATCCTCTTCTTCCGGCTGCTGCTGCTCGCCATCGTCAGCGCGTTCGCGTTCTTCGCGTTGATCGTCGTCACCATCGGCATGACCATCGCGACCCTGCAGCGCACCACCACCATCGGCACCATGCGCGCCATCGGGGCTCAGCGGCCCTTCGTGCTGGGCATGGTGATGACCGAGACGGTGATGCTGGCGCTCACCTTCGGGGCGCTGGGCGCGGCCGTGGGTTCCCTCTTCGTGAAGTGGATGCACTACCGCGGCATTCCGGCCTTCCGCGACGAGCTCTACTTCTTCTTCTCAGGCCCGGTGCTTCGGCCCGAGCTGACGCCCTCGGGCATCGTGCTGGCCATCGTCGTCACGCTGGTGGTCAGCGTCATCGCGGTCATCTTCCCGCTGGTGCTGGCGACCCGCATTCAACCCATCGTCGCCATGCAGGCTTCGGAGTCCTGAAATGCTGCTGCGAATCGCCTTCCTCTCTTTGTGGCAGCACCGTCGCCGCACCGGCGTGTTGATGGGTGCCATCGGCCTGGTCACCGCGCTGATGGTGGTGATGCTCGGCATCGGCGAGGGCATGAACCGCTCGCTGGTCGAGACCTCCACCACCCTGATGAGCGGTCACATCAACGTGGCCGGTTTCTTCAAGGTGACCGCGGGGCAGGCAGCGCCCGTGGTGACCCACGCCCAGGAAGTGCTGGCCACCGTGAAGAAGGAAGTGCCCGAACTGCTCTACGTGGCCTCGCGCGGCCGCGGCTGGGCGAAGGTGGTGAGCGAGACCAACAGCACCATGATTGGCCTGGGCGGCATCGACATCAGCCAGGAGCAGGGCCTGCAGAAGGCGCTCAAGGTCAAAGAGGGCAAGCTCGAGGATCTCGCGAAGCCCGGCAGCATCATGTTGTTTGAGGAGCAGGCGGCCACCTTGAACGTGCGCGTCGGTGATGCGCTCACCATCTCGGCGCCCACCGCGCGCGGCACCAACAACACCGTCGACGTGACGGTGGTCGCGATCGTCAAGGGCATGGGCATGATGAGCCAGTTCTCGTGCTTCCTGAACGAGGTGACGCTGCGCCAGCTGTATCAATTGAAAGACGACACCACCGGCGCGCTGCAGATCTACCTGCCCACTTCCGACCTCGAAGAGATCAAGAAGGTGCAGGCGCGGCTGCGCGACGGCCTGCAGAAGGCCGGCTACGCGATGATGGACGAAGACCCGCGCGCCTTCTGGTTCAAGTTCGAGAACGTCTCGCGCGAGCCGTGGGTGGGGCAGCGGCTCGATCTCACCAACTGGCACGACGAGGTCAGCTTCGTGGCGTGGACGGTCGACCTGATGAGCTGGTTGTCGTTCTTCCTCGGCGGAATGCTGCTGCAGATCATCGGCGTCGGAATCATGATCGTGATGTGGATCAGCATTCGTGAGCGCACGCGCGAAATCGGCACCCTGCGCGCCATCGGCATGCAGCAGGCGTCGGTGCTGCTGATGTTCCTCACCGAGGGGTTCCTGCTGGGGCTGCTGGCCACCGTGGGCGGGGCAGTCTTCGGAGTGGTGCTCTCGGTCGTCTTGAACGCGGCGCACGTGCCGCTGCCGGTGGGTGTTCAGTTCGTGCTGCTCTCGGACAAGCTGGTGGTGCTGCCGACCGCGCAGTGGGTGGTGGCGACGGTGGCGTTCATCACCTTCGTGGTGACGGCGATCAGCATCATTCCGTCGTTCATCGCGGCGCGGCTCAAGCCGGTGACGGCGATGCAGCACGCCGGGTGAGCGCAAGGCCGAAGTTGGCCAGTCGTTCTGTCGGTATCGCGAATTGTGGAAAGCGCGGTGCGGAGTAGATTGGGCGAATGCTCGAGGACGTCGAAATCGAGAATTTTCGCTGCTTCGCGACGCTGCGCCACAGCGGCTTCACTCGCGTCAATTTGATCGTCGGGAAAAACAACTCAGGAAAAACCGCTCTCCTGGAGGCGCTCGAGGCACTCGTTTCGGCTGACTCGCCTTACGTGCTTTACCGCTCATCTATCGAACGCGGCGAAACCAGGGAGCATCGAGCCAAATCTGAGGGGATTGCCGTGGACGCGCGGCACTGGTTTCACGGGCATCGCCTTGAAGTGGGTTCCGAGTTTCGCATCAGCACGGCGCTGCTTGATGGCGCTCCGGCGTGGCTGAAACGCAGCATCGTGGATGACCCTGATCGAGACTTGGGGCTCGGCATTACGTTGGAACGCGACGTAGGCCGACCGCCGCGAATGCCGTTCATCCTGCCGATCAGCAACGACGGCTTTCTGGGGACTGCGGCTCCCGCTGCGATCCAGGAATTCGGGGAAGCACTGAAATCACCCGTCGTATTTCGCACGACCCGCCGTCCCGGAGTGGGCGAGCTCAGTGCGGCTTGGTCGAAGGTCGTCCTGACGACGGCTGAAGATGAGGTGGTGCAAGCGCTTCAAATTCTCGATTCCTCCGTAGAGCGCCTCGCCATCACGGGTTCCAATGGCGATGCCACGGCGCAGCTGCGCTTGCGTGGCGAGCAGTTCCCGGTGCCCCTCAGCAGCATGGGCGAGGGGATGACGCGCATGCTGTCGCTCGCTCTTGCCATCGTGACGGCGCGCGGCGGCTATGTCTTCATCGACGAGATAGAGACTGGCCTTCACTACACGGCCCATCAAGCCATGTGGAAGCTCGTGATCAAGATGGCAGAGAACCTCAGTGTTCAGGTCTTCGCGACGACTCACTCCAAGGACTGTCTCGAAGCCGTTGCGGCAATTCACCGCACTGACCCGAGCTTCACCAATGCCCTCACGGTTCATCGACTCGAGGCGGGCAGGTCTGACGCGGTACGAATGACGGCCGATGTCATCGAGGGAACGCTCGAAGGAGGAGTCGAAGTTCGATGACTCCGAACAAGGAACAGCACCGCCTCTTCGTCGAGGGCCACACGGATGGAGCGGTCGTGAACAAGCTCATTCGCCTGAGGTTGGGCTTGGACTTGGCCCAGGAACAGAGCCGAATCGTTGATGTGCCTTCGGGCGAAGGCGGGTTCAACGCGGCTTGCAAACGTTTCGCTGCCTCCCTCGCGGCAGAGCGCCCGACCCGATTGGGACTCCTGGTGGACCGCGATGGAACACCTGATCGCTGGAACTCCGTGCGTGGGATTCTCGTCAAGCAGGGCATCGACGTACC
>JAYVNA010000391.1:0-4993 GCA_043758715.1 Archangium sp.
TCGAGTTCACCCGCGCGAAGTCAGCCACTTCACCGGCCATGGTGGCGGAGAACAACAGCGTCTGACGCGGGCGCGGAACCTTCGCCAGGATGCGCGTCAGCTGCGGCTTGAAGCCCATGTCGAGCATGCGATCGGCTTCGTCGAGCACCAGCACCTCGACGCTCGCGAGCACCGCAGTGCCCTGACCCATGTGGTCGAGCAACCGGCCGGGCGTCGCGATGCAGATGTTCGCGTGCTTGAGGCCTTCGATCTGAGCGCCCATGCCGACGCCGCCGATGAGCACCACGCTGTTGACGCCGTGGGGGGCACCGAAGCGGGTGGCGTGCTCGGCGATCTGCAGCGCGAGCTCACGCGTCGGAGCGAGCACCAGTGCGCGTAGCCCCTTCTTGTTGTGCAGCCGCTCGACGATGGGCAGCACGAAGGCGGCCGTCTTGCCGGTACCCGTGGCGGCGCAGCCGATCACGTCTTTCCCGGCGAGCGCGGAGGGAATGGTTTGCGCCTGAATCGGCGTGGGCTTTTCGTAGCCCGCCTTGGTGAGGGCGGTGAGGCTGGCCGGGGAGAGGCCGAGAGCTTCGAATTCGGACAACTGCGTCATTCCCCGCCCTTACCGGAAAACCTCAGCGAGCGCCCCACCTCATCCGACGTCGGCCTTCGAACCGGTTCGGGGTCGCCAGCGGCCCGGCAGCAGCTTCTTCCACCAGGGGTCTTCGACGACCGGTTCCGAGGGGGGAACGAGGAAGTGCACCTGCAGTCTCCAGCGCTTGCCTTCAGGGAGCGCGGGCGTCGGGAGTGGCTGCGCCTGCTCGAGCACACGGGTCACGCAGTCGCTCAGGCCCTGCGCAATCACGGGGTGCGGCTGCGCGTCGACGAACTCGAAATGAGTCCCACCCCGTTCGGTTTCGACCAGGAGCTCGAGCACCAGCACCTCACCTTCGGCGCCGTCGTATTCCTTCACGCAGCGGGCGAGTTGATCGGTGGCAGAGAAGAACTCCCCCTGCACCACCCCGCGCAAGAAGGGATCGAGCGACCAGTCGCGTTCCGCGGTGAGCGCGAGGCCCTCCCACTGCGCGCGGAAATCTGGAGGCCGGGCGCGGCGCGGTTCTCCGCTGAGCACCTGCACTGCGAGGCCCGCGATGATCACCGCGGCGACCAGGCTGAAGATCAGCTTCTTCACGGCGGCTCCGCGGGGTTGAGCTCGACCATCGCGCCGCACTTCTGACAATGAATTCGCGCAGGCCACCCCGCGAGCTTCGCCGGCATCGCCAGCGGCTGGGTGCACCGGGGGCACGCGACCTCGCCTGCGCCGATGAGTGCGGCCTGACGCCAGGCGAAGACCCCGGCGATCGGCCCCGCCAGGACGGCGACGACCGCCCCACACGCGTGCAGCAAGGGAATGAGCAACACCACCAACCCGAGGCCCGAGACGATCGCCATGCGCAGCAGGCCCCGCAGCATGCGGGCCGCTGAAGAGAGTGACTCGACCGGGAGCATCACCACCAGCCCGGGGCGTTGTGAGTCCATCACGCCCACGCGCACTGGCGTCGGTTGCATCACGCCGCCCGGTCGCTCACGGTGCTGCCGGCCAGCGCGCTCCCCAGCAATTTGACGACGAGCTTTCGCACCATCGGCTGATTGTAGACGTCCGCGACGCCATCGAGCACCGGAGATGCGATCACCGAGCGCAACGCGTGCCCGGCGAGGAAGGCCCCGGTGAAGCGGCGGCGATGGCGTTGCACGTAACCACCCCAGGCCTTCGCTTCAGCCACCCCGCCCTTGAGCACCGAGGCGACGGCTTCAGCGGCGAACACCCCCGACTCCATCGCCTGGCTGATGCCTTCGCCCGTGGCGTTGTGGGTGATGCGCGCGGCTTCGCCCAGGTAGAGCCCACCGGGCCGGGTCATCTCGCCGATCCACGTGGTGTAGACGATCGGGTGGCCCTTCCACTTGCCGAGCTGCCTGGCGGCGCCGAGGCGTTTTCCGTAATGGCGATCGAGGAAGCGCTCGAAGATCGCGCGCAGGTTGCGGGTCGACTTCTCGCCCGACTCGTCCTGCCCGTCGATGCAGATGCCGATGTTCACCCGCTCGTCGGTCTCCGGGAACATCCACCCGTAGAGCGGCGAGAGTTCCTTGTCGAAGATCATGTCGAGCGTGTGCGGCGCGCTCTCGAAGTCTTCCCACCAGCCCATCAAGGTCGAGATGCTGCGCTTGGGCCGCTGGTCGAGGCTGAACACCGAGTGGGCCCCGTCGGCGAAGAGCACGTACTTCCCGTGCACTTCTTTGCCTTCGAAGCTGCGCACGCCGCGTACCCGGCCGCCCTCTTCAATCAGGGTGTCTGCACGGAACGGGGTCATCAGCGTGACGCCCAGCGAGGTGGCGCGCTCGACCAGCAAGTGATCGAAGTGACGGCGCAGCAGCACCACCGCGGCCGCATCGCTCGAGATGAGCAGCTCGCGCCCACCGGGAGTCACGATGCGCACGGTGTTGATGGCGTGCCCGAGTTCCTTCACCTGCTGGCTGATGCCCAGCTGCTGAATGATCTTCAGCGCGTTGGGCGAGAGGCCCGAGCCGCAGGTCTTGTCGCGGGGGAAGCCCTCGCGATCGAGCAAGGCGACGTTGGTGATTCCCAACTGGGTCAGCGCGACGGCGGCGGCGGCCCCACCAGGTCCTGCTCCCACGATGACGACGTCGAAACTCATGTGGTCGCGCGTACAGCCGCCCACCAGGGTCGGCAAGCAACGTGGGGTGACAGCCGTCAGCGCCATTGACTCTCTATAAAGTCTATGTGACTTTATGTGCATGACGACCAAAGCCGAACGAGCGCTGGGAGCGATGTGGGGACAGGCCGTCGGTGACGCGCTGGGCACCACCGTGGAGTTCGCGTCGGCCGAGCGCATCGCCTCGCGGGCGAAAGACGCGTGGCCGCAGGAGATCATCGGTCAGGGTCCTTTCAGCGTCGCCGCGGGCCAGGTGACCGACGACACGGAGCTCGCGCTGAGCCTCGCGCGATCGTTGGCCAGGCAGGGCCGCTACGACGAGGACGACGTGGCCGCGGCGTACGTGAGCTGGCGCCGCTCGGAGCCGTTCGATTGCGGCATGGCGACCGACCAGGCCTTCGGCCGCGGCGTCGCGTTGGGGCCCGGCCTCGCGGAGCGACTGCGGGCGCGTGCGAATCATCGAACGCAGGCCAATGGCTCGTTGATGCGCTCGAGCCCGCTGGGCGTCTTCGGCGCAGTCCTGCCCCGCGAGCAACTGGCAGAACTGGCGAGGAGGGACAGCACCCTGAGCCACCCCGACCCCGTCTGCCAGGCGGCGTGCGCGGTCTTCGTGACGACGATCGCTGACTCGATCACCCACGGGCTCGGAGGAGACGAGCTCTACGCGCGGGCGCTTTGCTTCGCGGCTGACTCGGTGGTGCGCGACACGCTCGAGGCCGCGGCCCACTCACTGCCCGACTCCGATGGAAACTCACAAGGCTGGGTGCGGGTGGCGCTGCAGCACGCGTTCTTTCACCTGAAACGCTCGACCGATTTCGAGGCGGCGTTGCTGCAGACGATTTCGCGGGGTGGCGACACCGACACCAACGCGGCGATCGCAGGCGCGTTGCTGGGTTCTGTGCTGGGCGAGGCCGCGATTCCTCAGGGGTGGCGGGAGACCGTGCGCGACTGCCTCTCGGAGCGCCCGGTGGAATACCGCTGCACCGATCTGTCCGAGCTCACCGCAATCCTGAGCGCGGGCGGGCGATGAGCAGCAGCCACAGGAGCAGCACTGAGCCGCCCGGCTCCCACAGCCGCAGCCGCCTCCGACCTTCTCGACCACCACCGCTGAACCGGCATCCGGTACTTCGACGTCGAGTTCACCCCGCGTGAAGGCGTCCAGGTATGGCCCGCCGAGCGGATCTGAAATCACGTCGTGAGCTGACGATGGCTCTCACAGGCCCTCGCACCGCCAGGCAAGCGAGCCGTCATGGACTTCCACCAACCCGCGAAGGCGGAAGTCGCTGCGTGGTTCGAGGGGGTGCACCAGGCGCGAGTACTCCACTTCGAGCAGCTTGCCTTGATCGGAAGTATCGAGGGCGAGTTCGCGGTCGAGCACCGCCAGATCGCAGGGAGCCGGGCGGGCCCGCAGCGATTCCACCAGCAGCTGCACGTCATCGAGGCGGCCTTCGAGCACCGCGAGGTCACCCAACTTCGCTTCCCGCGCGTGAATGTCTGCCTCGAGCCCCTCCACCGACTTCTTCAGCGCGCTCACGTCGCGCGAGAGGACCTGCGGGGCCGGCGCGGTCCACTTCGCAGGTGGCGCCAGCAGCGCGCTCTCGAGCGTCGTGAAGTCAGCGCCGGTGCGCGCTTCCCACTCGCAGTGGCCATTCTCGAGGCGCAGTCGCCATTGTTGCGTGAGCCACCTGACTTCGGCCAGCGCAGCCACCACGTCATGACATTCCTGCACCGCGCCTGAGGCGGTCACGCGCACGAGCCCCGGTTCCCTGAAGATGCGGGCGGCGACTGCGTGGGTTCGAACGAAACCTGGAAGATCGAGCGCGCTTCGAAAACCGCTCACGCGATCGGCGTGGCCTTTCGTCTCGAGCTTTTCCAAGCCCTCGCGGCGGCTTTCGAGTTCAGCGTGCCGCGCCGTCCACGCCAGGACCTCGTTGGTCTCGCAGCTCATCAACAGCAACACGACCGGCAGCCACTTCACGGCCTGCGCCCGAAATGAAAGGCGAGAAAGTCATCGCGCTCGGGGCTCGCAGCGGCGACCAGCGACTGAGCCCGGGTCACCACCTCGAGGGCTTCGGGCAACGACACTTCACCTTCGCGCAACGCCCCGAAGAGCAGGCACTCGTACCTGCGGCAGGCGATCGGCCTCGCGGAATAGACCCCACAGCGAGTGCCCTCCAGCGCGGCGCAGCGTTGCGGCACGTGGCGGGCACCGAACCCATTGGTGACCACGTTGAGCTTCGACTCGGGCACGACTTCACTCAGGCCCAGCGGAACACGCT
>JAYVNA010000392.1:0-4986 GCA_043758715.1 Archangium sp.
TCCTGATGCTTCGCTCTGCCCTCCTCGCGTTCGTGTTGGTGCTGACGGGGTGTCCCCAGCAGCAGAAGCCCAGCCAGGACCCGGCGGTGGTCGCCACGGTGAACGGCGAGGTGCTCAAGCGCGTCGACTTCGAGCGACTGCTGGCGCGCGAGGCGCAAGCGATGGAAGGCAACGGGCCGCGCACGCCCGAGCAGGTCGAGCCGTACAAGACCGCGCTGCTGGAGACGCTGATCGAGCGCGCCTTGTTGCTGCAGGCCGCGGCGGCCGCGGGCGTGACGGTCACCACCGAAGAAGTCGATCGGCGCGTGCTGGCGCTTTCCTCCGAGTACCCCGCGGGCACGTTCGACGAGGCGCTCGCGAAGAGCCAGACCTCGCGGGCGGCGTTGACGCGGAGCACGCGTGAGCAGCTGACGATCGAAAAACTGCTGAGCCAGGAAGTGCACGCGCGGGTGGCGGTGACCGAAGAGCAGATCTCCCGCTATTACGAAGAGCACCTGAGCGACTTTCAGGAACTCGAGCAGGTGCACGCGCTGCAGATCGTGGTGAAGGGCCTGGACGAGGCCAAGCGGGTGCAGGCGCAGCTCTGGCAGGGAAAGAAGTTTCAGGATCTCGCGCGGCGCTACTCGCTCTCGCCGGATGCGCGCGTGGGCGGTGACCTCGGCTTCTTCGCGCGAGGCACGATGCCGCCCGCGTTCGATGAAGTGGTGTTCAAGCTGAGCGTCGGTGGCACCAGTGAAGTGGTCTCGACCGAGTACGGCTTTCACCTCTTCCGCGTGCTGGAGAAGAAGCCCGCGCGGAAGCAGGAGTTCATCGAAGTGCGCGGCAACATCGAAGACCGGTTGCTGCAGTCACTGCGGGCCGACGCGCAGAAGGCGTACGTGGCGGCGCTGCGGGCGAAGGCGACGGTCGTGATCAACGACGAGTCGCTGGTGCTGGTCTCGGGCCGAGCAGCGCCCGGTCAGTCCGCCGAGCCGTGACTTGTCCCCCTCTCCCCGCGGATACAAGGGTCGGGGAGAGGGCTTAATGAAGCGTCCTCGGAACTCGTCCATCCTCGACGAACCGCGGGGGCTCAGCCCTCTCTCGCCGCGGCCACACCGAAACAGTAATCAACATCACCGACACCCCCAACAGCACCGCTGCCACCGCGGTCATTTCGTGTCCTTTCCATTCCCGCGCAGCACCTCGATGATCTTCTCGCGCTGCTGCTGATGAATCGACCTGCGTTCCCCATCGAACAAGGTCCGCACCGAGGTGGGCAGGCGGTTGTTGATGGTGTCGAGGTCATCTTCATTGCGCAGCGCCAGTGAGAGGTTGCCGAGCTCCTGGCCGAGCATGAGGATCTCGCTCTCCTCAGGCACCACCATCAGGGTGACGTTGCCGTAGGTGCGTTCGCCTTCCGCGAGCAGGTTGACGTTGGTGTTGCCGGTGATCTTGCCCGTGGCGAGCACCACCACGTTCTGCAGCAACGTGAGGGCGACCTGCTGATTGGTCTCAGGGTCTTTGAAGGTGCCGATGACGTCGATGTGATCATTGGGCCGCACCCAGCCACCGACGGCCGACGACGCGCGGGCGTCGATGGTGACGGCGCGCATGCGCTTGACGACCTTGGTGTTGAGGCGCTCCGCGGCGCGGGAGGTCTCGAACTGGCTCCACAGCAACGGGTCACCGGCCTGCAGCGAGACCATCACCTTCTGGCCGACGACGTAGTTGACAGAATCGGGCTTCACCACCGACGAGGTGACGAAGGTCTCGGGGATCGAGCGCTGGCTAATCATCTCCATGGTGAGCACCGTGCCCTCGGAGACGTCGACTGCGGACACCACCACGGGTACCAGGTTGTAGCCGGCGCGCACCCGGGCGCGTTCCCGTTGGAGGCCCGACCAGCCGATCACGAAGGCCGCCAGACCGAGGACCACGCCGATGATCAACGGCATCTTTCCCTTGAGCATGAAGGAAGGAGCCGGAAGCCGAACAACCGTTAACCCGACCGCTATTTCACGCTCTTGGCATCAGGGGCCGCGCTGCCGCGAATGACCTGAATGGTATTGAAGCGCTTCTGCTGCAGCACCCTGGTGCGCTCTCCGGAGAGCAGGGTCTCGACGGTCGCCCGCCCGCGCTGTTCCATCACGTCGAGGTCGTCTTCATTTCGCAGGGTGAAGGTAAGCCCTCCGAGCTGCCCCGCGAGCACGAGCATCTCGGCTTCTTCCGGCAGCACCATCAACGACACGTGCCCGTACGCGCGCTCGCTCTGAGGCACGAGGTTCACGTTGGTGGTGCCGGTGAGCTTGCCGGTCGCGAGCACCATCACGTTCTGCATCAGGGTGACCGCGACGGGCTGGTTGGTGAGCGGGTCCTTGAAGCTGCCGATGATGTCGACGTGATCGTTGGGCCGCATCCACCCGCCGACCGAGGTGGTGCCCTTCACTTCGACGGCGAGCGCGCGCGCCCGCTTGAAGATCTTCGTGGCGAGCCGCTCGACCGCGCGCGAAGCATCGAACTGATTCCAGAGCAGGGGATCTCCGGCGGCGACCGCGACCTGAACCTTCTGCCCCACCACGTAGCCAGCGGAGTCCGGCTTCACCACCGATGAGGTGACGAACTGCTCGGGCACGCTGCGCTGCGAGAGCTGCTCCATGCTGATGGTGGTGCCTTCGGAGAGATCGACGGCAGCGACGAGCACGGGCACCAGGTTCCAGCCCTGGCGCACGTCGGCGCGTTCCCGGGCGATCGCGCTCCAGGAAACGGCGAAGCCGACCAACATCAATCCGGCGGCCAGCGCCAGGGGCGTGAACTTCGCGTGCGTCCACGGCGCGCCGCGTGAGAACGGCACCCGCATCGCCGGCAGCGGAGGAGACGGCGTGAGCACCCGTTGCACCGGCACGAGCGGGGCGTCGCCGTCGTAAGCGAGTGAAGAGAGCGACTGCTCCAGGCCCTCGACGTCGAAATCGTGGCCCGACTTGTCCCAGAGGTAGTCGCCCTTCACCAGCATCGGCGCGGGGCGGTCGTAAGCGAGGCCGCCGAGCGACTGCTCGAGTGGTTCGAGCTCGGGGTCGCTGCCTGACTTGTCCCAGAGGTAGTCACTCATCACTGACCTCCCCCCGGCTCGGAAGGCCCAGCTTTTCCCGCAGCAGCGCCATGCCGCGGTGCAGGTTCACGCGCACGCTGCCAGCGGTCAGGCCGGTGCGCTCCGAAATTTCGGGCCCGGTCATGCCCTCGATGAGCCGCATCGCGAGCGTCTCTGCGTACGCCTCGGGCATCTGCTGCAACGCGCGCAGCACCTTCTTCGCATCGGGCGCCCCGCTTCGATCCGGCGCGGCCTGCTGCGGTGCTTCGTCGAGCGACTCGCTGGGGTGGCTGTCGCGCACGTGACGCGAGGCCCGATTGCGAGCCAGCTGCGTCAGCCACGCCGGGAACGCCTGATCGTCTTCGAGCGACGAGAGCTTCTGAAACACCAACAGGAACACGTCCTGCACCAGGTCCGAGGCATCGGAAGCCGAGACGCGGGAGATGACGACCGCGTGCACCAGCTTTCCAAAGTGCCCATGCAGCGCGGTGAATGCCTCGTGATCACCCTTGCGCGCGGCCGCGACCCAGCTCACCCACACGGCGCGCGACCTTTCCCGGCCTGAAACCTGGCCACGCGGCTCGTCGAGCAATGCGGCGTTGGAGGCCATGGGCAGGGCACAGGAGACCACGACTCTGCTCCCCGTTAACCCCGGCGCCAATCATGTGTATTCACTGGGGTCAGGGCCCCATCATCTCCTTGAGCAACGCGTCGTCGACGTCTTCAGCGTCGGTGCCGGCATCAGGCGCCGCGAAGGTGATGCGATCGGCGTCGCTGCAGGGTTTGGGATTGAGCGAGTCTTCCTGCACGCATTCCATGTTCCACGCTTCTCGCGGTGCGAGCCCCAGCTTGTTCGCCTTCGCGCGCGCGGCGTCGATGTCCGGTTGCACCAGTACGGTGGAGAACCAGGGCACCGCCATCACGATCGCCAAACACAACGAGAGCAACGCCACGAAGGGCAACACCGAGCGGTAGAGCGAGAGCACTGGCCGGCGAAACGCAAAGCTCGAGATGAAGAGGTTGAGGCCGAGCGGCGGCATGCAGAAGGCGAGCTCGAGGTTGAGCAACACCATCATCGCGAGATGAAACGGGTGCAGGCCGAAGCGCGCCGCGAACGGCAGCACCAGCGGCACCGCCACCAGCAGGGCCGAGAAGCCGTCCATCACCATGCCGATGACCAGCAGGAAGATGTTGAGCACGATGAGGAACTGCCAGCGCTCCGAGAGGCCGAGCTGCACCAACGCCTCGAGCACCCGGGCCGGCACCTGCTGATCGATGACGAAGTTCATCAGCGCGTTCGCCATCATCAGGATGAGGATCACCGCGCCCGCCAGCGCGATCGCCTGCTGGATGATGCGCGGGAGATCCTTCCAGGTCAGATCCTTGTGAATGAAGAGCGCGCAGCCCAGGGCGTAGACCAGCGCCAGCGCAGCCGATTCGTCGAGGGTGGTGAGGCTGGTCCCCAGGCCGCCGAGGATCATTAGCGGAATTCCGAGCTCCCATTTCACCAACCCCAGCGCAAGCAGCGCGGCACGCGGCTCGAACTTCTCGCGCGGCACCTTCTCGCGAATGCCGACGAACGCGCTCCAGAGGCCGAGCACCACGAAGACCAGCACCGCGGGCAGCAGGCCGGCTTTGAAGGCCGAGGTGAACTCGAGCCCCGCGACCAGCGCGTAGACGAGAATGGGCAACGACGGAGGCAGGAGCAGCCCCAACGAACCACCGGTGGCGACCAGCCCGAGTGAGAACCGCTCCGGGTAACCCTGCCCGCGAAGCGTCGGGTAGAGCAGCCCGCCAATGGCGATGATGGTGACGCCGCTGCCGCCGGTGAGCGAAGTGAAGAAGCCGCTCGCGCCCAGGCACACCAGGGCGAGGCCGCCGGGGAGCCAGCCGAAGAGTGCGCGCGAGGCTTCGACGATGCG
>JAYVNA010000393.1:0-4978 GCA_043758715.1 Archangium sp.
TCGGACTCGTTGGTCTGGTCGCTCACGGCGCCACCTCTGTGGTGGGCACCTGATCAACCGGGGCGGTGGGCGGGGGCAGTGGCTCGGTCCACACGTCGAGCTTCGACGTGCCCACGAGGAAGCCCTGGGAGTACGAGCAGCGCAGCTCCATGAGGCAGAGGGCGACGTCGCGCAGCGTCAGCTTGCTGTCGAGCGGGCGCACCTTTGCGAAGATGGCGTCAGCGGTAAAGTAGCGGAGCCCGGCAGCGGTGTCCTTGAAGGCCGACTCGTCGAGCAACCCCTCGATGCGTTCGCCGTCGATGAGCCCGTTCTTCGCCTTCTCGACGGCGCGCAGTCGCACTTCCTCGTCCGTGGCGTTGCCCGGCAGCTGCTTCTTGGTGGCGGACTGGAGCCAGCCGTTCACCAGCGGGTCCCACAGCGGGCACTTCTGCCCCTTCATCGGAGGAAGCGTGGGGATCTGCTGGAGGGCGTTGACGTACTTGGCGACGAAGTCCTTCGGCCCGGCGGCCAGCTGCTTGGCCGTGAGCGTGATCTTCTTGGTCTTGATGGTGAACTCGTAGCGCGACTCGTCGGACTCAATGATGACCACCGCATCAACGGTGAAGTTCGTGTAGTTGCGCGCGACTTCGAACGCGTTCTCGACCTTCACTGCGGCGTGGTCGTCAGCGGCCTTGTGGGCCGCTTTCACCGCCTGAACGACGCTCTTCGCGTACTGCTCACCGCGATTGGCGGCGTGGTTGTCCGGGCGCGACATGAGCGCCTCGGCGAGCTCCTTCTCGTCGGTGACGCCCAGCAGCACCAGCTTGTTTACGTAGGCCTTGTCGTAGACGGCTGGCAGCCCGAGCAGCTTTCCCGCCTTCTTTCCGGAGCCGAGAAAGAGGCCCTTCAACTGCGCGTGCTTCTCCTGCAACCCGTCGCAGAGGCTGCTCAGGTGTGGAAGGAGAGGCGGAGACGGCGGCGCCACGACGGGCGTCGGCACGACGGTCGGCGCAGGCGCTGGAGTCGCCCCATCCCCCCCAGGGTTCGCCTGGTGCGGGACATCTGCGCTTGGTATTGTTGCACTCAGGTTCGGCGAAGAGATGCTCGGCGGAGGGCTGTTCCCAGCAGCCCCCGCCCCCTCGCCTTCCTGTACCTCGTCAGTCAGAGACAGCGGGCTGCCTGCCCCGCCCTCCTCCTTGAGGAAGCGCGCTTCCGCCTCGTTGATCTCGTTGATGACGTTCGTATCGATGTTGATGCTCATGAAATACCTCGTTGTGCTGCTGGATCCTTTCGTGCTCATTGCTCCCGTGAATAAACAGCGCCGTGGTGCCGCCCTCCGGCATCGCGTCCAGCTCCGGTCGTTTTGGTGGGACTCCCTTCACGCCGTGCAGCAGGCCTCCTTCCTTTCGTTGAACGTGAACGTGAACTGCAGGTGAACGTGGCGCCGACGGCTACACGCCGGCCGACGGGTTGACGTAGCCGCTGGTGTCTTCGAGGTAGCCCTCGGCGAGCAGCAGCTCGCGGACGGTGACGCCGCGCGCTCGGGCATCAGCTCCCAGCTGCCCTGGGTTCTCGGCGAGGTACGCCAGCGCGGCCTCCACAAAGGCAGGGCTGCGCTGGGAAGACCCAGCCCGCGAACGCGCCTCCAGTTTCAGGTTCTTGAAGGCGCTGCTGCAAACCTCGGCCGGCGCGCCGTGCGCCATCGCGTGCGCGAAGCTGGTGGGCGGGCTCTTCGCCGCGTCGACCCAGACCTTCTTGCTCTTGTCGGGGTGGTAGCCCTTGTACGCCGCGCGCCCTTCGTTCCACGCACCCCACGCTAGCTTCAGCAGATCTTCGTACCCGCTACAGGCAGCGTGCAGATTTGTAGCGAGCACGCGCCACGGCTCGCGAGGCACCTTCTCAGGCTCGTCGACGAGCCAGCGGACGTAGGCGCTATCGAGGAGCTCGGCGAGCGTCGCTCCGGCCTCGGCATGAGGCACCTGGGGGCCGGTGTACACAGAAGCCGCGTACTCCGCTCTGGCGTGCACCGTCTTCTCGAGGCGCGCCAGGAACCACGCAGGTACGGACGGCAGGTTGTCCGGCATGTACCTCGACAGGAGCGCCGTCTGGTCGAAGGCGTAGCGCTTCCCCGACTTGTGCATCGATGGCGCGACGATGATGCAGCCGCCCTCGCCGCGGGTATCGATGCCGACCCCCGAGACCTCCACGCTCGACCCGTAGGCTTCGCCGGGGTCCCGAAAGAAGTAGTGCAAGCCGCCGCTCGGGGTGAAGACGCGCGGACCGTCCGGCAACGGCCCGTGCGTGGCGACCAGGGCTGCGAGGGTCGCTGAGCCGTTCTTGTTGGACTTGTTGTCGATGTCGACGACGTAGATGCCGGACATCTTGCCGGTGGGGACGCCGATGCCGAAGGCGCTGCACCGCAGCCCGAACCGGGAGCCGGTGCCCCACCACCGCTCGGCCTGCGCGAGGTCACGGGTCGGGAGTTCGTCCGATGCCCCGTGCCGCCAGCGGGTGGCCGGGTGCTTCGCAGGTCCCGCGCAGAAGCCGAACCGGCCGTCGCAGGCGCAGGTGCCGTCCACGCGGATGGGCCAGACCGGGAAAACTGGAACCGCCATGCCGATGTACTGCCGAGCCGCCCAGAGCATGAGGTTGCCCGGGGGCGAGGGTTGTGCGGGCGCACTTGATGAGTGAGAATGTGGATGCACGTTGGTTTCCTTTTGCCCTCGGCCGCCTTGCCCGCGGCCGGGGGATTTCTTTGTCAGTGGGTCGCTGCGCGGGCCCGCAAGTACTCGGCGACCGCCTCGGCGAAAATGGCCCGCAGGGTCACGCGCTTCCCCGCCTTGCGGCTGCGCTGGTGACGCAGGTCCTCGAGCTGATCGGCGTGCTCCTGCAGAACGCGAACGGCGAAGAACTTCATCGGCTTCTCGGTGTTCATGACGTCTCCTCGGGTTGGACTGCCATCAAGATGCCCAAGCATAGGTAGGTCGGGCTGAGGCCTTGGCGGCCCCCCGAATTGGTGGTTCGGATCTCGGACCAAGCCTCGGATCCGCTCGGAGAAACGGGCTCGGGCCCAGCGAGATACGGCGGAAATAACGTCGGCGTGGCCACGACCAAGCCGACCGACGCGGAGAACATCCCCGCGCCGGCCAGCGGACGGTCACAGGTCGAGCAGTGACTCGGGGAAGTTGCCGTCGGAGAGCGGCGAAGGCCCGCCCTCATCGTCTTCCCACGGGCCCCGGTGCCGGCCGTTCATCTCGTCGACGAGGTCGGCGAGTTCGGCGGCGTCGTGGAGTTCGTCTTCGTCGGGCTCCTCTTCCTGAGGGTCTTCGTTCGAGGCAGACCCATCGGAGGGAGGGACGTCGTCGGGCTCGGTCACCGCGGCCGTGTTCTCGGGGGCGTCACCCGCCTTGTTTTCCGAGGCGCCTCGGAAGAACTGGCCCACCGGCACGAGGTCGGGTTGGTCGCCGAGCGCGGCGGCAGCAATATCGCCGGCGGCTTCTTCGGCTTCAGCCGTGTGAAGGTGGGTGAGGCCCTCTTCCTCGAGTTGCTGCTCATCAAGTTCTTCGATGGCAGCGAGTTCAGCGTTGGCGCCCTTCAGCTCCAAGCCGGCGGAGAGCCCCAGGCAGAGGTTGCCCAGTTGCTCAAGCACCTCGCTCGCTTCGGCAAGCTCCCAGGTGTCTGCATCGAGCGCCTCGATCTCCTCGACCATTCGACCAAAACCCTCGAGCGCCTGCCGTCCGGCGCTGATGAGCCGGTGCACAGGCCCAACAGTGTCGGAAGGGGGCGCGGATACGGAGGCAGTTTGGTCGATCCGAGGGTCGGGCTCAGCCGCGGGCTGCGCCTCCTCCTGAGACTCACACGCTTCAGGCCTACCCTTGCGCTCGCGGCGCACGTCGCGGGAGCTGAGGTCTTCAGCAAGCACCCGTTCCAACATCGCGGCGCGCTCGACCGCGGTGTCGAGCTTTTCGACCTCAACGAAGTGAACGAAGGTGAGGCGCGCCCCGTCTTTCCCCTCCCGCTTGAGCAGGCGGGCGAAGTCCTGGCGGTTGGGCCAGGCCACGGCGACCTTCAGCGCGTTGTAGATCGAGTCCACGCTGAGTTTGGTTTGATCCGCGAGGTACACCACCGCTTTCCTCTTGGACGCCAGGCCGTACTTCGCGGGGTCGGCGGCTACCTTCAGAACCTCGACGCCGACGGCATGCCACTCCAGCGCGAACCGCCGCGTTCCGATGTCCTTAAGCCGACGGATGCGCTGAACGACACCGCGCAGTTCGCTGCTGGCCGCAGCCGTGACGACAGGCGCGTCTGCCTTCGACTTTTTCCTGCTGTGCTTTGTACTCCGTGCGACGACTGTGCCCCCGTCAACGGGCGGGGCAAGTGGGACTGACTTCGGCTCTGGTTCTTCGTGCGTGTTGTCGAGCACATGACCCCGCGTGCACGCGCCCCCAAAGGGAACGCGCGCCGCAAATGGTTGATGTGCCCGGCGCTCTAGCGAGAGCGAAGCGCTCTCAGCCGGGCGCTCGAGATTCCCCAGACGACGGGGGTGGCAGCTCGAGCAGTACAGCTTGCCTGGTGAAGCGGGACGCCCCTCAGGCGCGTGCACCGCACCGTCCGAACGGTCCGACGGCGGCGAATAAATGAACCATCTGTCCGCGCGTGGCAAGTGGCGGCGGTCGATTACGTACCGCCCATTCAGCGGGATGAAATGGGTCTGTCAACGCGTTTGCGACTACGAGCGCTCTAACGTCACGCGCCCCCCCCCACGTCGCGTGCGCTGCGCGCCAGACCGACGCCTCAGCCGCCTGGCTAATGAGGCCGAGGTGGGCGCGCGGTTGCAAGGCATCGATGACGAGAGTGCCCTCGGTGCCGTAGCCGGCGGCGTGCGCGAGCTGCCCTTGAACGCCGCTGACTTCGTCGGCAACACCACGGACAGCATCGAGCCCTTCCTGGCCGAGCGTGATCAGGAGCGGCGCGCCAATCTCGACGAGTTCCCGCCGCA
>JAYVNA010000394.1:0-4974 GCA_043758715.1 Archangium sp.
TCCCCCGAACACCTGGCGCACTTGTCGGCCCTCTCCTTCCTGATGCCGGGTCGCGGGCTCGCGGTCGACGTGGGCACCGGTGAAGGTCTCTCGCTCGACGTGTTGGCGCCGCTGTTTGCGCGGGTGATCGCGGTCGATCGCAGCCAGGCCCAGCTCGCACGCGTGGCGGTGCGGGTGGCGGCGCGCGGCTTTCATCACGTCAGCCTCTTCCCCGGCAGCTACGACGACGCGGCGCTGGTGCAGCGGGTCGATGCCGCGGGCGGCGCCGACCTCGTCTTCGCGGGCCGCATTCTTCACCACGCTTCGCGGCCCGCTTCGGCGGTGCAGGCGTTCTCGCGGCTGCTCAAGAAGGGCGGCCACCTGGTGGTGATGGACTACCTGCCCCACGAGCTCGACGCGTTGCGCACGGAGGCCGGAGACGTCTGGCTGGGGTTCGGCAACGACGACGTCAAACGTTTCGTGCGCGAAGCCGGGATGCAGGTGCTCGGCGATTCCGCGATTCCCAATTCCTTTCACCCGGTCGGTCCCGACGCGTCAGTCAGCTGGCACGCCTGGGTCGCCCAAAAGCCTTTGTTGCCGCTTGCCTCCGGCTGACGCCTCCGTCGGGCGCGAAAAAGAAGGTCGTTTCATCTTCAACGCAGTGACTGCAGTCCACCCATCACCCCAAGAGAACCTGACCCATGGAACACAAGACCACTTTCCCTGCCTTCAAAGTCGCCGACCCCAAGCTCGCTGAGTGGGGCCGCAAAGAGATCGCCATCGCCGAGAAGGAAATGCCGGGCCTGATGGCCGTGCGTGCCGAGTGGGCTGGCAAGTTCCCGCTCAAGGGCGCCCGCGTCGCCGGCTGTCTGCACATGACCACCCAGACGGCGGTCTTGATCGAGACCCTCACGGCGCTCGGCGCCGAAGTGACCTGGACCTCGTGCAACATCTTCTCGACCCAGGACCAGGCCGCGGCGGCGATCGCCAAGAGCGGCGTGCCCGTGTTCGCGTGGAAGGGCCAGTCGCTCGAAGAGGCCGACTGGTGCCTCGAGGCGCAGCTGTTCGCGTTCAAGGACGGCAAGGGTCCGAACATGATCCTCGACGACGGCGGCGATCTGACCATGTGGGTGCACAACAAGCACCCTGAGCTGTTCAAGGGCGCCGACCCGATTCGTGGCCTCTCGGAAGAGACCACCACGGGCGTGCACCGGCTTTATGAGATGTCCAAGAAGGGCGAGCTGAAGATCCCCGCGATCAACGTCAACGACTCGGTCACCAAGTCGAAGTTCGACAACCTCTACGGCTGCCGTGAGTCGTTCCTCGACGGCGTCAAGCGCGCCACCGACGTGATGATCGCCGGCAAGATCGTCGTCGTCGCCGGCTACGGCGACGTGGGCAAGGGCTGCGCGCAGGCCGCCAAGGGCATGGGCGCTCGCGTGTACGTCACCGAAGTCGACCCCATCAACGCGCTGCAGGCGACGATGGAAGGCTTCCACGTCACCACGATGGAAGAGGCGGCCCCGCTGGCCGACATCGTGTGCACCGCGACCGGCTGCGTCGACGTGGTCACCGGCGAGCACATGACCGCGATGAAGGACGGCGTGATCCTCGCGAACATCGGTCACTTCGATTCCGAGATTCAGGTCAGCTGGCTCGAGAAGAACCCGGAGATCCGCGAGGAGAACGTGAAGCCTCAGGTCGACCAGTTCATCTTCCCCAACGGCAAGCGCCTCACCCTGCTGGCGCGCGGCCGCCTGGTGAACCTGGGCTGCGCCTCGGGTCACCCCTCGTTCGTGATGAGCAACTCGTTCACCAATCAGACGCTGGCGCAGCTGGCGCTCTGGGGTGCGATCGACACCGGCCACAAGTTCGAGGCCGGCAAGGTCTACGTGCTGCCCAAGAAGCTCGACGAGCACGTCGCCCGGCTGCACCTCGGCAAGGTCGGCGCCAAGCTGACCAAGCTGTCGGACACCCAGGCGAAATACCTCGGCGTGCCCGTCGAAGGCCCGTTCAAGCCTGATCACTACCGTTACTGATCAGCCGCTACTGAAGTGACGCGGGCCGTCTCTGTTTCGTGCGGAGGCGGCCCGTGCCTTTTCACACACGTCGTGCAAATACATACATGGCGCGCGACTGGCCTGATTTCAGTTTGCCGGTAAGCTGCTAACCCATTGTCCGGGGAGAACCCCATGTTGCAGATCCGACCCATGCCGACGCTAATCGCCGTGACGATGCTCTTCCTTTCCGGTTGTAGCGATCTCGCCGTCAGGTTCGTGACGCCCGGGGGCGCGGTCGACGTGATCGAGACGGCCCCCATCGCGCCCATCACCGAAGACCCCGCGCCCCTGCCGGCCGTGTTGGCGACCCCGGAGCTGATCTATCTCGAGCCGTTGCCGCCGCCTCCGAAGCACGTGGTCACGGCGACCGCGTTCCCCGCGGGCAGCGCCGAGCTCGACACGGTGCAGAACGTGGAAGTCGAAGTGGCGGTCGAAGGAGGCGCGGTCGGCACGCGTTTTATCTCGGTGATCTTCGTCTCGCCGCTGGGGCAGGTCTGGCAGCGGCAGCGAGAGGTGATCGACATGCACACGGGGGAAACGCAGCGGGTGCTGTTCTCGCTCCCCGTCGCGGCCACCTTCATCGAAGAGCAGCGGCTCTCAGGCGAGTGGCAGTTCATCACCCTCGACGGTGAAGTCGAGCAAGCGACCACGACGTTCACGCTGAGGGCGTCGCCATGATCCGCACCGCGCTGTTGAGCCTCGCCCTGGCCGCGTCCTCCGCGCTCGCCGCCGATACGTGGACCATCGATCGCACTGCCGGCAGCGTGGTGATGGACGAAGTGAGTCCGCTCACCTTCCGCGTCACCAACGCGGCGAACGCAGCCGAGCCCATTCGCTCGTTCACGCTCGGCTTCCCGGTCGGCAACTACGACATCGATGGAGCGAGCGCTCCTGCGGGCTGGCGCGCCACCGAGATCGACCGCCAGAACCGCAAGGTCACCTTCCGGGCCAACAACGCCTGCACCACGCCGAGCATCGGGCTTGCGCCCGGTCAGTCGGCGCTCTTCGAGGTGCGCCTCGTGGGCGTTCCCGCCGGCGCCGACGTGCTCAACGAGACTCTCACCAACAACTTCAGCGACGTGCTCGACGTCTGCAACCGCGGGCAGAGATACAGCATCCCCGGCGGCAATCACACGTGGTCGCTGATCGGTCTGTCGGCGCGAATGACCACTACTGCGCGCGCGCTGAAGGTCGGTGATCAGGTCTCGGTTTCGCTCACCATCACCAACACCTCGGCGGCGACTCAGAGCGGCATCGCCCCCAGCGCGCCCGTGCTCACCGGAACGGCCACGTTCCAGCTCGTGTCAGGCCCGACGCCTGCTTCGGTGAACACCCTCACGCAGGATTCCAGCGCCACCTTCACCTGGGTCTACCGGGCGACGGCGGGAGGCTCGATGCGCTTCTCGTCGAGCGCGCGGAACGGAGCCGTCAGTTCGCTGCTGGTGAGCACGCTCGACGTCAACGTCGGCGCCTTTCCCGCGGCGGTGCTCGCGACCCCGACCAGCATCATCCCGGGTGAAGTGATCTCGCTGCTGGTGCTGCCGACCAACAACGATTCCAGCCCGCTCACCGACGTGCGTCCTCTGACGCCCACGGTGACCGCCACGGGCACTGCCACGGCCTCGCTGTCGACCGCCGCGGCGCCGACCTCGATTCCTTCGCTCGGAGCAGACTCCACCTCGGCTTTCACCAGCACCTGGACGATTCGGGGAGACCCGGGCGACAAGGTGACCTTCCAGGCCCGCGCGCAGGCGACTGACGCGCTGGGCGGCACCGTCGTGAGCAGCCCGGTCAGCAGCGCGGAGGTGACGCTCACCGAGTTGACCGTGCGCACTTCGCCCTCGTCGGTGCTCTCAGCCGCGGGCGCGACGCAGGTTCGGTACACCATCGCGAACGGCAGTCCGCTGGCGATCACCTCGCTGGTGCTGATGACGCCTGACGCCACGCTCTTCCTCACGCCCACGGCCACGGCGTTGCCCGCGGGGTGGACGTCGAGCGCCTCGAACAAGCCGCGCGGCATCAGGTTCGACGCCACCACCGCGGCGCGGATCCTCCCGGGGCAGTCGCAGACCTTCACCATCAACTACGCGTCGATTGGAACGGTGACCGTGCCCACGCCGACTTCACACAAGGCGCACGTGATCTATTCGGACGCGACCACAGCCCGCGGCGAGGGCACGGTGACGGTGGCGGTCAATCGCGCGGTGCCTGACGTCACCTTGCCGATGGCGCTCTCGAGCAACACGCGCACGATGTTCACGTGGAGCAACCCTTCGCTGCATGACGGCGTGCTGGTCATTCGTTCGTCCGGGAGCCCGCCGAACACCGCGCCCACGCAGGGCCGCAACTACACGAGACTGGAGACGCTGGGCAACGCGACGGTCGCGTACGTGGACCCGCCGATGAGCTTCAACTCGAGCTTCACCGATTCGTCGCCGCTGACGCCGGGCACGAAGTACTACTACCGCATCTACAACCGCGACGAGTTCGGGCTGTATTCACCGGGCAACACGCCGACCGCGAGCCCGAACAACTACCTGCTCGTGATTCCTCCGGGGACGGCGGCGAGTGATGCCATCTGGTGTTCGACGGTCGGTCTGCCGGCGCTGCAGCAGCCGTTCACGGACCTGGGACGCGCGGTGTATCAGTCGACCAACGGCAGCTTCTTCACCGGCAACCTGATCAGCAGCCAGACGGCGTTCGATGGGAACGAGAAGTGGCGTCCTTCGCTCACGCGCGGCGTGGTGCAGGCACGGCCGAGCGCGCAGCGGGTCGGGGGAGCGACCGAACCCTCCATCTTCGTCGGCGATCAACTGGGCTATGCCTACCGGGTCAACGGCGCCACGGGGGCGATCACTTGGACAGGGAATGGCAGCCTACCTTTGGGGGAGGTGATCCAGGCACCTGCGACCTTCGCCAACAGGAGCTACGCGAC
>JAYVNA010000395.1:0-4972 GCA_043758715.1 Archangium sp.
TCGCGAGCGCCGAGACGCTTCGTGTTTCGCAGCCAGCCGCGTGGGTACCGAGAGCACCTCGCGCCTGTGGGCTCCTTCTGATCAAGACATCGACAGCCGCCTGATCCGCCGCGCGGTGACGCTGCCCGAGAAGATCGACGCGCTCACCACCGGTCGCAAGCGCCTCACCTTCACCAACGTGGGCCGCTTCGGGCTGCCGAAGAATTCCCGCTCGCGCCTCGAGATGACCCTGTCGAAAGACGCGTGGGCGGTGCTGCTCGATGAGACCGGCGCCGCGATGGATCTGTGCGCGCCGATGGGAGATCTGCGGCGCTGCATTCTCACGGGCCAGGGCGGCAGCGTGGTGATGGTGACGTCAGAGGGTCAGGCCGACGTGACCACGGTGCTGCTCGCGGGTGGCGCGGCGACGGTGGCCTTCACCGGGCTGTACGAAGATTCTCCGCGCGCTCCAGGCACGGTGCGGTTGTCGGTGCCGGCCGCTGACTCCGAGCGGGTCGCGACGATCGATGGCGCGCTTCACTGCACGGTCGCGCTCTCTGATGGCACGCGCATCTCTTCGTGCAAAGCGAAGGTGCCCGCGAAGTCCGGCGCGGTGGTGCTGATCGAGCACGGCATCGGTCCCTTGCGCGCGATGGTGCACGCGCAAGGTCGCGAGCGCTGGGCACGGCTGGGCATCGAGTTGCCGGTGGTGCCGGGCGCGGCGTTGACCTCGTCGGTGGCCGTTCCGCTGCAGAGCGGGCGCATCGACAAGACCCTGGTGCTCGCGACCGAAGCGGTGGTGCGGGTCGCGGCGGAGAGCGGTGTGTGCGGGTTGTTCCGCGGGAATGATCTACTGAGCGTCGACGGGCTCGACACCGGCTGTGAGCTGGTGCGCGTGCTCTCGCCGGGCACGTATCGCTTGCTGGTGCGGCCGTTCGCAGGCCGGGTGCAGCCAGGCTCATTGCTATGGACGTCGGATCCCGTGACGCAGCTCGCGGAAGGCGTAGGCGCTGAAGACTGGCTCGCGCCGGGCGAAGTGCGCCTGTTCAGGTTCGACACCACCAACAAGGGGAAGCTGGGCCTCGGGGTGCAGGCGAAGAGCGAGCTGCTCGAGTGCGCCGTGTACAACGACGGGTACCAGCTCGTGGGCGAGGGGTGCCATCAGTACCTCGGTCTCGAGAAAGGCCGCTTCCTGCTGACCGTGCGCAACCCGCCGGCGCCGGGTGCAGTGCCGCTGGCGTTCAAGCCTGTGCTGCTGGGGTTGTCGGGCGAGAAGAACGACGTGCCCGACGAGTACCTGCGTGAGTTCTTTGGCCGTGTCGGGGTGTCCCGATGAGCCGCTCTGTCTGGAGTGCTGCAATGAAATCGATGACGAAGTTCCCTCTCCCTGCGAAGCGGGGAGAGGGTCAGGGTGACGGGCAACGTCACCGAGCCCCGCGGTTCGCAGGGAGAGGTTTGGCCCTGCTCGCTGCGTTGTTCTCACTGACCGCGCAGGCCCAGTACCGCCCCGCCGATCAAGGCCAGCACCCCAACAGCACCACGCTGCTGCCCGAGCAGTTCCTGCGCGGCTTCGACCCCATCTCCGTCTACTTCCCCACTGATCAGGTCTCCGAAAAGGCCACCGCCGACGACGGCGCCAAGCGCCTGAAGATCTCGCCCGACTGGCCCGGCGCCTACGTCTGGGTCGACAAGCGCACCCTGCAGTTCCGCCCCGCCGAGCCCTGGCCCGCCCTCGCGCGCTTTTCGATCGAAGCCGGCGGCGCCCGGAAGGTCCTCACCACCATGATGTCTGCGCCCTCGGCGATGTCGCCGTCGCCGGGCAGCGAAGGTCTGCGCCCCTTTCGCGTGCTCACGCTCACCTTCCCGCAGGCCTACCCGGTGGCCTCGCTCAAAAAGATGCTCACGCTCGAGATCCGCGATCTGCCGGGCCTGGGTGACTCGCCCGCGCGCAAGGTGAACAGCTACGCGCTCGCGCCCCTGCCCCGCGCCTCTCACCGCGACCCCGCCACCTGGACGATCACGCTCGACGAAGACGTGCCCGAAGGCCGGCAGCTGGTGGTGGGCATCAGCCTCGCGCTCGGCAACGAAGGCACCACGCTCTGGCAGGGCCGCGCCTCGACGCGCACGCCCTTCACCCTGACCGAAGTGCGCTGCGGCAACGCAGTGTTCCCGCTGGTCGGCGGCGCGTCGACCCCGAAAGATCTCGCGCTGGGCTGCGGCAACCGCGGCGATCAACCGCAGCTCGTCTTCTCGGCCCCGGTCGCCGAGCTGACGCTCACTTCGCTGCGCAAGCTCGTCCGCCTCGAGCCTTCCGTTCCCGATCTTCGCTTCCAGTCGTACGGCTCGCGCGTGCAGTTGGTCGGCAAGTTCGTGCCCGACACGCTCTACAAACTCTCGCTCTCGAGCGCGCCGATTCGCGACGACGCCCAGCGTCCCCTGCGTGAGGTGAAGGCCGCCGACGTGTACTTCCACCTCGGTTGGAAGACGCCGTTCCTCGCCTGGCAGGAAGGCACCGCGATGCTCGAGGCGAAGGGTCCTCGCACCCTCGCGTTGCGTGGCTACGGAGAAGCGCGCGCCGACGTGCGCGTGTACCGCGTCGATCCGATGCACGCGGGCCTGTGGCCCTTCCCCAACGCGCCGGTGGTGATTGACGAGCAGACCGACCCGCCCTTCCCCGGCGAAGAACCTGCGGTCCCCGCTTTCCCTGGCACCTACGCCGACGCGAGCTCGCTCTCGCGGCACATCCGCTTGCTCGGAAGTCCGCTGGTGTCACGGCTGATCGATCTCCCCCTGCAAGACAAGTCGGGCGCCACCACCTTCGGCCTCGACTTGAAGCCGCTGCTCGATGACGTGGTGGGCGCGAACCGGCCCGGCACGTACCTGGTCGGCCTGCGCCGGCTTAGCGGGAGATCAGAGCGCGCGTACATGCGCGTGCAGATCACCAACCTCTCCATCACCTCGGTCGAAGAGACGGGCCGCGCGGTGCTCTACGTGCGAGCGCTCGACTCAGGCGAAGGCGTGCGCGGCGCGACGGTGAAGCTCGAAGGGCTCGCTGGCAACCCGCAGAAGATCGTCGAGCTGACGCAGACCACTGACGCCGATGGCCGGGTGGCCGTCGCGCCGCTCGGGTGGGACTCGATCAGCCGGGTGTCGGTGACCTCGGGTGACGACGTGCTGGTGCTCGACCCGCGCGAGCGCCTGCCGGTGTTCGCGAACAATCACTGGTCGAGCTCTGACTCATGGCTCTCGTGGCTGCTGTCGAAGTCGATTCCTTCGCCGATCAATGACACCACGCTGGGCTTCGTCTTCCCCGAGCGCGGCATCTACCGGCCCACGGAGCCCGTGTTCATCAAGGCCTTCGTGCGCACCCGCGTCAGCGGTGAGCTGCGCGTGCCGGCCGATCTGAAGCGCTACGGCATTCAAGTGATCGGCCCCGACGGCACCGCGTACCCGGTGACAGTGAAGACCTCGGCGCTGGGTGGTCTCGAGGCGACGTTCAAGGAAGCCGACGTGCCGACGGGCGACTACCAGCTCTCGTTGTTCGACAAGAACCCCGAGTCGTTCCTCGCCCGGCGCAGCTTCAAGATCGAGGCGTACCGGATTCCCACCTTCGAGGTGCAGCTCACCGGAGCGCTGCGCGTACGCAACGATCAGGCGTTCAAGGTGAAGGCGCTGGCCCGCTATTACGCCGGCGGCAACGTGGCGAACCAGCCGATCGCCTGGAGCGTCACGCAGCGCGCGTACGACTGGGTCCCCAAGGGGCTGCCTGGGTTCCTCTTCGCCAACTCGACCCAGTTCGCGCGGCCGGCTTCTCAACAAGCACCGGGCGTCACTTCGCAGCAGGGTGAGCTCGACGACAACGGCGCCGCGGAGATCACCATGAACCCGCAGCTCGATCTCGACGGCAGCCCGCGGGTGTACCGCTTCGAGGCCACCGTCACCGGGCCCGACGAGCAGCCCGTCACCACCACCACCGAAGTGAAGGCGCTGCCTTCGTTCGTGCTGGGCCTGAAAATTCCCCGCTACCTCGAGAAGGCGACCGAGCTGAAGCCCGAGGTGCTCGCGGTGGGCGGCGACGACAAGCCGGTGAAGGGTCAGGAGATCCGCGTACGGCTCTTCCGCCGGGTGTGGCACTCGACCTTGCGCGAGACGAGCTTCGCGACGGGCGCGGCGAAATATCAGACCGATCAAGAAGACGTGCAGGTCGCCGAGAAGATCCTCACCAGCGCCGCCGAAGCCACCGCGTACGCCTTCCCCGTGACGGACTCGGGTGTGTACGTGGTCGAGCTGTTCGCGCGCGACAAGCTGGGCCGGGTGCAGACGCTCTCGGCGGACCTCTACATCGGAGGCTCGACTCCGCAGTCCTGGCAAAAGTCGCGCGACGGCGTGTTCGAGCTCAAGCCCGACAAGAAGAGCTACGCCCCCGGAGAGATCGCGCACGTGCTGGTGCAGAGCCCGTTCGCTTCGGGCCGCGCGCTGGTGGTGATCGAGGAACCCTCGGGCAACCGGTACCTCTGGAAGGACATCGGCGGGAGCAAGGCCGTCATCGACGTGCCGGTGACCGATCGGTTCGTGCCCAACCTGCCGATCCACGTGGTGCTGATGCGAGGCCGCCTGGGTGAAGGGAAGACCGATGACGCGCGCTACAAGCCGGCGACGGTCGCTTCTTCGATCGATCTGACGGTCGAGGCGACGAAGAACCTGGTGCTGGTCAACGTGCAGCACCCCGAGCTGGCGCGCCCGGGCACGAAGCAGGACTTCGTGGTGACGCTCACCGACGATCAGAAGAAACCGATCGGCGGCGAAGTCACCTTGTGGCTCGTCGACGAAGCGGTGCTCTCACTCGCGAAAGAAGGATCGCTCGATCCGCTCACTGAGCTCATCAAGCACAACCAACGCGCGGTCAGCATTCGCGACTCGCGCAACCTGGTGGTCGGCCGGGTGTCCGAGCTCGAAGAAGAGCCCGGCGGCGACGGCGGCGATGACGAGAACA
>JAYVNA010000396.1:0-14762 GCA_043758715.1 Archangium sp.
CCGGCCGAGCCACAGAACTGACCCGAGGGGCAATTCGCGGTGCTCGTGCACGGAGCGCCACCGGTCACGGGAATACAGGAAGAACCGAGTGCGACCACTGCGAAGCTCAGCAAGGCGAAGGAACGAAGGCTCGTCATGTCATGCACTCCAGTGGGGGAATGATCTTGGGAGAAAAAGTTCAGGGCGCTTCGACGAAGAACAGCACCACGGCCGTGACCAACGCAGCTCCGGCCAGGGCGTACGTCACGTTCGCTCCAGTACTGAGCGAGACAGAGTCATTAGCCAGACGTTGAGCGGTCTGCCCGTCGAGCGGCGCGCTGGCATTACGCAGTGAGGCAGAGGCATTGGCTGACGCCACACCCAGGCCCACACCGACACCCGCCGCAGCCACCGCCGTGCCCGCGGCGACCCAGGTGAAGACGCGCTGCTTCTTCGGAGCGGGCACCAGGTCGATCTTCTTCACCGCCGCGTCAACGGACGCCGTGCCATTGCTGACCACGGTCGGCTCGACAGCGGTTTGAGTCGGCGCATCAACCGCGGCGACGGGCTTGGACTTGAGCGGCTGAAGGCTGACGGTCTGCTCGCTGAAGCGCGTGAGCTCGACGGTGAAGGAGCGCTCGAGCGGCTCGAAGCCCTCGGCGGTGACCACCAGCTTGTGCGCACCGGCGATCAGCTCGGCCGAGGCGGGCGCCAGCCCCACTTCCTTGCCATCGATGGAAACGCGGGCTGATTCGGGCTCCGCGAAGATCAGCACCTGCTGCACGCCGGTGTCTTTCAGGCGGCGCTCCAGCACGGCCATCGATTCCTTCACGGTGTCGCGGTCCGTCGCTCCCGGTGAGAGCCGCAAGTAGTCGCGGTACGCCCGCAGCGCCTTGCCCGTCTCACCCAGCTGCTCGTGGCAGCGGGCGATGTTGAAATAGATGATCGGGTGCGGCTTCGCCGCCCGTGCTTCTTCGAAACGAACGATCGCCTCGGCGAAGCGGCCGGCCTTGTAGAGCTTCTGCGCCGCAGAGAAGAGCTCCTTGGCCTTCGCGGTCGCCTCGGCGGTCGCCGGCGCGGCAGGCGCCTGGGCGAAGGCAGGCAGGCCAGCCAGCAAGAAGAGCGCGAGGGCCGCGCAGCGGAAGGGGGTGAGCACGAGGTCAGAGCTTCGTGAGGGGCCCTCATCGATCCGACGCCTGTTCAGTTCTCTTCCGCGCCAGGGCGCGTGGGCTTTGAAGGCGGTCATGGATTGCGGGGACTCCAGTGCAACGGCGGCGCCAGCCCCGCTCACCCAGCAATCAGCCCCTTGGGGCCGCGCCAGGGGTCGATCACCCGGCACGTGCCCGGCACAGCTGGCACAGGGCGGTGGCGCGCAAACGACGGGCGGTGGCGACGCTGCATGGGGGAAATCACCCGGCCAGCGGCGAGGGCTTCATCGACATCGACAGGCTTGCTGATGACCTGCCCCTGGGCCGATGACTCAGGGGCCCTGGGCGGCCGCGTCGCGCTGCTTGGCCACCCAGTCATCGTGCAGCCCCGGAATGGGTCGCAGCGAAATCCAGATCAGCAAAGCGACGCCGGCGATCGCTGCGCCCAGATTTCCCCAGCGCACCGGCAG
Organism: Archangium sp.; assembly: GCA_043758715.1. GTDB lineage: Bacteria > Myxococcota > Myxococcia > Myxococcales > Myxococcaceae > Archangium_A. The sequence goes on from JAYVNA010000396.1 coordinate 1,598, forward strand.
CATGGTCCAGGTGAGCGCGGCGCCCGCGAGCAAGCCGCCCCCGTGCGCGAAGCTGTCGAACCCGATGAAGGGGCCGATCGCCAGCCACAGGGCCATCATCATCAGGTTGCGCCGCATCGGCGGGGAGGCCCACAGCGCAGCCCAGCTGCCCTGCATCTTGCGCTGCACCACGATGATGCCGCCCACCACGCCGAACAGCGCTCCCGAGGCGCCGGCTGAGACCGCGTCGTGGCCGATCACGCTGACCGCGCTGCCGGCGAGCCCGCTGAGCAGGTACACCACCAGGAAACGCACGGGCCCCACCAGCCGCTCGAACGGCGCGGTCCAGCTGAAGCCGGCCCAGATGTTCCACACCAGGTGAACGATGCCGATGTGCAGGAACATCGAGGTGAAGAGGCGCCAGTATTCGCCCCGCCAGACGAGCCCGCGCCACGCCGCGCCAAACTGCAACAACGTGCGGGTGTCTTGCGTCGAGCCGGCGCGCTCCGCGGCGATGAACACCATGATGCAGATCGCGAAGAGCGTGGCCGAGACCGGCGCCGCGCGAAGCTGCTGCAGGAAAGAGGGCCGCCCCGCGGGCGGCTCTGGAGGGACGTCGGTGCTCACGACTTCCCTGTAATCGCTGTGAGCGGGCGGCGCGATACTGCCGGTCAGTTCGTTGCGCAGATGCACGAACCGGTCGTGCCACACAACGCGAACGTCGTGGTGTCGATGCACGACACGCCGCCGCAGCAAGAGGTGCTCCCGAGCGCACAGGTCTGACCGAGCCCGGCGCACATCGAAGGCTCGCAGGTGCCGAACGTCGCTCCCGCCGGAACGGTGCAGGCCGTGCCCGAGCAACAATCGGCGGAGTTGGTGCAGCTCGCTCCCTGCCCCTGGCAGACGGTCGGCGGGGCGCACGCGCCGTTGACGCAGATGTTCGAGCAGCACTGCCCTGAGAACGTACACGCGGCTTCGACGCCGACGCACGAGACGCCGGCGTCAATCGGCGGGCGGCAGGTGCCGGCGAGGCAGCTGGTACCCGCACAGCAGGTCGCGCCGTTGGCGCACGAGCCGCCTTGCGGCACGCACGAGCCCGTGGTGCAGCGGAGCACGCCGCCATCAGCGGGGAGGCAGAGGCGGTCGTTGCAGCATTGATCCCTGAACTGGCAGATGTCGCCCTGGTCGATGCAGCAGGGCGCCGTGCCGGTGTAGCCGGTGGGGCAGCTGCTGCTGAAGCCGCCGTAGCAGCGCGGAATGCCGCCCGTGTCGAGCTTGCAGACTTCCTTCATGCCGTTGCAGCAGTTCTGCGAAGCGTTGATCGAGCCGCCGTCACGCAGCACCGGTGCGCCGCAGATGTTTCCTACGCCATTGCATGACTGGCCGTTGTCGCAGCGCCCGCCCGCGCAGAGCACCGAGCCGTTGGGGTTCACGCCGCCACCGCAGCAGGCGTTCGCGCTCTCGCACGAAGTTCCGGTGAGCCGGCAACCGCCCGCGGGCTGACAGACCGTCGCGCCTGAGCCGGGATCAACGCAGATGCGGGAGCAGCAGTTCGTTCCGCTGCTGCAGGGGTTGCCTTCCTGGGTGCAGCCGCCACCACCGCCGCCGGTGATGACGAGGCAGGTGCCGACACCGCCGTCGTTCACCGAGCAGGCGCGCCCACAGCAATCGTCGCTCGTCGCGCAGCGATCGCCGTTGGCCTGGCAGGAGTAGGCCTTCGAACACGCGCCGTTGACGCACAGCGTGGAACAGCAGTTCGCGTTCGCCGTGCAGGAATCGCCGAGCACCTTGCAGGTGCCTCCGGGGATGCTGGCGCAGAAGTTCGCGTTGCACACGCCGGTGCAGCAGTCGGTGCCGCTCTGGCACGCCGTGCCCAGCGCCTTGCAGGACAACGACGAACATTGACCGCTCACGCAATGCGCGTTGCAGCAATCGGAGCTGCCAGCGCACGCGGCGCCGATGCCTCCGCAGAAGAGCGTTCCGCCCGCATCGACCCCGGTGCCGCCGCCCGTCGCAGTTCCGCCGCCCGTCGCAGTGCCGCCGCCCGTCGCAGTTCCGCCGCCTGTCGCAGTGCCGCCGCCCGTCGCAGTGCCGCCGCCCGTCGCAGTGCCGCCGCCCGTCGCAGTGCCGCCGCCGGTCGCAGTGCCACCGCCGGTCGCAGTGCCACCGCCCGTCGCAGTGCCGCCTCCGGTCGCAGTGCCGCCGCCCGTCGCAGTGCCGCCGCCCGTCGCAGTGCCGCCGCCCGTCGCAGTACCGCCGCCCGTGCCGCCGTCATCTGCAGCGCCGCCGCCAGCGCCGCCGCCGACCCCACCGCCATCGTCGCCAGCACCACCGCCGCCGATCGCGCCGCCATCATCTCCGCCGCCCGTGCCGCCGCCGGTCGCCGAGCCGCCGCCGGTCGCAGGAGCGCCGCCACCCGTCCCAGCACTGCCGCCTCCGGTCGAAGCACCGCCGCCGGCGCCGCCGCCAGTTCCGGAATCAGGATCGACTGAGGGGGTGCCGCACTGACAACTCGAGACCACCACAAGGAGGGCGAGTGACCGAAGCGAGGAGGCGTTCATAGGTCTCCAGCATAGGACAGCCCCACCGCGAATACTCAGCGCTGCCGCTGCAAGAGCGCCTGAAAGACGGTAGCCGCGCGCGTGAGTCTCGCGAGGGACTCCCTCACCGAGGCCAATGTCCCCTTCTCGAGATCGATGCGGGCCTGTTCGAGGACCCGAGTCGCTTTCGACACGGTGTCCGCTCCGAAGTCGGTGCCGGCGGTGGCCAGCTGCACCTGAGGTAGGAGCGACTGCACCTCGACCAGGACATGGGTGAGTTCTTCGCGCACAGAGAGCAGCTCGTCGGTGGAGCGCGTCTCGAGCAGGTAATCGGCCTGCGTATCCATGATGTCGAAGAGCTCGCCGCTCGTGAGCCCGCCGGAAGCGGTGACGGTGATCGACTGCACCCCGCCCGTCTCTTTATCTCTCGCCGACACCGACACGATGCCCTCTGAGTTGATCTCGAAGGTCACCGCGACCTCGACCTCGCCGCGCCGCGCTTCCCTCAGGCCGGTCAGCAGGAACTCGCCGAGCAGCTCATTCTGGTGGGCGATCTCACTCTCGCCCTGCAGCACGACGATCTTCACGGTGGTCTGGCCGTCTTTCGACGTGTTGAACAACTCGGTCACCGACGTGGGCACCGTGGTGTTGCGTGGAATGAGCCGGCGCACGTAGCCGCCCGCGACTGCCAGGCCGAGACTGAGCGGCGTGACATCGAGCAGCACCACCTCATGCCGCTCCTCGGTGAGCGCCGCGCCCTGCACCGCCGCACCGAGCGCCACCACCTCGTCGGGGTTCACGCTGGTGCACGGGTCGCGCTTGAAGTGCGCGCGCACGGCCTCGTACACCCGGGGCATGCGGGTCATCCCGCCCACGAGGATCATCTCGCGCAGATCGATCGGCTTGACCCGGGCCTCGCGCAGCACCGCGTCGCAGATGTCGATGGTCCTCTGCACCAGGTCGGCCGTCAGCTCCTCGAGCTTCGCGCGCGTCAGCACGGCCTGCAGGTGCAGCGCGCCGCCCGCGGCCACGGTGGAAACGAACGGCAGGCTGATCTGCACTTCCCTCGAGTTCGAGAGATCGATCTTCGCCTTCTCCGCGGCGTCCTTGAGGCGCTGCAGGGCCATGCGATCGGTCTTCAGGTTGACCCTGTTCTCCTCGAGGAAGGTCGCGGCCAGCCAGTCGATGATGCGGTTGTCGAAGTCTTCACCGCCGAGGAACGTGTCACCGCCCGTCGCGATCACCTCGAACACGCCGCCGCTGATCTCGAGCACCGAGACGTCGAAGGTGCCGCCCCCGAGATCGAACACCGCGATTTTTCCCTCGAGCATCTTGCCGAAGCCGTAGGCGAGCGCGGCCGCCGTGGGCTCGTTGATGATCCGCAGCACGTCGAGGCCCGCGATCACGCCTGCGTCCCGGGTGGCCTGGCGCTGGCCGTCGTTGAAGTAGGCGGGCACGGTGATGACCGCCTTGGTCACCGGAGCCCCCGCGTACGCCTCGGCGTCGGCCTTGAGCTCGCGGAGGATCATCGCGGCGATCTCCGGCAGCGCGATGTCCTTGCCGCCCAGCTTCACCCGCACGTCATCGTGCTCGCCGCAGGCGACCTCGTACGGCAGCCGCGACAGCGCTTCTTTGACCTGCGCGCTGGAGAACTTGCGGCCGATCAGCCGCTTGCTCGCGTACACGGTGCCGGTGGGGTTGGTGGTGCTCTGCCGCTTCGCGAGGTGCCCCACCAGGCGCTTGCCTGAGGTGCTCAAGGCCACGACCGAAGGCGTGAGGTTGCTGCCCTGGCGCGTGCGCAGCACCAGCGGCTGATCAGCTTCCACGGTGGCCACCACGCTGTTGGTGGTGCCGAGGTCGATGCCGATGATCAGGTCGCGCCCGGTCTTCACTTGTTCTCTTTGGTGGCGTCGAGCGGCAGCAACTGCAGGTCGGCCTTGTTCCACTGCAACCGCTTCATCGGCACCCGCTTCGGCGCAGGACGAAGTGGGGGATTGGCCGCCAGGTACGCGTCGCGTTTCTCCGGGCGGGTGAGCGTCTGGTGCGCCTTGCTGAGCCCCTTGAACACCCGCTCGAGCTTGGGCCGGAGCTCGCCCAGGTCTTTGCGAAAGTAGCGATCAGGGTGCAACTTCTTCGAGAGCGCGAAGAACGCCGCCTTCACCACCTGCGGTTCGGCACCCGCGGCCACACCCAGCAAGGTGAAGAGATCAGCGGTCTCGAGTTTGCCGTCCAGCTCCACCACCTGGGCCACGAGTACTGGGTCGAGCGCCGCTTCCTCGGTCATGGGGAGGCCGATGATACCGCCGCCACGCGCTTCAAGCGACCTTGCACGCAGGAGTTACGGCCGCGGCGGGCCCCGCGCTCCGAATTGCGCTCGGGACCGTCGATTTCGCAGACACGGCGCGTGGCACACAAGCTGCTCACTGCGGTCGGCCGGTGACGGAGGCGGGGGGGGAGCAACCGAGTACCCAGAATGAGCGGAGCCACACGTGTGCCCCGGAGCATCCATGGACCCTCTTCTCCATCTTTCCCTTCGCCCTCAATGGGACGAGCTCGAGCACGCGCGCGAACAGGCCGTCACGTTCCTGCGGGGGCATGAGTTTGGGGAAGCGACGGTGAACGCGGCCGAGATGGTGGTCTGTGAGCTCATCGAGAACGCCACCAAGTACGGCTCGTTTCGCGAATCAGCCGAGCCGCTTTCCATCGCCATCACGGTGCACGGCTCGACCGTCACCATCGAAGTGCGCAGCCCGGTGAGCTCGGCCGACGATGAACACCTCGCGCGGCTCGATCGCGCCGTGCAGTGGATTCGCGGGTTCCAGAACCCCTTCGAGGCCTACCTCGAGCGCCTCAGGGAAGTGTCGGCGCAGTCGCTGGAGAGCCGGGAGAGCGGTCTGGGCCTGGTGCGCATCGCCTACGAGGGTCAGTCGATCCTCGACTTTTTTCTCATCGATCAGAACGTCCTCGCGGTCTCGGCCGTGCACCGTGGTCAAGCCTGAGGAGCACCTCATGACCTTTCAAACCTTTCGCCAGAACGCCCTGACGCTCGAGCTGCGTGACGACCCCCAGGAAGTGCGGGTGACCTGGCTGGGCCGCAGCACCAGCCGCGAGCCCGGTGAATTCATCGTGCCGGTGCTCAGCCGCGCGGTCGAGCTGGGCCGCCTCGCGAACAAGCCGGTGGTGCTCGACTTTCAACCGATGACGTACATGAACAGCTCGACCATCACGCCCATCATTCGCCTGCTGGGCCGCGCCCTGCGCACGGTGAACACGGTGCGCGTGCTCTACAAGAGGGAACTCAAATGGCAGGAGCTGAGCTTCACCGCGCTCGAGGTCTTCCAGACGCCTGATCAACGCATCGAGATTCGCGGAGTCTGACCCATGCTCTCCGAGCTCGCCGAGGTGCGTGGCAGTGTGGAGGCGGTGAACGCCGCGGTCCTGCTCAAGGTCGAGCAGGCGAGGCCGCATTCGCTGGTGGTGCGCTTCGATCAACGCGAACAACTGCCGCGCCACGGCTCGCGCTTCGAGCGGCTCACGCTGCAGTGCGCGGGGCGACGGGCCACCCTGGGCCCCTGCCGCTTCGAAGCGGGCGAGGCGACCGGCCCCGAGTTCATCGAGCCGCCCGCGCCCCCGGGCAGCGACGGACGCCTGGTCTTCCTCGAGCAGGTCTACGACTTCACCCAGCTCTTTCAGCACGGGCGCATCACCGAGCTCAGCCAGCGGGTGCGCCAACTGCCGCTGGTGTGGGGCCGCAAGGCCACCATTCAGGCCGCCTTCCGAGACTTCACCTCGCAGCTGCTCTACGACTTTCAGGTCTACCGAGGCCTGTTCGACGGGCTCGATCGCAGCCTCGAGCACGAGCCGCCGGAGGTGCGCACCTCGGTGCACGAGGTGGCGATCGGCGCGGAGTACCGCAACTTCTCCGCCTTCTTCGATCGCCAGCTCACCCAGCTGGAAACGACCGTGAAGGACTTCTCGCGCCAGGACCACGAGCGGCACGGCTTCTATTTCCGCAAGCAGCTGTGGGACCTCATTCTGTCTTCCGAGTTCATGGCCCGCACGAACTTGAAGCCGCGCGGCTACGCGGGCGACTCGGTGATGATGCGCATGATCTACGAGCGCGAATTTCGCGGGCGCTCACTGTTCGCGAAGTTCATGCATCGCCACCCGCTCGACGCCGTGGCGGCCTCCGCGGTGCGGGGCCGGCGCAAGCTGGTCGCCAGCACGGTGCGCCAGGCCCAGCAGCGCTGCGCTTCGGCGGGCGTGCCCACCCGGGTGCTCTCGGTGGCGTGCGGGCCTTCTTCCGAACTGAAGGACATCGTGCAGACGAAGGAAGATCTCTCGCAGCTCGAGCTGATGCTGCTCGACCAGGACCAGCTCGCCCTCGACGACGCCCGCGACACCATCATGGAACTCGAGCAGCGGCTGCGCGCCCGGCTCGACGCCACCCTGGTGCGCGGCTCGGTGCGCACGTTGATCGGCGGCACCGACCTGTCGCGCCGCTGGGGCCAGTTCGACGTCATCTACGCGATGGGGCTGTTCGACTACCTCACCCCGCCGGTGGCGCGCGCGGTGCTGGGCAAGCTCTACGAGCTGCTCGCGCCGGGCGGCACGCTGCTGCTGGGCAACTTTCACGTCAGCAATCCCAGCCGCGTCTACATGGAGTACTGGATGGACTGGGTCATCTACCATCGCGACGAGCTCGAGTTCTTCGAGCTGGCCAGCGAGCTGGAAGACGCCGAGGTCGCGCTCACCTGGGAAGAGACCGGCAGCCAGATGTTCCTGCAGGTGAAGAAGCCATGAACACCGGCGAATTCGAGATCGTGATGGCGAGCCGGAGCGGCAGCCGGTTCGAAGACTACGTTCAGGCGCTCATTCACCTGCAGGCGAAGACGCTCACCGCCCTGGGGGTGGTCTTCATACCCGTGTTCTTCATTCTCGATTTCTTCGTGATGCCGCCCGCGCTGCTGGGGCGCTTCGCGGGGTATCGCCTGGTGGCCACGGCGCTGGTGTTGCTGCAGCACCTGATGGTGCGCCGCAGCTCACCCTCGCGCTTCTCGGTCTGGCACGGCTACGCGTTCTCCTTCATCACGGGCGGCGTGTTCGCGTTGATGACCACCGACCTCAAGGGCTTCAACTCGACCTACTACGCGGGGCTCAACCTGGTGATGATCGCCACCAACGCGCTGCTGCCCTGGCGCGCGATTCACGCGGCGATCAACTGCTTCATCCTGGTCTTTCTCTACGTCGCCCTCAACGCGGCGTTCCCTTCAGGTGAGCATGTGCTGCGCGTCTCGCTGATCAACAACGCCTACTTCCTCGTGAGCACCGCCATCGTCTCGGTGGCCGCCAGCACCGCCCGCGAGCGGCTGGTGCTCGAGGAATTCCGCGCGCGATCGCAGCTGCGCGAGGCGCGTGACGCGTTGTGGAGCGACATGGCCGTGGCGCGGCGCATTCAGACCTCGTTGCTCCCCCGGGTGAGCCGGCTCCCGGGCTACGAGGTGGCCGCCACCATGCTGCCGGCCGAAGAAGTGGGCGGTGACTACTACGACGTCATCCAGACGCGGCAGGGCGAGCTGTGGGTCTCCATCGGCGACGTCTCGGGCCACGGCGTCGAGTCGGGGCTGATCATGATGATGACGCAGACCAGCGTGTACACCGCGGTCAGCAATGAACGCGCGCTCCAGCCCTCGCGCATGCTCGAGATGGTCAACGGGGTGCTGATCGAAAACATCTCGAGGCTGGGCACCGATCGCTACATGTCGATCCTGGCGCTCTCGCTGCGGGGCGACGAGCTGGTCTTCTCAGGCAAGCACCAGGACATCCTGGTGTACCGGCGCGCGCTGGGCACGGTGGAGGTGGTCACCACCACGGGCACCTGGCTGGGCGTGCTCGCCGACTTGCGCGGACGGCTCAAGGATCAACGCCTCACCCTGAGCGAAGGTGACGTGGTGCTGCTCTTCACCGACGGGGTCACCGAGGCCACCAATTCGGCGGGGCAGATGTACGGCGAAAAACAGCTCGAACGGGCACTGCGCCAGAACGCGAGTCTTGACGTGGAAGTCATCGTGCAGAACATCTCGAATGAGGTGCAGGGGCACATGGCCCGCCTGGAGGACGACTTCACACTGATCGCGCTCAAGCGCGTCAACGAATGACAACGGGAGCGTGATGGACGCACCAGCTCTGCTCAGCGTGCTCGACTGCCTTTCTGACGGCGTCGCCGTGGTGAACACCGAGCACCGCTACGTCTACCTGAACCCCGCCGCCATCGAGCTGTTGGGGCCGCTGCAGTTCGAAGACACCGAGCCGGCGAGCTACTGGTTGCCCGACGAGGTCACGCCGCAAAATCCCCAGCTGATGCCGTTGGTGCGCGCGCTCGCGGGGGAGCGCGCGGCCTCGATGCGGGTGTTCGTGAAGAAGGGGTCGATGCCCGAGGGCAAACACCTGAGCATCTCGGGCGCGCCCTGGCTCACCGCCGGGGGCAGGGTCATCGGCGCGATCTCGGTGTTCGTCGACGTCACCCGCGAAAAGCATCAGGAAGACGAGTTCGCCCGCGCCAACGCGTTCCTCGACAACATCATCGAGCACGTGCCCGCGATGATCTTCGTGAAAGACGCGAAGGAGCTGCGCTTTCAGCGCCTCAACCGCGAGGGCGAAGCGCTGCTGGGCACGAGCCGCGCCGACCTGATGGGCAAGAACGACTTCGACTTCTTCCCGAAGGAACAGGCAGAGGCCTTCATCGCGCGCGATCGCGAGGCGCTCGAGCGGCGCGAGCTGGTGGTCATTCCCGAGGAGCCCATCGACACCCGAACAGGCCCCCGCTGGCTCTCCACCCGGAAGGTGCCGGTGCTCGGGCCCGAGGGGAACCCGGAATACCTGCTGGGCATCTCGGTCGACATCACCGACCGCAAGCGTGTCGAACGCGAACTCCAGAGCACCCACGAGGCGCTGGAGCGCCGGGTGAAAGAGCGCACCGCCGAGTTGGAGCGCGCCAACGAAGACCTCAAGCGCGAGGTCAACGATCGCAAGCTCGCCGAGGAAGCCCTGCGCCGCAGCGAGGACCAGCTGCGCCAATCGCAGAAGCTGGAGGCCATCGGGCGGCTGGCGGGCGGCATCGCCCACGACTTCAACAACATGCTCTCGGCGATGATCGGCTACGCGGGGCTGATCTCGCTGGCGCTGCCGCCCGATTCTCAGGGGCAACACGACGTGAAGCAGATCGTGCTCGCGGGTGAACGGGCCGCGGCCCTCATTCGGCAGCTGCTCGCCTTCAGCCGCAAGCAGGTGCTGCAGCCCGTGGTGCTCGACGTGGGTCAGGTCGTCACCGGCATGAGAGGCATGTTGCAGCGGCTGCTGGGGGAGCAGGTCGAACTGAACGTCGACGCAACCCCGGGGTGCCGCGTGCTCGCCGACCCCACTCAGATGGAACAGGTGGTGCTCAACCTCAGCATCAACGCGCGCGACGCCATGCCCCGCGGTGGGCACCTGCGCATCAGCGTCGACTGCAGCGCGATGATCGATTCACCCACCGCGCCCGTGCCCCCCGGAGACTGGGTTCGGCTCTCGGTGGCGGATGACGGGGTGGGGATGAACCAGGAGACCCGCAGCCACTTGTTCGAACCCTTCTTCACCACCAAACCGCGTGGCCAGGGCACGGGCCTGGGCACCGCCACGGTCTTCGGGGTGGTCAAGCAGAGCGGCGGCGAGGTGGTGGTGGAGAGCGAGCTGAACCGCGGCACCACGTTTTCCATCTACCTGCCCCGCGTCGACGCGGCTGCCGGAGAGGAACTGCACCTGTCGACGGTGGTGGCCGAGCAGCACCGCGCCGCCACGGTGTTGCTGGTGGAAGACGAAGCGATGGTGCGGGCGGCCACTCGCAGAATCCTGCAATCGTCGGGGCTCAAGGTGCTCGAGGCCTCCACGCCCGACGAAGCGGTGAAGGTGTGCGAGGGCTACCCGGGGAAGATCGATCTGCTGCTCACCGACGTGGTGCTGCCGGTGATGAATGGCCGCGAACTCTCTGAACGCGTGGCGAAGCTGCGTCCCGGCCTCAAGGTGTTGTTCATGAGCGGCTACACCGATGACGCGTTCTCGATCACCAACGACGCCTTCCTGCCCAAGCCCTTCACGCCAGACACCCTGGTCCGGCGCATCGACGAGGTGCTCAGCGTGCGGTGATCGATCGGAGGCCGGAAACGGCGCGCATCAGTGACGAGCAGGCGCTCGCGATCAGTGACAGTCGACCAGCACCGTCGCCAGCGCACCGGCGGCCGCTTGATCACACGCGGTCCCGTGCAGGGCGAGCTCGCCGTTGGTCTGGTTGAGCCACTCCCAACCGTTGGGTCCCTGCGGCACGTCGACGCCATTGACCTGCACCACGAAGGTGTCGTTCGCGCTGAGCCCGTTGAGCAGGAACGTGCAGCGCGTCAGCTGCGAAGTGACGCGATTGAAGGCATCGGTGAGCTCCGACTGATTCGCGACCGAGTAGTAGCGCGGGCCGATGCCCTGCCGCGGCACTCCGCCGGCGACCGCCATCGCGTCGAGCGTGCTGGAGAACTGGTTGAGCGACGAGCCCAGGCCAATCACGTACGTGGGCATGCCCTGCCCGAAGATCGACTGCAGCCGTCGAATGGTGACGACGTCATCGAGGCAGTGCGTCGGCGCGTCGCAGTTCGGGTTGACCTGCGGCGTACTGGTGCACACGCAGGTGTCGTTGAAGAGCGCCTCGTTGCAGTTGGGCGCGCCGTCGGTGGCGAGAATCAGCGCGCGCGCTGAGGTCGCGGTGCGCAAGGTGCGCAGGTGCTGCGCTGCCACGTCGACTGCATCGGCCGTCGGCGTGCCACCCAGCGGCATCGAGCTGTTGAAGAACGAGAGCAGCCGGGTCGCGTTGCCCAGCACCGGTGAGAGGTCGACGCTGGTGGGCGCCGCGCAGGCGTCGGCCCGAATCGGGTAGATGAGCACGCCCATCGCCACCTTCGCGTCGAGCGGCGGAAGCACCATCGTCAGGGTCGATTGCAGCAGCCGCCAACGGCTCACCCCGGCGTCGGTGCGCCCGTCGAGGTCTTCCTGCATCGAGCCCGAACGATCGATGACGAACATCACCGTCGGGACCGCGGGCAACAGGGGAACCGGCCGCGGCAGGCACGGCCCCGCGTCGATACCCGCGTCAGGGAGGCCCGCGTCGGTGCCGGCGTCCACGCCCGCGTCGATGCCGGCATCGATCCCCGCGTCGCGGCCCGCATCCACCGAGGCATCGAGTGAATACCGGACGACCTGCGTGCGCCCACACCCGAAGGCGAACACCACGAGGGCGCAGCAGAGCAGACGCATGGGGCGCAACTCAGTCGGAACGTGCGCGACATACAAGGGCCGGGTGACAAAGTGAGCACACCCGGGCCGCTGGATGACGCGTGTCTTCGTCATGAAGATTCAGTCACAGCGAAAGCGCTCCTCGATGCGGGTGACTTTTCAGATGATGCGCGCGGGATGGGAATCGAGCGGCGGGAATTCGTGCGGCAGCGTGTTTCGCGGGTGGAAGTACGCGTGGCCAGCCAGGAAGCATTTCGAGCCAGCTACCTTCGGGATCTCTCGATGGGTGGGCTCTTCGTTCGCAGCCGGCAGCCCCTCGCGCAAGGCACCGAGGTGATGGTCGAGCTCTCGGTCGAAGCGCAACCCGCGGTGCGCCTGCGGGGCGAGGTGATGCGCCAGGAGCACGCGGCCGACGGCACGCCGCGCGGCTTCGGGGTGCGCTTCTCGACCGTCGACGCCGAGACGAAACAAGCGCTCGAGCAGATTCTGAAGGCGCATCAGCAACCCACCCCGCCCCCTGCCCTCGACCCAGCGCAGTTCGAGACCCAGCTCGCCGAGGCGCGCGGCACCATCGAGGCCTATGAAGAGGCGCTCGCCGTGTTTCGGGAGAACGAGGCGAGCGCGCTGCAGAAGCTCGAGGCCTCTCAGGCCGAATGCGGGGTGCTGATGCGGCTGTCGCACGAACTCCAGGCGCGGGTGCACGGGCTCGAGGAAGAACGCAGCGCCCTGCGCACCCATGTCGACGCCCTCGCGGCGCGGCTGGCCCAAGGTGACGCCGAGCTGGCGACCCTGCACGAGACCACCACCCGCCTCGCCACCGAGCTGAAGGCCGCGCGCTCCCAGGCCAGCCAGACCAGCTTCCGCGAAGACGCGGTCGTGAGGCTGATGGAAGAGTTCGAAGCCGAGGTGCAACGCTCCGCTGCGCTCAAGGCCGAGTTCGACGCCGAGGTGCGCGCCCTCAAGGAACAGCTCGTGGCCAGGGCCGACGAGGGCCTGCGCAGCGAGGTTCAGGAGCTGGCGGCGCAGCTCGATGACGAGCGGCTCAAGTCGATGGCGCTCGAGCGCGCGCTGCAGCGCTTCGTCGAAATGGGCGGCGTGGTAGCGAAATGAATCCGCTACTGCGTGGGCGCGCAGGTCGACACGCCCGCGCCGACGATGTCCCGCCCCGGGGTGACCAGCACGCGCACGGGAGGAATGGTCGGCTCTGGGCGCGTGCGGTCGAGGCCTCGCCGCTCCACCTTCCAGATGTCTGAACCGATGAAGATGAAGAAGGAGCCACCGAAGAACTTGATGGCCCAGCCCCCGACGCTGTTGATGGTCGGCAACGAATAGCG
>JAYVNA010000397.1:0-4952 GCA_043758715.1 Archangium sp.
TGGCGGACCACCTGGCCACGGGGCTCAACGTGGCGATCAAGGTCGTGCATCGCACCCACGCCGCAGACACCGCGGTGCGCCGACGCTTCGAGCTCGAGGCGCGCTTCGCCAACCAGATCGCGCTCGAGACGGTGGTCAACGTGTTCGACTTCGATCACGACCCGTCACTGGGCCCCTACGTGGTGATGGAGTACCTGCAGGGCGAGACGCTGTTCGACGTGGCCAACTCGCGCATTCCAGCCGACGCCGCCTTGCGGTTGTTGGCGCAGGTGGCGGACACCCTGGCCACCGCTCACGAGCACCACATTCTTCACGGCAGCCTCAAGCCGTCGAACATCTTCCTCACGCTCAACGACAGGAAGGAAGGCGTCGCCAAGCTGCTGCCTTTCGGCGTGTCGATGGGTCCACCGATCAAGGGTGAAGAGCCGATCGATCGGGCGGTGGCGCGGCTGGGCTCGGCCGACTTCCGCGCTCCGGAGCAGGCGATGGGCGCGCCGCCCGACCCCCGCATGGACATCTACGCGCTGGGCGCCATCGCGTACCTGCTGGCCACCGGGCGCCGGCCTTTCACCGCGCCTTCCAACGAAGCCCTCGAGCGCGCGCACGCCGAGGTGGTGCCGATCGCTCCGCATCGCATCGACACCCGGGTCTCGCGCGGCTGGTCGGCGGCCATTCTGCGGGCGCTGGAGAAATCGCCCGAGCGCCGGTACCAGACCGCGCGCGAGCTGGCCGAGGCGTTTCGAAGCGCGCCGGGGGCGGTGCTGCTCGACCAAAGCCTGGTGCTCGAAGCGTCGGGCGCGCCGCCCGCGCCCGGCACCGCCACCCCGGCGCCGATCGCGGCTGGCCTCTCGGAGATTTTCGAGTTCACCACCCCCCTTCCCGCGCGGCAGCCGGCGCAGATGGTGGTCACGCCAGGGGGTGGCACGTCGGCGGTGCGCCCTCCCCCCGCCGAGGCGGCGCCCAGTTCCCCTTCTGCGCTGTCTGCGCCCACGCCCGCCCAGGGCCTGGTGTTGCGGGTGGCGGTCTCCGCGGAAAACGGCGAGGGGCTGGGCGAGTTCCCTTCGAGCTCGGTGACGCGCGCGGGGCTGATCGTCTGCACCGCGGGCCCGTTGCCGCCGTTGCTGAGCCGGGTGAAGTTGAGCTTTGCCGATCTCGGCGGCCTGACCTGCGAGGCCCAGGTGGTGCACCACGTGACGCCCGAACAGGCCGCGCAGTGGAAGCTCTCGCCGGGGTACGGCGTGCAGTTCGGCCCGTTGTCTGCTGAGCAGCGCACCCTGCTCGAGAGCGCTCACAAGGGGCTGCGCCCGCAGGAATCGCTGGCTGAGCGCCAGGACGACCCCGAGGTGACCGAGGTGCTCAAGCGCTACTCCGCTGAACGCGCGGCCGATGCGTACGCGATGCTCGCGATCTCCAAAGCCGCCCCCTTCGACGCGATTCGCGATCGGGTGCGTGACGCCCGGCGCACGCTCGAGCGGCTGGCCGAACGCTCGCTGTCCACCACGCAGCAGAAGGCCTTCGAGCAGGCCCGCGCGCGCCTCGACGAGGTGGGCAAGACCCTGGGCGAGCCGATGAAGCGGCTGGAGCACGACGCCCATCGCGGCAACTTCGAGGGCGTGGCCCGGTGCATCAGCGCGGGCGTCTCGGTGGTCGAGCTGGAAGAAGTGCGCGGGCGCTTCCTCAAGACCCACCCCGGCATCGCGGGCAAGAGCCTGGGGAACATTCAGACCGGGCAATCGCTCGAGGCCGCGCAGCAGATGGCCAGAGCGCTGGAAGCCTACGCCGATGCGCTGCGCATCGATCCGCTCAACCTGGTCGCGCAGCAGCGGTACTGGTCGGTGCGGCGTCAGCTCGAGAAGAGCTGAGCTGGAAGTCACTGCCCTTTGGGCATTCGCAGGGCGCGCACCGCGTACTGCAGGCCAATCACCACGGCGATCACTACGAACAGCAGGTTGATGCCCTGGGTGGCGCCGCGCCACACCCGGTAGCCCGCGATGCCGAAGCAGGCGAGCGCGAAGACCCAGTGGCGAACCGACTGCGGCACCGTGCGCACGTTCGAGAACGCCCACGCGGCGCCCAGCACCACCACGGCCACCCAGTCGATGCCGATCATGAAGGGCTCCCGTCACGCGAAGAGGCCTGCTCGGCGCTGAGCTTGCCGGCGAGGTCTGAGAACGAGCCATTGGAGCGCAGCAGGAAGAAGAGCCCGAAGGCGATCTGCTGAACCACCTGCACGACCCACAACGCGATCGAGAACGCGACGCCGCTGGAATTGACCACGTCATCGGCGAAGAACACCTGCATGCCGACGATCAACGCGGCCTGGGTGGTGCCAGCGCCGGCCGGCCCCGCGGGGATCAGCATGCCGATAATCACCACGCAGAGCAGGAAGTAGCCCTGGTAGAGGTTCAGATGCAGCGGCAGACAGGCCAACCCGGCGGCCCCGGAGCAATCAAAGCCGTTCGCGAAGAACATCATCCCGGCGCCGTTGACCGCCCAGTACAGCGCCGTCCACAGCAGGAAGAGGGCGAAGTTCTTCCGGTCAGGCAGCTGCTTGAGCGCGCCCACGAAGCCATCGACGATCGCGACGACCTTCTCTGCGCGAACGGGCCCCAGCACGCCGAACACCTTGCGGATGAGCCTGTTGACGAGCTCGTGCTTCCACCGCGCCACCAGCAGGAACGAGAACCCGCCGACTGACACCAGGAACATGGCGATCGCGGCCTTCTTGATGATCCCGTAGTTGGGCGCGGTGGCGGGCAGGACGAACATCAGCCCCTGCAGCAGCAACGCGATCACCAGGATGTCGGTGATGCGCTCGAGCACCACGGTGGTCATGGCGGCCGAGCGGCGAATGTTCGAGCGCTCGGCGAGCAGGAACGGGCGGGCGAATTCTCCGAGCCTGAACGGGAGCACCACCAACATCATGAAGCCGATCGCCGAGGCCTCGTTGAGCTTGGAGAACGGCACCTGCTCGATGCCCGAGAGCAGGTTGCCCCAGCGCAGGGTGCGGAAGACGTGAATGAGGACGAGCACCCAGAAGTAGAAAAACAGGGTCCACGCCCAGCTCGAGGAGACCACTGCGTTCCAGGTCGCGGACAGGTTCGCGTCTTTGAGCGCCCACCACATGCTGGCGCCACTGACCGCGAGGCCGAGCCCGAATTTGAGCCACTTGTTCACTTAAGCGCCCCCCTTAGCACGGCCACTCACTCGGTCACGCCCCGCAGCAGCGCCGCCGGGCGGGTCTTCACCAGCGCCTCATAGCGTTTCGCCCCGGCCGCTTTTTCCAGCGCCTTGAGGCTGTCGCCCACCCAGGCCTTCGCGTTCACCGGCGAGTGCAGATCGGTCGCGGCCACCGCATAGAGATCGTCTGCGAGGAACTGCCTGGCGAGCTTCTCCGCCGCCTTGCCGTACCGCCCGATGAGCGCGCCCATGTCGAGCTGCAACAACGCCCCGGCCTGCACCAATTCCGCGGCGCGGCCCTTCTTCTCGAACTCGAAGCAGCGTTCGGGGTGCGCGATCAGCGGCGTGACGCCCTTGAGCTTCATGCGAAAGACCATCGAGGTGAGCATGGGCAGCGGTCCCTGGTACGGAGCCTCGACCAGCAACACCCTTCCCTCGCCCAGTGTGCGCGAGGCGATCGTGCCGAGGCTGGGCAAGAGCGTCTCGTCGAGAAAAAAGTTCTCGGCGTTGACGAAGAGCTCGAGCGCGATCGACTCCGCGTGCAGCGCCGCCCTCACCTCTTCGAGTTTGCTCAGACACAGCGCCTGATCGCGCGAGGGGTATTCGGCGCGGTGATGCGGGCTAGGCGCGGCGTGGGTGTAGCCGAGCGAGACGAGCGCGCGGGCCATCTCGAGCGTCTCCTCGAGGGACTTGCTGCCGTCGTCGATGCCGGGCAGCAGATGCAGATGGAGATCGACCAGGCCTGACATGATCACCGCCAGTCGAGCACGACGCCCGTGTCGACGCCGCCGACGTAGGTGTTACCGGGGAAGCGCTGGTTGAAGGTGAAGGGCGAGGCGTAACCGAAATAGACAGCCAGCCTGAAGTGAGGGGCCAGGCGAATGCCCAGCTGCACGTGGCCTTCGATGTATCCGACCACCCGGCTCTCGAACTGGTTGAAGGAGCCCGGGCGGTAGTTCGCCAGGTACCAGAGCGGCCCTGAGACCACGTGAAAGCCCCAGTGGAGCACCGCGTGATCGCTGCGGTAGCCGAAGCCCGCGAGCACCGTGTGTTGCCAGTGCGTCACCATCGGTGCAGGCACCCCGAGCCCACCGCCGGTGCCGAGCTGAAAGAGCCAGATCAGATCGTTGCGCGGCTGGCTCAAGATCGCCGCTTCCCACCCGAGGCGCACGTGGGGGCTGACCATCGGCGGGTTGATGAAGACGCCCAGCGTCAAGGTGCGCGGAACGAACCAGGGAACGAGCGGTTTATCGGGCTCCCAGACCGGGCTCGCTGACAGAAAGCTGCTGAGCGCCAGAGCGAAGACCATGAGTCCGAGGCGTTTGGCTGTGTACGCAGTGCTTGTCAACGGAAGGACTGGGTTCTACAACCGCGCCACTTCGCGGCACTTTCTGCCCCGACATTTGGGAGACGCTCTCTTTGTCTACGTCGCTCCGCACGTACGTTTTCCTCGATAGCCTCCAGCCGCAGCTCGCAGCCCACATCGCCACCACGTGCCGTGGATACTTCCCGGTGCCCTATGTGGCGTCGTTGTTCGTCGAGATCGCGCCGGGCATGGCGATTCACCGGCTGATGGACGTGGCGCTCAAGCAGACGCGCGCCCAGCCTGCGACCCTGGTGGTCGAGCGCGCTTACGGAATGCTCGAGCTGCACAGCGAAGACAAGGGCGAGGTCCAGGCCGCTGGCGCTGCCATCTTGAAGGAGCTGGGCCACGTCGAGTCGGACCGCATCAAGCCGCGCCTCGTCTCCAACACCATCATCCGCGCGATCGA
>JAYVNA010000398.1:0-4942 GCA_043758715.1 Archangium sp.
AGAAGGGGTTCGGCCGCTCCGAGGCGCTGGGCCCGGTAGGCGAGGACCTCCGAGAGCACGACGTAGCTCGGGTTCGGGAGCCGATCCTGCGCCTCCAGCAGGGCGGGCAGGGCGTCGTCGGAGAGCATGATGAGGTAGGCCACGTCGACGTTCTCGCGCTGCACGTTCTGCTTCGCGATGTAGGCGTGGGGTGAGAGCGCTGCCAGGCCGAGCAGGGTGGTGGTGCACAAGGCGATCGCGCCCCCGACGAACGTCTCGGCGAGCACCCAGAGGGTGAGCGCGCGCCAGGCGAGCACGACGGCCACCAGCCCCAGCCCGGCGTAGGCGAGTAGGCGAAGCACCGTGAGCCCGTAGATCGATTCGTAGCGCCAGAGGCGGGCGGTTCCGGAGACGAGCATCGGCATGGTGGCGAGCACGAGCGCGGTGGCGAGGGCGGTGAAGGTGAGCTGCGACTTCTTCGAGTCGAGCTGGGTGCGGGCCGGCAGCGCCATCAGCAGCAGCAGGATGCCGGTGGCGGCGAACAGCAGCTGAAAGAAACCTTCGTGCGCAGCGTCGGCGTAGGTGACGCCTTCGGGAAGATCACAGGAGGCGGGGGCCAGCGCGCAGGGGGTGGCGGTCAGCCCGTAGAAGAGCAACAGCGAGGTGAGGGTGCCCAGCAACGCGAAGCTCTCGAAGGCGCGCAGGGACCGTCTGGGGGCGCTGGGTTCGACGTCTTCCCGGCGGCGCGACGCGAGCGCGAGGCAGCCGGTGAGGAAGAGGCCGGCGATGAAGGTGACGAAGCTTCCGCGCGCGAAGCCTTCGAGGGGAACGCCGAAGAGGGTCTTCTCGATCGCCTCCAGCCGGGCGCGGAACAGCGCGTCACCCGAGGAGAGCAGCAGCGTGAGCACGAAGACCGGCGGCAATACGATCACCATCAGCCGCAGCGCGCCGGGACCGTATTTGCGGAAGGTCGAGTTGACGTTCGCGTGCTCGAGCTGGCGGCTGGTGACGAGGGCTCCGGCGAACAGCGATTGCCCGGCGGTCTTGAAGGGCGCGCCCAGCAGCTGGCCCGTGCGCAAGGTGGCGAGGTCTCGTTCTCCGTTCCAACCCTGGAGGGCGAGTGCGTACAGCAGGGCGGCGGCGAGGCAGCAGAGGGTCGAGAGCCAGGCCGCGTCATGCAGCATGGTGGAGGCGAGCAGCAACACCGCGCCGAGCAGCAACCAGCGATGGGCTCCGGCGGACTGCCAGGCTTCCTTGCCGGCGGAGATCACGGTGAAGGTGCCCAGCAGGATCGCGAAGAGCGCGTGACCCAGGCCGTAGTTCGCGCCATCGAGGAAGAGCTCGGCGCCGAGGCCCAGGGTGAGGCCGAGCATCAGCTGGGCGCGGTGGGGTCGCAGGCGGTCGGCGAAGGTGGGCCGGGGGGCCGGGAGCGCGATCGATGGGGTCATGGAAGGAGTCATGGCGCGACTGCCTGTGCAAGCGGGTGGCCCGGGCGTGAACGGTCGAAGTCGCGACTGAACGGTCGCGGGCCGCGCGGCTCGTGGCTGCCCGTCCACACCCTGTGTCCGCTCGACCTCGTCGCGGCCTTCCCTCTCGAAACGAGAGGTCATCCAGAGGCCCCGCGGGACACGTCAGAGCCCTCACGGGGCCCTTCCTCAGCACCGAAGGCGTGCTCGTCGAGACCGCACACCTCCTCAGCAAGCAACGAGGCGCCTTTGGGTCAGCCTGGCGCTTGCTGCGCTCCGTGGGCACGCTGGTCGCCGCCCCGACGAACCCGCGGGTCGATCGTGCGGTCGAACTGATGGCCCGCTACGCAGACGTGCCGATGGACCTGGTCGACGGAACGCTCGCCGCCCTTGCTGAAGAGAGCGGCGTGCTCGACGTCTTGACGCTCGATCGGCGTGGTTTTGGGGCCTACCGCTGTGGCGGCAAGCGCTTCCGCGTCTATCCCTGAGTTCGACACTGATCCGGGGCGAGAGAGGTCAGGCTGAGACAGTCGGCAGCCCGCTCTCGACCTTGGAGGCGATCTGCTCTGGCTCTTCCTTTGGCCCGAAGCGCTCGACCACGTTGCCCTTCGCGTCGACGAGGAACTTCGTGAAGTTCCACTTGATGAGCTCGGTGCCGAGGATTCCCGGCGCTGCCTTCTTCAGCTCCACGTAGAGCGGATGGGCGTCGGAGCCGTTCACGTCGATCTTCGCGAACATCGGGAAGGTGACGTCGTACTTGAGGCTGCAGAACGACTGAATGCCCTTCTCGTCGAGCGGCTCCTGGCCGGCGAACTGGTTGCAGGGGAAGCCGAGCACCACCAGCCCGCGGTCCTTGAAGCGGCGATAGAGCGCCTCGAGGCCTTCGAACTGCGGCGTCAGGCCGCAGCCGCTCGCGGTGTTGACGATCAGCATCGTCTTGCCAGCGAACTCGGCGAGCTTCTTGGTCTCACCGGTGATGGTGCGTACTTCGATGTCGTAAAGGCTCACGGTCGTACTTCCTTGGGTTCGAGAGAGAGGCTGAGGGTGTTGACGAGTTGCTTGAGCTGTTGGCGAAGGCCCTCGATGCGCACGGCGGCATCGGCGCCACCTTCGGCGAGGAGCCGGCACACGAGCGCCTCGGGCACCTTCACCGCTTCGTCGCGCAGCGCCCGGCCCTTCGCGGTGAGTCCGACCACCACCCGCCGCGCGTCTTCGGGGTCGGCGCGCTTGGTGACGAGGCGCTGCGCCTGAAGGCGCTTCAAGAGAGGTGAGAGCGTGCCGCTGTCGAGCAGGAGCCGCTGCCCGAGGGTCTTCACGGTGACCGTCTCTGATTCCCAGAGCACCAGCATCACGAGGTACTGGGGGTAGGTGAGGCCGAGCGGCGCGAGCCGCGGGCGGTAGACGCGCGAGATGAGGTTCGTCGCCGCGTACAGGGGGAAGCAGAATTGCGCGTCGAGCGCGAGCAGCTCGCGGGGTGACGGCAGCGTGAGAGCCTTCCGTGAACTCATGCGGCGAGAGATAAGCGCAGATTCGATTGCGCACAACTGATTCTCGACCTATTTCGATTGCGCACAATGAATCGACTCCTTGCCCCTGCGCCGCCGACCTCCTTGTTCCGAACCATCGCCCGCTTCGCGCTGGGCGCCGGGTTGCTGCTGGCCGGAACGGGACACCTCACGTTTCAACGCACGGAGTTCCTCGCGCAGGTGCCTCGTTGGCTGCCACTCGATGGCGACTTCGTGGTGGTCGCCTCTGGGGTGGTGGAACTGGCGCTGGGCGCGTCGCTCGTGTTCCTGGGGCGGTGGCGGGTGGTGGTCGGGCTGGTCGTCGCCGCGTTCTTCGTGGCTGTCTTTCCGGGCAACATCAATCAGTACGTCCACGGCATCAGCGCCTTCGGCCTCGACACCGACCGGGCGCGCTTGGTGCGGCTCTTCTTTCAGCCGGTGCTGGTCGTGTGGGCGCTGTGGTCGACGGGCGGGTGGCGAGCCATGAGGGCGCCCAACGTGACTGCATGAAAAGCGCCTCGAGGGGCGTAGGCGATCCGGTCTCGCGGCGGTTCTCGTCCCGAGTTGCCCTCTCGAGCCGCGCTCCCGTCACTCGGGTGACTCAGCTTCGTGGTGGTCGGATCTGACCGAAACCGGAACGGGCTCCGGTTTGGGGCGAATGTTGCGGAACATACAGAGAAGGCGCCGAGTTGAACGAACGCCTCCAAATCACGCCGCTTCAAGCATTCAGTGCGTGTTCCGCAACAAACCCATCTTGAATGTCGAAGCTTGAATCACTTGCGCGAGGGGAGGTCGTTGAGAGGGGCCTGCTCGAGTCGGGCGATGCTGCGTGAACCCGATTTGACCACCTTCCCGCCGGCGCTTTGCAGAAAGCGTCGAGGCACACGGTCCGCATGGCGCGAGCTTCAGCTGGCTGTACCCTGAGCCGTTTGAAAAAGATCTTCAAGCTCGCGGGTGCATCGCGAGCGACCGAATCATTGTCGATCGGGAAACAGGTCGGCTCGATGTTCCTCTACGCGCTCCCCGGGTAGCGCTTCGATCGCGTGGCTGGAACCCTCGTTGAGGCACGAGATTCCGAGCCCGACGCGACCACCGCCGGGTTGCCTGCAGGGTGGGCGGTAGTGCAGGGCACCGTCTCCATTGCCAATGGATGGAGCGTCGAAGTACCGACTCCGTTCCGCCACAGGCTCCAAGACGGAAGTCACGTGCTCTGGCGTCCTGTCCTCACGCTCTGGCTGCGCTCCGAGGAGGTGTCGGCGACCTCCCTTGAAGACCGCCTCAACGAGCTGCGCGGAGAGATTTCTGCCGATGCGAGCGAGTTGCGCTCCGAGCAGCGCGGGGAATTGGCGTGGCTGACCTACCGCCTGCAGGAAGACGCGAACGACGGGAGAGCCGCTGCGCTTTACGCCTTCGTGGTGGGCCGACTTGGCGACCTCCGCATCGCGGCCTACTTCGATCGCGAAGACGACGCGCGCCCGGCGCTCGCCGCCATCGATAGCGCGCGCCACGGTTATCCGTAAATCGGTCATGCCTGCCGTACACGCCTCCGGTATGACCGCGCGGCGATATGGCGACCCTCGACAGTCAGTTGAATGTCCGCAGTGCGGAGTTCCAGGCGAACGCGGCGGCGATGCAGAAGATCGTCGACGACCTCAAGGCGAAGGTGGCGAAGATCGCCGAAGGGGGCGGTGAAGAAGCCCGCAAGAAGCACACCTCGCGCGGCAAGCTGCTCCCCCGCGAGCGCGTGAACCAGCTGCTCGATCCGGGTACGCCCTTCCTCGAGTTCAGCCAGCTCGCCGCCTTCGGTATGTACGACGACGGCGCTCCGGGCGCGGGCGTGATCACCGGCATCGGCCGCGTCGCGGGCCGCGAGTGCGTGATCGTCTTCAACGAGGCCACCGTGAAGGGCGGCACGTACTACCCGGTGACGGTCAAGAAGCACCTCCGCGCGCAGGAGATCGCGAAGGAGAACCGGCTTCCCTGCATCTACCT
>JAYVNA010000399.1:0-14726 GCA_043758715.1 Archangium sp.
AGGAGCGTTCGCACTTTCCACAGGTGGAAGCACCGGACGAGGTGGCGAGGGCGGTTGAAAATTCGTCGCGTTCTCGAGCTCCCTCAGCTCCTTCGCGGCTCGTACCCGAACGGGGTGGCGCCCCGCTTACTGGTTGCAGCACAGCACGTACGTGCTGACGGGCGGCACCTGGTTGCCGTTGCTCCCCCAGATCTGGCAGACAACCCGCCACGAGTCGGGCATCGAGCCGATGGTCGAGACGGCGTTGACCGCGCTGTTCCACGGCAGGCTGGAGACGATGTCGTACGCATCGCCGGGGAACGGGCAGACACCGCCACCGCTGATGGCGACCTCGCCGGCCCCGCACGTCGCCACGTACTGGCCGTTCAGCCCGCGCACCTTGCAGCCGTGGATCGTGTTTCCGCCCGTGCCCGATACCGTCAGGTTCCGCGACACGGTCAGGTCTTCGTTCACCTGAACCGTCTTCGCCGTCAGCGTGCCGCTCACCGTCTCGGTGGTCGTGGTCACAGTCGGCGCGCTCACGCTCGTCGTCGCGGCGAGCGTCGTCGCGCTCACGCTCGTCGCGGTGACGCCTGCATTCGCCGTCGAGCCCACCTTCGTCTCGAGCCAGGTCTTGAGCTGGTTGAAGTTCGCGTTCACCTCGGACGCCTGGGCCGGCGTGTCGGCCTGGAAAACGACCAATTGCGCGAACGCGGCCGTACCCACCAGTGCAGTGATGAGACCCCAGCGGGCAAACTTCGAGGTGCGCGGCGCGCGGCCCGAGCCGGTCTTCAGGCCTTCGACGAAGGCAGCCCGCATCGCCTCGGCTTCTGTGGGGGTCATTCCATTTCGAGCGGCGAACGTCTCGAGATCAATTTCGCCCAAAGCCAAGGCCAAGACTTCTGCGCGCGGTGCATTCATCTGCGCAATGTACCAGCATCGACTCGACACTCCATCTCTGCCCGACCGGCCCCGCGTTCAATACCCGGCGACGCCAGCGGCGTGGAGCATCGCGCGCGCGTTCTTGTACTCGTTGGCGTAGCGGGTCGGGAACGCCGATACCTGAACGGCCTGAGCCCAGCGGCCGAGCGTCTGCGCGTTGTGCGGCTGGTTCGCGAAGCGGCCTTTGAAGGCCACGGCGCCACGCTGACCGCCTGCGCCACCGTGCAGGAACATCTCGGTCGCGCGGGAAGGGTTCATGCGCGCCGCGCGGCTACCCCAGGCGTTGCGTTGCTGAAACATGCCGACGCTGTCGCGATCGCCGTAGTTGAGGTTGCGGAAGCGGCTCTCGACGAGCGCGGTCATGATGGGCAGTTCGGCCGGCACGCCCGCTCGCTTCGCAGCTGTAGCCATCTGCCGCACCAGGGCGTTGCGGCGCGCAGCCGTGGTGCCAATCGCGGCCGTGCGCGTGGTCTTCACCCTCACGTGACTCTTCGCCCTCACGTGACTCTTCGCCTTCGCGAAGGTGTCCTGGGCGGGGTGTCCGTGGGTCTTCGCCCTCGGGTGTGTGGCCTTCGCGTGCGTCGTCTTCGCGTGCGTGGCGTGGGTGCTGCGCGATGAAGTGCTGCTGGTTCGGCTGACCATGAAGCCTCTGAATTGAGCGGTTGTGCTCGGCGGTATTGCCGCGCGCGAGTCGCTCTTGGGGTATCGGCCCGAGCTTCGCGCAGGTTTCCGAGGCGCCGTCGCTTTCTTCTTTTCAACGCATCATGCCGGTGACACGCGCTGCGTCATGACGCCTCGCCCCAGCATGGAATGGGGCGTAGGAGCGCAGCGAGAGACCTTCACGGAAAGAGCGTGGGCCAGTTGCGGCTCAGCCATTCGCGCCGTGCTTCCACTTCTCTCCAACTCGGCGTGCGCAGGTCGACCGGGCGCGCGGAGGCCATCAAAGGCTCCAGGGCCTCCAGGGTGTCGCGCGTAAACCCCCCGTCATGCACCACCAGCACCGCTTCGCTTTCCCAGTACGCAGAGGTGACGTCGGTGTTCGCGCTCCCCACGGCGACGGTGTCGTCGTCACGCACCATCAGCTTCGCGTGCACGTGGGTGAAGACCGGCCCCAACGAGCTGGCCGCTACCGAGTACTGATAGCCCTCCGCGCCCGCGCGCAGCACGGGGCCCATACGCGCCCGCACCAGCTCATCGGCCAGGGTCCGCAGCGCCCCGCGGCCGAACGGTTGATCATCACCCCACCGCGGCCGCACGCTGCCGAACAGGCACTGCACCCGCACGCCTCGCTTGACCGCGCTCATCAAGGCGCGCTGCAGCTCGAGCACCAGCGGGAAGGTGTTCATCATCACCAGCCGGCGCTGAGCCGTGTGAATCAGCTCGAGCTGCAGGTCGAGCGTGTGCGCGTCTTCGAGCCCCTGGTGCAGCACCAGCCGGCACGCCATCGGGCCCGCGGGAGGCGAAGGCGAGATCTCGAACGCCGCGCCGCCCGCGCGTTGCCAGTCCTGAAGGAACGAACGATCGACCGCCTCCACCAGCGGCCCCTCGAAAGCCACTCCGGCGTCGAGCCAGGGCACGTCGTGAAAGCTGGTGGCGCGCGTCAGCTCGAGTTCACCAAAGCCGCGGTAGTACGGAGCGCCGAGGTTGCGGCCGGTCACCACCGCCCAGCGGCGATCGATGCAACTGATCTTCCGGTGGTTGCGCTGTTTCAAGTCCACCACGTGCGGCAACCCGGAGAGCGGCTGCGCGGCCCGCACCTCGACGCCCGCAGACGCGCCCAACCGTTCGAGCACGGGGTTCCGGGTGCCGTACGCGCCGTGCAGGCTGTAGAGCGCATCGACCAGCACGCGCACCTGCACGCCCCGCCCGCCCGCGGCCCGCAGCGCCCCGGCCACTTCTTCGGACACGGCGTCGTCATCCACCATGTACTTCTGCAGGTGCACGCGTTCCTTCGCGCCATCGATGGCGGCGATCAGGTGCTTTCGCGCAGCGCTGTTTTCGAGCTGCAAGGTGACGCGATGGCCTTCGACGCGCGTCGATTCGGTGAGCACCCGCCAGCGCGCCTCCTCGTTCTTCACGGGCGCGGGCGGCTTGCTCAGCGGCGCGGTCGGGCTGCGCGTCTGCAGCGAAGCCGGTGTCCAGATGGTCAGATGTTCGGAGCGCGGTGCGGGCCCGATGGCCGCGATCACGGCGGCCACCGGAGCGCCCGCCGCCAACAAACACAGCCCCACCCGCTGCAGGCGCACCACGTCGGCCAGCTCCGAGACGTCGCCCGCGCCGCTGTCGTCGAGGAACGCGCTGGCATCGAGCAGCGGCACCGGGGCACCCCACGGCGCCACCGCGTCGAAGTGCGCGCGCACCGACTCGAGCGGTTGCCCAGCCCTCAGGCGCACCAGCACCAGCGTGTGATCGACGGCGAAGGGTTCGACGTCGCCCAGCGAGTCCAGAGGAAACCGGGCGTCGAGCAGCGCCAGCGGCCGGCCCCCGAGCAACTGCACGCTCGCCATCGGCGTGGGAGAACCCGACGCGCTCAAGGCCAGCGCGGGTGCATCAGGCTGAATCCACTCATCAGGCACCTTCACCACGCCGTTGTCGTGCGGGAGTGGACCCCGATCTTCCGCGCCTACCACCAGGAACGTCTCGCCCTCGTGGAGCGCGGAGCGGCCCAATGCCGTCGAACGTTCCAGCAGCACCCGCACCGGCTGGCCGGGCAAGCGCACGCTGTCGGTCGCCGAGAGCCGGGCCGCGAACAGGCCGGTCGTCGACGCATCGTGACGGAGGACCAACACCGGTACCGGCGCGTCGCCCAGCGCCTGCCCCGAGAAGATGCTGCTCATCAACGTGGTCGCCGAGAGATCGACGCTCGGCACCACCAACAACTCCGCGCCGCGCACGCGCGCTTCTTCTGCCAACGCCTCGGGCGGCGCTTCCCCCAGCGGCACCAGCTCGAGCTGATGGCCGGGAAAGAGCGCGTGCAACGTGGGCTCGGTGGCGGCGTGCGCGCTGGTCCTGGTGAGGAGGGAAACCGTGTGCACCCGGGCCAAC
The DNA here is from genome assembly GCA_043758715.1 of Archangium sp. Lineage (GTDB taxonomy): Bacteria > Myxococcota > Myxococcia > Myxococcales > Myxococcaceae > Archangium_A. Next base: position 3,967 of record JAYVNA010000399.1, read on the forward strand.
TCACGCACCGCGGCGGCCGTCTCCGCGAGCGCGATCGAGGCCGGGTCGAGCGCCACGCACACCCGCCCGCTCCCCAGCCGGTCCCGCTCGAAGCGCGTGCCGACGGCCAACACGTTCACGTCGTAGCGGGCCACCCACTGCAACACCGCCAGCGCGCGCGCCTGCGGCGATCGGCTGGGCCAGGGCCCCACCACCACCAACGACGCGCCATGCCGATGCGCGGCCAGCGCCACTTGCGCGGCGTCGGAAGACTCTTCGAAGGTGAACTCGAGGGTCGAGTCCTCGAGGGTGGCGAGCAGAGACTCCAGCTCGGGGCGGCCCCGCTCACCCTCGAGGGCCACCACGTGCAGGTGCGTGAGCTTCGGTGAAAACCGCCGCGCGCACTCGAGCACAGGGCCCACCGGTGCGGTGGCGTCGATGACCAGGACCACGTGCGCGCCGCTCATGGTCATCGTTCTGGCAGGGACTGGGGAGGCTTTGTGAACCGCGTTGACCAAGCGCAGGTGTGCTGCAATTGACCTACCGCTTGCGCGGACCCTGCGTCGCCTGAGCGCGCCCTGCAGGATTTGCGGCCTTCGCGGTGATGCGCCCCCGCGCAGCGCGTCACCCGATTTTTGCAGCCTGTTCAGGCATGGTCGCCAAGAACTGGGTCTACGGGCTTGAAGAGCTGAACAAAGTTCAACGCACCACCCACACCTGGGATGACGTCAAGGCGCTGCTGGGCGGCAAGGGCGCCAACCTCGCCGACATGACGCGCCTCGGGTTGCCGGTGCCACCGGGCTTCACCATCACCACCGAAGCCTGCCGCGAATACTTGAAGCGCGACGCCTTGCCCAAGTCGCTCTGGGCCCAGGTGCAGGTCGCGCTCGCGAAGCTCGAGCAGCGCTCGGGCAAATATTTCGGAGACCCCGAACGCCCGCTGCTGGTCTCCTGCCGCTCGGGCGCGAAGTTCTCCATGCCCGGCATGATGGACACGGTGCTCAACATCGGGCTCACCCCCGAGGTGACGCTCGGCCTTGCGAAGTTGTCGGGTGACGCGCGCTTCGCGTGGGATTCTGCGCGGCGGCTGGTGCAGATGTTCGGCGGCGTGGTGATGGACGTGCCCGAGGCGCCGTTCGAGGCGGTGCTCAGCGAGTTCCGCGCGAAGCGCCAGGTGGACAACGACGCTGATCTCCCCGCGGAAGATCTCGAAGACATCACCGGCCGCTTCAAGGCGCTGGTGCTCGAGCACGCAGGCCGCCCCTTCCCCGAGGACCCGATGGAGCAACTGCAGCTCGCCACCGAGGCCGTTTTCCGCTCGTGGAAAGGCAAGCGGGCCTGCGACTATCGCAAGGCCGCCGGCATTCCCGACGACCTCGGCACCGCGGTGAACATCGTGGCGATGGTGTTCGGCAACCTGGGTGCAGGCAGCGCCACCGGCGTCGCCACCACCCGCAACGTCTCCACCGGGGAGAAGGTGCTCGAGGGCGACTACCTCCTCAACGCGCAAGGTGAAGACGTGGTCGCCGGGACCCGCCCCACCCGGCCGATCTCCGCGCTCGCCACTGACTTGCCAGAGGTCGCGCAGGAACTCGCGGCGATCGCCCGGAAGCTCGAGGCGCATTACCGCGACGTGCAGGACATCGAGTTCACGGTGGAGCGGAACAAGCTGTGGATGCTGCAGACCCGCGACGCCAAGCGCACCGCCCAGGCCGCCGTGCGCATCGCCGTCGAGCTCGCGCACGAGCGGCGCATCACGAGGAAGGAAGCCGTGCAGCGCGTCAAGCCCGAGCACGTCGACTTCTACCTGCACCCGCAGTTCGACCCGGAGGCGGTCAACGCCGCGCGCACCGAGCACCGGCTGCTGGCGAAGGGGCTCAACGTTTCACCGGGCGCCGCCACGGGCCGGCTCTGCTTCGACGCCGACGAGGCGGTGCGGCTCGCCAAAGAGAAGCACGACGTCATCATGATTCGCGCCGAGACCAAGCCCGACGACGTGCACGGCATGCTCGCCTCGAAGGGCATCATCACCAGCCGCGGCGGCCGCACCAGTCACGCAGCCCTGGTGGCGCGCCAGTTCGGAAAGCCGGCAGTGGTGGGCGTGACCGCGCTCGAGGTCGACGAGGCGAAACGCGAAGCGACGGTGACCGCGACCCGGCAGGTGCTGCGCGAGGGTGCAGAGGTGTCGATCGATGGCACCACCGGCGAAATCTTTCTGGGAGCGCTGCAGACGCGGCAGCCCGCGCTCGACGACCCCTCCCTGCTCGAGCTGCTCGGCTGGGCCGACTCGTTCAAGCGGCTCAAGGTCTACGCGAACGCGGACTACCCGCGAGACGCCGAGCGCGCGCGCACCCTGGGCGCGCAGGGCATCGGGCTGTGCCGCACCGAGCACATGTTCTTCGAGACCGATCGCCTGCCGCTGGTGCAGCAGCTCATTCTCGCCCACGAGCGCAGCGAGCGTGACGCGCTGTTGGCCAGGCTGATGCCGTTGCAGCGCGCTGACTTCGCTGGGCTCTTCCGGGCGATGAACGGGAACCCGGTCACCATTCGGTTGATCGACCCGCCGCTCCACGAGTTCCTGCCGCGGCGCGAGACGCTCATTCACGAGGTCGCCCAGCTCGAGACGCGGCTGCGGCTGGGTGATGGTGAAGCGCGCGTGCTGGGTGATCAGCTGCACGAGAAGCAGACGATGCTGCTCGCGGTCGACTCGCTGCACGAAGAGAACCCGATGCTCGGCCTGCGCGGCGTGCGGCTGGGCATTCACATGCCTGAGCTGGTGACGATGCAGGTGCGCGCACTCTTCGAGGCTGCGTGCGATTGCGTGAGCGAAGGCGTCAAGGTGCTGCCGAAGGTGATGATTCCGCTGGTCGCGCACGCCAACGAACTCGAAGTCGAGCAGACGATGTTGGAAGCCGCGGCGAAGGAAGTGATGGAGCGCCGCCAGACGCAGATTTCGTACGAGTTCGGCACGATGATCGAGATTCCCCGCGCGGCGCTCACCGCCGATAAAATCGCCGAGCGCGCCCAGTTCTTCAGCTTCGGCACCAACGACCTCACGCAGACCACCTTCGGCATTTCACGTGATGACGCCGAGACGGGCTTCCTCTCGGAATACCTGCAGCGGGGCATTCTCCCGGAGAACCCGTTCGCGTCGATCGATGAGGACGGCGTGGGCAAGCTGATGGAAATGGCCGTGCGGCTGGGTCGGCTCACCAACGCGAAGCTCGACATCGGCATCTGCGGTGAGCACGGCGGCGATCCGAAGAGCATCGCGTTCTGTCACCGCATCGGGCTCGACTCCGTCTCCTGCAGCCCCTTCCGGGTGCCGGTGGCGCGGCTGGCGGCGGCGCATGCGGCCCTGGCCAACCCCGTCGAGCGGGTGGCCCGAACGCACGCGCGGGCAGAGCGAAAACCACGAGACCTCGCCGCGGCGCGCGCGGAGCGGGAACACTCGAGAGCCCACTGAGCTCAGAGCCGGGTCAGCACGGGATTGCCGATGCGGGCGAGCATCGCGGCATACGCCTCGGCGCTCAGGTCCCCGGTGCGGGCCATCACGTCGATGCCCGCGGGCGTCGCCCAGGTCTTCGTGAACGAGATCGCCAGACACTGCTCATCACCTGAGACGGCGATGATTTCCCACCGGCTCTTGAAGAACGCGAGCCAGCCCCGCCCGCGCCACACGAAGCTCCCATCAGACTGCTGGGTGTCGACCCCGACGATGGTCTTCGTGCGGCCGCCTTGCTCATACGCGACCGTGTCATCGAAGATCTGAGCGCCGTTCACCGAGCGAACGTTCGAGTAGATGAACCGCGGCCGCGTGCGCTTCCCCTTCGTCCACATGGGAAAGTTGGTCGCCAGCACGTACCAGGTCCCCTCGAGGTTCATCGGTTCTGGCAGCAGGCGAGCGGCTTCGAGTTCGCGCAGTTGACGGTGCCGTAATAGCCCCCCGTGGCATTCAAGTTGGCGCCGAGGTTCGAGTTGGAGCTCGAGGTCCACGCGGTAGACGCGCTGAGTGAACACGAGTTGTCTGCGCGCGCTCCAGAGACCTTGCGATCGAAGTCGATCCACGCGCCCGCGCTGGTGGGCGGCGCCGCGGTGGTGTTGGAGAGGTCGTAATCGGCGATCGTGCAGAAGGTGGAGCCGGCATATTGCGTCTGGCACTTCGCGTTCGCCCCTGGGTAGCCGCCGAGATCTCCCGTGAAGGTCGCGGTGGTGAAGCCGCGGAAGATGACGGCCGCTGCGCCTCCGCGGCAGCAGGCCAGCGGCTTGGTGTTGGCGCAGTTCACCGTCCCGTAATACCCGCCCGTGGCATTCAAGTTGGCGCCCAGGTTCGAGTTCGAACTCGAAGTCCACGCGGTGGAGGCGCTGAGCGAGCACGAGTTGTCTGCGCGCCCCCCTGACACCTTGCGATCGAAGTCGATCCACGCGCCCGCGCTGGTGGGCGGGGCGATGGGCGTGCCGGTGCGGTCGTAGTCGGCGATGGTGCAGAAGTACGAGCCCGCGAACGCCGCCGCGCACTTCTGATTCGCGCCCGGGTAGCCGCCGAGATCCCCGGTGTACGCCGTGGGGGTGAAGCCGGCGAATTCGTACGGCGCTGCCGAGAGCACGACCGCGCCGCCGTCGAGATAGAGCACCGCGCCCGCGCTGCCTTGCGGACCGGCGGGACCTGTCGGGCCCGTGGGACCCGCGGCGCCGGTCAGACCGATGGGTCCCTGCGCGCCGGTGGAGCCGGTCATTCCCTGGATGCCCTGCGTTCCTTGAGACCCCTGCTGGCCCTGGAGCCCCTGCGCGCCGTTGCAGATGGGAAAGGTGCCGCCATCGGCGATGGTGATGAGCACGCCACCGGTCATGCACGCGGGGCTCAAGTTCGCGAGCGTGGTGGCGGTGGGCGCGAAGCCGGTCACGCCTTGCGGTCCGGCGAGCCCCTGCACACCTTGCGGTCCCTGCGCTCCGTTGCAGACGTTGGTGAGGCCGCCGTCAGAGAGCTGCGTGATGCGCACGCCACCGGTGGGACAGGTCGCGCCGCCCGCGGTGATGGTGGTCACGAGCACCGACGCGCCCGCGGGGCCGGTGATCACGCCGCCATCGACGACGAGCACCGTTCCGGCGGGGCCCTGAAGTCCCTGCGCACCTTGCGCTCCCTGGGGGCCTTGCGGTCCCGCTGCTCCATCGAAGCCAGGCGCTCCGGTATCGCCCTTGTCGCCCTTGTCACCCTTGGCGCCGGGAGGACCGATGGCCCCCGGTGCGCCCGCCGGTCCCTGGGGGCCCGGGTCACCCTGCGCGCCCGTCGGTGAGGGACAGCCCAGGAGCGACAGACAGCACAGCGCGGCGATGACCTGAAATGTCTTCATGGGCTCGCTTGCGAGAACACCCGCGCGCGAAGGCGAGTGCAACTTCAGTTTCGTCTTTTCAGCGATCGAGCGCGACGCGCTTCACGAACGTGAGCGGGTGCCGCACGCGCATCGCCGCCGACCACGCGTCGTCCACCAACGCCGGGCGGCGATCGTCGTCGTCACGAACCGCGTCCACCATCGTGTGTCGATGCGCGCGATACCAGCGCCACCAGCGCAGTGACTCCGCGCCCTTCATGGTTCCGGTCAACGTCTGGGCCAACAGCAGCTCGCCAAACTGGAACGCATAGGTGAAGGCGTCGACCTTTTTCGGGTCGTGTTGGGCTTGCGCCACCGCGTCAGCCAACCGCGCTTCTTCCCCCAGCGCGGCGAGCGTCGTCAGCAGCGGCAGCGGCATGCCGCGCGCGATGTCGAGGGCCATGAAGTGGTAGTAGCGCGGGTTGAAGTCGATCAGCAGCGCGCGGCCTTTGACCTGCAAGAACTCGATGCCGAACACGCCGAAGTAACCGACCTCGAGACACAGCGCCTTGATCTTCTCGGCGAGCGCGGGGTCGAGCTCGGTGGCCTCCAGGCACAACGAGATGCCCAGCGTGCGCGGCCGCTGCAGCAACTTCTTCGCAGCGCGGGCCACGAACAACTTCCCGTCGCGCGAGATGAACCCCGAGACCTGCAGGCTCCCCGACACGCCTTCGAGGAAGTACTGCTGAATCAGCGGCTCCGACGCGTTGGGCAAGTGCGGTGAGAGCGCGTCGCCGTGCCGGTTGTCGCGCCGAAACGCACGCCACTCATCGGCAAGGCGCTCGCGGTCTCTGACCAGCACGCCCTTGTGATTGGTCTTCGAGAGCACCTGCGTGCGCTGCTTGAGCAGCACCGGCATCGGCGCCAATCGCACCGCGTCGGCGAGTTCCGCTTCATTCGTCGGGCTGAGCGTGCGCGGCGTTCCCAGCCCCACCCGCGCACACGCCGCGAGCAGTTGGTGCTTGTCGAGCAGCGTCTCGTAGACCTTCACGTCAGGCGCCCAGGTGCGGAAATTCTTCGACAGCTCAGCCTGGTGCGCGGCCTGGAACCACGCGAGGTCGTCGGAGGTCGGGTACAGCACCAACCCCGGGTTCGCCTTTCCCACCGCGAGCAAGAACTCGAGGAACGCCGGCGGGTTGCTCAGCGGAGGACAGCGCAGCGTCTTCGCCACGTGACGCGAGTGCATCGCGGGTGCGCGCGCGGTGTCGCCCGCCATCCACACGGGGTAGCCGTGCTGACCCAGGCAGCGCGCGGCCGCAAGGGTCCCGCAATAGTCGGGCATGGTGAGGAGCACGGGGGGATGCATCCGTTGCGGCCCCTACCATTTTCATTCAGCTCCGCGAGTAGCGATCTGCCAGCCAGCCAGTTGTCAGCAAGAACGTGTGCCGCTGGAGATCTTTCCAGCGTGACAGCACGCGCTTTGCGTCACCTCGCCCCGACCAGACGATCTTCGCGCGGTTGCCGCGGTGCTTCACGAACGAGCCACTGCGCCCTCCGAAGTAGAGGCCGAGGTTGACGCCCCGGTAGACCGACTCGGTGAGCGCCGACCAGCTCGACTGATCGAAGAAGAGCTTTCGCAGCTCTTCGCCCTGCGGCGATTCCTGGTCGTGCGCGACGGCCTTCTTTCCCAAGCCGAACGCCTCGCGAGGCACGCCACGCTCCTCCAGAATGCGGCGACAGATGGGCCGGTCGTAGCCGTTCTTGAGCTGCCAGGGCGCCATCTCTTCTCCCGCTGACACCCGGTGCATCGAGGCGACGCTGCGGGAGAACAGATAGGGCGCGCTGCACTCCACCACGCCGTAGCGGTTGCGGGCCTCGATCAACGCGTAGCCACTCTGGGCGCCGCGAATGATCTGCCCGGTCTGCATGATGTCGGAGAGCCCCAGCTCCCACACCCCGTCGCCTGCGTGGCCCGCGAAGAAGACGGTGGGTACGTCGTGGGAATCGGCCTCGGCGAGCAGGGCGTGGAAGGCGAGCTCGGGCGAGATCTGGGCGGTGGCCCAGCACCAGGCTTCCAGCTCGAGGGGGATCTTCGAATAGTCGAGGTCGAGGAAGCGGGGAATCGCGCCGAGCCGAGCCGAAATCTCCGACCCGTCGTCATCGCTCAGGTTCAGCTTCATCAGCTTCTGCACCACCTCGGGAACGCGGGTGTTCGACTTCTGCGCCGTCCAGCTGATCATCTGCTTGCCGACGATCGGCTGCACGATGGCGAGCACGGTGCTGGCGTCGTACCCGCGGCTCGCGCTGCCCACCGCCCGCATCGGCCTGGCGCGGCGGGGATCGATCGCGTTCTTCCACATGCGGGTCAGCGCCCCGCGGAACTTGTCGACGTAGTCAGTGAAGTCTTTGAACTCGTGCGGCTTGTCGTGAAACCGGTACGAGGCCTGCCCGTCGGCGCCGATGTGCATCGCCTCGAAGATGAGCTGGCTCATCACCGAGAGCCGCGGGTGCACCACGCTGAACTGGCGCAGGTAGTTGTTCACCCCGAAGCACATGCTCTCGCCCCAGAGGCGGTGATCGCGCTCCGGGTCGAGCCGCGCGCCCATGCGGCCCAGCAACACCACCATCGAGTTCGACGCGTGCCAGACGTGGCCGTCACGCGCGTACACGCAGCGGTCGACCGTCGAGTGCGCGGGTACCACCACCACCTCATCACCGTCGACCCGCAGGCCGCTGCCGTAGACGTGTTCGCTCTGGTGGAAATCACCCTTGGCGAAATCGCCGTCTCACATGCCGGCCGCCACCCAACTGGGAGACGGTGAAGGATCGATCTCGACGAAGCGGCCACACTCGATCTCGACGGTGTTGGCGCGGCGATCGATGACCGCGTACCAGGCCATCTTGGGAAGCGCTTCGTCGCGTCGAACGGAAACTCGGGGCGTCATGGTTCTTCTCTAGGGGGAATCAGCCCAGGAGCGCCACCACGTTCTCGACCAGCTTGATGCGCGCCTTTGCCTGCTCGGGGGTGGCCACGCCATTGAGTGACGCGACCAACTCGCCACCGGCGATGCGAATCGGCAGCCCCTCGTTCCTGGCCGCGAGCAGCGCCTCTTGCAGCGGAGCCGACACCTCATTCGACACCGAAAACGCCGCCTGAAAGGCGGGGCGAAACCAGCCCCACGCAAAACGGAACGCCCGCGGCTCGATCACCATCGAAAATTTCGGAGCCCCCGCGGAATACACCTGCACGTAGAAGACCGAGCCCTTGGCGCCCACTGCCTCGCGTTGCTCGAACACCACCTTCGGGGTTTCGATTCGCACCGTCGGAAATTCACCGCTGAACGCCACGCCTTGAAAGTGCGCGAGTTCCCAATCAGCTCGAGCCCGCCGGAGCTGCTCCGCAAAACGCAACTGGGTCACCAACTGCCACCCGGCGAACAAGACGAAGAACGAGACGCCGACGAGAAACGAAATGTGATCACTCAATTCGGTTCGGAACCCCCAAGCGCCGATTGAACGTTTCGCCGCTTCCCGCATCATCACGGCAAATGGCAGCGGAACGGAAGACCTCGCGCAGCGCACTCGCGATTGCCGTCGGGCTCGGGGGCGTCACGCACACGTTGCTCTGGTCATTCGTGTTCGCTCAGCTTGGGGTGCAGGGGCCGTATTTCCTCGCCGGCGGAGCCGTCTCGTGGGTGTTGCTCGCGTGGTGGCCGCTTCGGGGCAGCCTGGCGCCACCGGGCCCGCTGCGCGCCGCGCTGGTGATGGGCCCCGTCGCGAGCGCGTCGATCTCAACAGGACCGATCGCATTGATGCTGGGCCTCAGCTGGTCACTTGGCATCGTGCTCTGGTGGAGAAACGCCCTCGAGACGACCGATCTCAGCGCACGTCGACTCGCGAGACTGTTCCTCGCCAGCAGCCTCGGCGGGCCGATGTGGGGCGTGTTGTCTTCGCCCAGGCTCGTCGACGCGGTCGGGCTGATGGAGTCGACTGAAGCGCACGACGTCTCGCGCTTTCAGCGGCTGTTGGTGACACGCACCCCGACCGCGACCCGGCTCTGGCTCGACGGCAAGCGCCAGCTCTCGAGCGATGACGAGCGCCGCTACCACGAGGCGTTGGTGCGGCCGGCGATGAGCCACGCCCCCACCCGCGTGTTGATTCTCGGCGGAGGCGACGGCATGGCCGCGCGCGAGGTCCTGAGCCACCCATGCGTGACCGCGCTGACCCTGGTGGAGCTCGATGCCGCGGTGCCGCGCATCGTTCGAAACAGCTCGTTGTCTGGGCTGAGCAACGAGGCCTTCCGCGACTCGCGCCTCGAACTGGTGATCGAAGATGCGTTGAAATGGCTCGATCGCGAGCAGCGCACCTTTCAAACCATCATCGTCGACTTTCCCGATCCTTCGACTCCATCGCTCGCGAGTCTCTTCGCGCTGGAGACGTGGCAGCAGGTACGGCAGCACCTCGAGCCCGGAGGACGCTGCGGCATTCAGTCATCGTCCCTGCTCTTCCCCTCGGTAGTCTCGAGCATCGCGGCGAGCGTCAAGGAGGCTGGGCTGGTGGCGCGGGTCTATTCGCGGGTGGTCCCGTCCTTCGGCTCGAACGCTTTCATTCTCGCCAGCCATGAAGCCATCGACGACGCAGCGCTGCGCTTGAACGCTCCAGCGCAGACGCTCATCGATGATGCAGACCTTCGCGAGCTCTGCACTCCGGCGATGGCGCCTGCTCGATTCGCAGATCCCGTCTCGAGCCGAAATCAGAACTCGCTTCGCCGGCTCAGCGCCGGTCTCACTTCGCCCGAACGCGATTGTTCTTCGGCAGGTGCTCGAGCTCGACCAGGCCCAGCGCTTCCAGCACCGCAGGCACGTACACGCCGAACCGGCCGCGCAGCCCCTTCTTGATTCCGTACCACCCCTTGACGGGGTTCTTGGGCGAGCGGCCCCCGGCCTCGACCGTGCCTTCCGCGGCAGGTTTCTGCTCGTCGGCGCCGCCCAGCGGCATCCAGTCTCCGTGCTTCTTGAGCATCGCGACCAGGTCGTCGAGGCAGCGCAGCTGGTAGCGCAGCTCGGTCTTGCCCACCTTCACCACCAACGCGGGCGGGTCGAGCGTCTCATCGCGGTACGCCTCGAACGCCGAGGTGCCCGGCGGCGTCTGCAACTTCCACGGCGCTTCCTTCGTGCCACCACGGCTCTTCGCGACTACCGGTACGTCACCTATCTCGGGGCGGCGTTGTCCTTCGTCCCCCTCAGTTCCGCCCCGCGATGAGGAAGAAGACGCCGGTGCCGATGATCTCCTCGGTCCCTTCACGCACGGCGGCGGCCACCTGCAGCGCCGCCTTGCGGAGCACTGCCCAGCCGGCCTCGAACTGAGACTCGGTGCCGCCTCCGGCGATGAAGAAACGGTGCGCGTCTTCGCGGTCCCAACCCCAGAAGTCGCGGCCGGCCCACTCGAGCAACTGCTCCTTCTGCGCGCGTT
>JAYVNA010000400.1:0-14724 GCA_043758715.1 Archangium sp.
TCAGCGATCGGGATGCGCCGGAATCGGTGATCGGCATGCGTCGGAATCACTGATCGGCATGCGTCGGAATCGGTGATCGGCATGCCCCGGAATTCGCACCCCGCCGCGACCGCAATCGTCTTCGCATCGCAAATCGGCCGCTGCTGCAGTTGCTGGTACACGGCCAACACCTGCTTCTTCGCGGGCGCCTTGACTCGTCCCAACAGCACCGCGTGCTCGGCAAAGAGCGCCAGCATCTTGCGAGCGGTGAAGTGGCCGTACTCGGCAGTCACCTCAATCGCGTTGAGAAAGAACTCGAGCCACGCCTCCCAGTCACCGGTCTCGCGGGTGCCCATGAGGAGGTCGACGTACTGCTGCCGGTGCTGACGGAAATACAGACTCAACCCCAGCCACGGTTCGCCGAGCGCCTTCTCGCGCACGAGCATGGTGGTGATGAGAATTCGCCCCAACCGTCCATTCGCTTCGAGAAACGGGTGAATGGTCTCGAGCTGCGCGTGCACCAGCCCCGCGCGGATCAACGCCGACACGGAGGGATCCTCGAAAGCGTTCTCGAGCTCGAGCATGCAGCGCGCGACCTCGTTGAACGGAGGCGGCACGAAGACGGCATTCGCCGGCGACGATCCACCAATCCACACCGGAGCGCGGCGGAAGCCAAAGGGCGGGCGTTGGGGCGGCACCAGCACGTCCTGGACTTCCTTGATGAAACGAACGGAGAGCGGGAGGCCACCGCGGAGCAGGTTGAGCGCGTGCTCGGAAGCCTGCTGGCAGCGTGCGACCTCGCGCAGCTCCTCGGTCGGTGCGCCGAGCTCCGCCAGGAGCAGGTCTGAGAGCGACGCCTGCACGCCGGCGAGCTGAGACGAGTGCAGCGCTTCCTTGCGAACGCAGAACGAGAGGAACAACCGGGGGTCCGGCAACATCATCGCCACCCCGTCGAGGCGCCCCAGCGCACGGTTGGCGCGTTCCGCAGCGGGGGCGAGTGAGGCGAGATCGATGCCCGGGTGAGGCGGCAGCGGGTGCGGGACGAAGGCGCGATGCGCGTCGATCTCAGTTCGTTTGACCCACGTGCCCTGCGGCCCCCGCTTCATGGGCCCATCCTTAGTCTGGAAGCGGTGGGGTCGCTCAACTCAACGCGTCAGATCGCGCGAACGGCGTCACGCTGCGCCAGCCCGGCGGTGAGCTGAAACAGGCAGGCGCCAAACCGGCACGCCTCTTCCATCGGCATCACGGTCGCGGGCGCGACTCCGAGGGCATCTGTCACCAGGGCCATCGCATCGACGCCGAGCCACAACGCCGTGCTCGCGGTGAGCAGCGCCCAGGGCCAGGCGAGCGAGCCTCCTCGAAGTGAGAGCGCCGTGAGCAGCAGCGGGATCAACAGCACGGTCGAGGCCACGTCACCCAGCGAGGAGGCGAGCCCCTGAATGCCATCGAGCTTCCCATTGGCGAGCGCGGTGACGCTCTCCTGCACGCCGTGACCGACGATCGCGCAGGACACCACGAGGGCGATCGCCATCGAGCCGATCAGCACGCCGCGGGAGACCTGGAGATCGAGCCCGGCCACCCGCCACGCCCGCGCGACCAGCACGAGGGAGATGATGGTGACGAGGTTGGCGGTGATGGTGAGGGTTCCACTGGTGAGCGCCTCGAAGGTCGAGACCTCGCGCTGCACGGCGGAGTTGCTGGCTCCGAAGAGAGACGTGTCGACGAGCAACAGCGCGTAGCACAGCGCCATCAGGGCCCAGGCGGTGCGCAGGTAGTCGCCCTTGCCGAACGCGCGCGCGGCCAGCAGCGAGCCCAGGGTGGCGGCGCCGAAGGCGATGATGTTCTCGGTGGTGAGGAGCGAGCGGACGACGATCTCGCCGGCCAGCGAGTAGCCCAGCCCAAGCAGCAGCGCGCCGCCGAGGGGAATCGCGAGGTAGAGAGGTGACTTCATCGCTTGAGTTCCTCGAGCAGCTTGGCGATCAGCGCGTCGGCCTTCGCCACGCCGACCATCACGGACAGCAGGGGCTTGAGCGACGGAATCACCAGCGGCATCTGCGCGGCGGTGAGGTTCTCGGGCTTCACTCCGACAGTGCGTTTGCAGAAGGTGTTGAAGGTGCTCTGCGCCGCCGCGGGGCCCAGGAGCTCCGCGAGACGGGCGACGACGATCTCGGCTGGCAACATGCGGTGCCGAGGGTAGCTCCCTGATTTTGAGGCGAGTGGAAATTCGAGGGTGGGCCTTATGGGTCGGGGTCCTACTTGGGCATACCCCATCATGGCCGGGCCCCGCGGTTCCTCGCCGCGGTCCTGTTCGCAGCCTGCGTGCGGTGGGGTCGCGCGGCTCGCTCAGGGCAGCGGAACCGAACCGTCCAGACCCTCGCAGCTCGTGACGGCGCGGTAAAAGTTCAACATCTGCCCTTCGCTGTCGGTGAACGACGGCTCGCCCCCGCTGGCGCGTTGAGTCACCATAGTCGAGCCAAGCTCGACGGCCTCGATGCCGCCGTCATCAAGCTCGCGGTTTCCGGCGTCGACGAGACCACCATCGAACGTGAACTCGTAGAAGTACGCCGCCGACTGGTTCACCGGGAAGCAGGCCGTGGCAGTCCAGCGACCGCCGTCACGCGCGAGCGGGACGCCGTCGTGGAATTTCCCCAACGCAATGCGGAGCACCCCGACGCCATCAGCCGGCTCCTGGTCCGAGATGTTGAAGTTCGTCTCGCAGCACGTGAGGTCGACCCCGATGACGCCCGAGTCGATGCGGCCATCGCCCGCATCGTACGGCGGGAAGAAGTCGGGCACGCCCGAGGCGGAGGTCGGCCCGTCGAATGGCACCACCGGCTCCTCGCCTGCGTCGCCGAGATCGGGGTCGGGCTGCGTGGGCGGACAGGCCGAAAACGCCAGCGCCGCCAGCACGGCGAAGAACGGCGCGCGTCTCATGGCGTCACCACCGAGGTCGACGGCACACCACCCGCGGGCGGCACCCCGAAAGAAGAAGGCGGCGTCGCCGAGACGGTGCCGTATTGATCTCCCAGCGAGGGGACCGTCGCCAGCGCAGCCTCGACGTCTTCTTCCGACAGCGCAGAGGCGACGAACGCGAACATGCCCGTCGTCGCCTCGTATTCAATCTTGAGCTGGTCGCGGAACGCCGCGCGGACGTCGGGCCGCTGCGCCACCCAGGGCTCGAGTAACATGAGCAACGTCTGGCGCGTGAGCAGGTGCGGCTGACGTCGAAGGTAATTCACCGCCTCGGTGGCCAGCTCATCGTCGATGGTCTTGCCGAGATCCTGGTACTGGCGGTGAATGACCATGAAGAGCTCGCGCAGCACGTCGGGGCTGGTCTCGCGGCGCAGCCAGCCCAGCTCGAACTCGCGAACGCCCGCGAGCGGCATGCGCCGCAGGGCAATGGGCACAACCGCGCGCCAGTCGGGGTCGGGGTGGCGCGAAGCGCGGTCGATGTCGGGGAGAAAAGAGAGATCGCCCGTGTTGCCGATCGCCGCATAGACGGGCACCAACTCCTGCCACGAGGGGCGCGTGAGCTGTTCGGCGAGCGAGCCGTGCACCTCGTCTTGAATGGGCTTTTCCTCGGGGCGGAGGCCCGACATCATTCCCGCGAAGAGCAGCGCCTGGTGTCCGAAGTCTTGCTGGTCCTTCGTGCCGCCGCTCAGCCGCGCCTCGGCGAGCAACTCCTTCGCCAGCGGCAGGCCGACGTCGTGGCGGGTGACGAGCGCAAGGCTCGCGCGAACCCGATCGATGGTCGGCGCGTTCCGCTCGCGCAAGACGGTGAGCAGCAGCTCGCGCGCTTCCACGTTCTCGGTGTGCGACAGCGCGAGGTACCCCACGCCCTTCCAATTCGCGGGGAACTCGGTGACCACCACCTCGGCGAAGTCGTTGATGTCTTCTGGGTGCGCGTCGAGAAACGCCGCCATATCACGCCACTGCTGGTCCACGCTCGCGCCGGTCGCGATCGTGCCCGCCATGCCGTCGAGCGCGGTCGACAACGAGAGCGGCCGCATCGCTGCCATTCGCTGGCGGTGGTCTTCGGGCATGCTGTTGGCACGAAGGTGACCGTCGGGTGCAGCGCCCAACAGGTTCTGCCAGACGTAGTCGGCTTCATGACGTGATGCCGAGGTGAGCACCGCTTCTTCGAAGGTGCGCTTGCCGACCTTCAGCACCGCGCGCCCGCTCTCGATGACGCCAGGCACGGAGGTCTCTTCGACGCCTTCGATGGTGTCGAACCATGGCCCATCGCCCCGCTTCACCGTCAGGCGCGACCGCTTGACCTGCACGCCGTTCATCGACGGCAGAAACACCCGCTCGTACTGCTGCGTGGTGCGCACCAGCGCGCCGTCATCGGCGAAGACCTGGCCGACCGCAGCGCCAGTCGAGTTCTCGAACGCGACCGCCCGCGGCGTCACGCCTGCCAGCGAGAACCACAGCTCGTGCAAGAGCGCCTGCTGCTGGCGCGCCGCGCCGCGGGTGGTCGCGACGTGCCGCGCGAACCCGGCCACCTCGCAGCGCTCGTTGACGCGCGCGAGCCAGGGCGCCTTCACGTCTTCACCTGCCGTGACCTCGAGCCCGCCGGCGCGCGCGAGCAGCACCGCGCCCAGGCCGTCGACCTTCAGCACCTCGAGCGTGAGCTGCGACTCGTTGAGGCTGTTGCGCGGCGCGTCGGCCCCGCCAAAGCGGGCCAGCTCGGGCGCCAGTCGCACCGAGACCTCGCTGGTCAAGTCGTACGCCAGCCGTTGGCCGACGGTGAAGTGACACGCACGCGCGGGCAGTGCAGTGGTGGGAGGGGCCGCGGTCGGCCCAGGCGCCGTCACCACGTCGACACGGCGAGGCGGCACCTCGGTGGGCGTCTGCGACGCGCGCGTCACGACCCACGCCACGCCAGCTGCAGCGACGACAAGACCGAGCCCGAGACCTGCAAGCAGTGAGCGTTTCATTCGCCAACCTTCCGATCGAAGTAGGGAGTGGTGGCCGGCGGGAAGATGTCCCCGTTCCACGGGTAGTTCCGCTCACCCCTGACCAGGCCGAACTCCTTGACCTTGAAGGACTCAGAGAAGAAGAAGAACCGCAGCTCGACGCTGAAGCTGCCCTCGAGCGCCTTGCGTTCCCAGGTGCCGAAGTTGCCGTTCTCACCGAACACCGACTGTCGGTACCTCGCGTTGCCGGTGCCCCGGTAGACGTTCGTTTCCTGGTTCGACGAGCCGATGGACCAGCTGGCCTCGAAGATCTTGAAGTCGACGACCGCGCAGACCCCGATTCGGCTGCTGGGCAGACAGATGGCGGCCCCGACGCCGATGCCAAACTCGATGTTGAACTTCTTCTCGAACTTGCTCGTGTAGACCTCGGTCGCGCTGTCGTACCCACAGGCATAACGATGCCTCGCAGTGACCCGGTCCGCGCTGACCTGCCTCGCACCGGGGGAATAGGTCAACGCCGCCTTGTCGGGCACGAAGCTCGCCGGCAACGACACGTTGGTGAAGGTGTTGTTCTGGTTGGAGCCCGACAGAATCGCCGGCGCGAGGCCGAGCTGGCTGGCGATGCTGCCGCCGCGTAACCAGACGTAGCCGGTGCCAGAGGCGTCTTTGCAGCCCTGCGAGAAGGCGCCGTTGGGGCCCGTGCCCCCGTCGATGAACACGCCGCCGTCGGCGCAGGGCGGGTACTCGTAGACGTACTGGCTCTGAGCACCAATCCAGTACACGCCGCTCTGGGTATTGAGCGCGTTGGTGAAGGCCGTGTTCATCGCCGCGGTTCGAACCAGCGCGAGCGACCCACCCTTCTCGTTGCACGCCGTCAGCGCGTCGTCGAACGTCGCCTCGGTGTTCTCCGCGGAGTAGCACGAGGTGTTGGAGGCGTTGACGCAGGGGTAGAACTCGGTCGTCATTCCCACCTTGGCCTGCTCGGTGTCTCGCTCGAGCTCGAACTTGAAGCCCAGGGAAGCCGTCGCGGAAATCTCGATCGAGATGGGCACAGGGCCAATGGTGATGAAGAACTCCTTGCTGATGCCCACCGCCACGCCCTCGGCGGGTTCTTGCTTGCCCTTCTTGCGGTCTTTCGACCACGCCTTGATCTTTCCTCCGAAGGCCTTCCGCACATTGTTCGCCTTCGACGCGTCGGGCTTGATGCCACCCGGCGGTGTGCGGCTGCGAATCGCCTTCACCAGGTCGATGATGCCCTGAATGTTCGGGCTGAACGACGTCTGGAAGTGGCTCTTCACCGGCCCGTCGGGGGACGCGGTGCACTCGGCCGCAGGCGCAGACACGGTGAAGGTCAGCACGCTCCCGCGCGTCTGGGTGCAGGTGTTGGTGTTGTTGCTCGCGGCGCGCTGAACGAACGAGCGCTCGACCGTCGCCTGGGTGCGCACTTCATACAGACTGATGGGGAACTGCCCGCCCATGCCGCCCTGTGACACCGAGGTGTCTCGACAGCGCTGGTTGTCGGGCGTCTTGTTGCACGTGCCCAGCGCGCCGTTCGCGCCCGGAGTGCACACGCCGCCCTCGCCGCAGTCGGCGCTGACCATGCACTGCCGAATGCAGCCCAGCTCGACGCCGTTCGACTGGGGGCCACCGACGTCGCGATCACCCTGCGGCTGCACCGCGCCGCGGTCGGCAGGCTTCTCGTCTTGCGTCGCGGGAATGGTGGGCCGCACGTAGAGCTGCCGGCGGAAGACGACGGTGCGCGGCTCCGAGCAGCGCTTGCTGACCTTGACCGAATACCCGTTGAGCGACGGCAGGCTCGTCCCCTCGGGGGCAATCGCAGCCTCGATGGCCCGGCTGGCGCCATCGAAGTCGATGCAAGTGCGCACCAGGAACGCGGTGTCGGCGTCGAGAATGTTCGCCATGAAGCCGTCAGGCGTTGCGGTCGGCGAGACCGACGTCGCGGTCTTTCGCACCGTCAGCAGCCGCTTGCGCAGCGCGGGCGTGATGGCGACGTGCGCCCGGTCGGTCTGCAGGAAGTTGTTGCCACCCGACAGCGCCTTCGCGGGAAAGCGCACCGAGTTGCTCGGGGCCCAGAGGTTATTGAGGCTCGGGTCGATGCGGGCCATCTCGACCGTCATGCTCAGGTTGCGGTCGGCCAGCGAGGTGTTCGCCGGGTTGTTCGCGACGCGCGTCTTGAGCGAGTACGGGTTGGCGGGCGAGTCACCACGCAAGAACCAGCGCATGTCGACGTCGAACTCCGGCAGTGCGTTCTCGTCTTCGACGTCGACGAGCAGATCGCCGTAGGCGACGTTCATGTCCGTCACCGCCAGCTCGATCTGCGTGCTGGCCACCCACTGCACGGGGAAGCTGGCGGCCTCACCCCAGGTCTGGCTGTAGTAGTCGAACAGCGAGAGGTAATCGCGCTTCGGGTCGTAGAAGAAGCCGACCGGGTTCACCGCTTTGCTCACCCAGTTCACGTCGTAGCCGTTGTAGGTGCGCCGCTTCGGCACCGTCGCCACGCCGTGCGGGTCGAGCGAGACGGTCACGTAGCTGCCCGAGCGGGTGTACCGATCTCTGAACTGGCCGTCGGTCAAGCCGACGCGCATCGCGGCGTCGAAGGTCGACGTGCCAGGGTCGTTCAGGCGATCCTGATCGAAGCAGCGCGGGTGGAAGGTCTGCCCCGTGCCGCCGGCGACGATCGACTCGCTGCCAAACCGCGGCGCACCGTCGAGGCCCGTCTCACTGACCACGCAGCGAAAGCCGTCGGAGAACGAAGGCAACGTGCCGCCGTCGACGTTCTTCGCCCCGCTCCTCGGGATGAACTCGTCGTAGGCCCACAGCAGCGCGTGCGCCTTGCGGCTGATCTCGCGGTTGCCGTCGGTCTGCAGCGCGAGGAACGTGAACGGCTGGTACGGGTAGTCGCTCTTGATGAGCTGCGCGGCGGCGGTTGCGGGTCGCGAGGCGGCAGCAGGCGGCGTGAGATCGGTGCCACCGTCACCCAACGCGCGCCACTCGACGATGACGGGCTCGGCGTTGAAGAACGTCGGCACCAGCGTCGAGTCATCGACGCACTGGAGGTTCACGTCACGCTTCTGCGCGCCGTAGCAGTACTTCGGCACGCAGCCCTTCTTGCTGCACGCGGTGGCTTGAGAGAGGGCGGGGCAGTCGAGCCTCGCCTCGCCGGCCCGCTCTCCGGTGACCGTTCTCACCGTCGGGTCGCAGCCGCAGGTGTACGTGACGGTTGGCCTCGCGGGGCACCCCTGCACGGACGGCAACTGGGTCGCCACGAAGTTGCACGACCCCACGGCCGTGCCGCACCAGTCCGGCGGCGGCGGCGCGTAGCAACCCGGGCTGACCGTCTTGATGAAGATGGCCAGGCCGCACGAGAGCTTGCCCGTCGCGTCAGAGGTCTTCACCGACGGCGAGTCGACGCAGCGGTACTGAGCCGTCACGCCCGAAGGCACGGCGCATTGATCACGCCCCGTGCACTGCCGGCTGACCTCGAGCGTGCGGTCGGCCGGGCTGACCGAGACGAGGCGAATGCCCGGGGCCGTCAGATCCATCGCCGGTGCCGGGCACTCGACCTGCGCGAGGTTGACCGATGCCGAGTTGTCGACCACTGCAGTGCGCACGGTGGTCTCAGACCCGCAGGTGAACTTGTACGTCTGCGCCGGCCCCAGCGAAGCGTACCCGCCGTCAGCCGACTTGTAGCGCCCGGGACCCAGCGTGCCCACGTAGGCGGGCGGCGTGCATGCACGGTGGCCGTCACAGCGCGTCTTCACGATGGAAGTGAGCGCTGGGTCAGCCACGAAGGTGCCGCCGTCAGTCTTCGAATCGACCCCGGTGACGGTCAGTGACTCGCCGCACTTCAGGCGCAGCGTGTTGTTCGGAGCGGCGGCCATGGGGTCGATGGCGCGCTTCTCGACGAAGGTCCCTGCGCCGCAGGTGTAGCCGACGATCAAATAGTTCGCGCCGATGTTCAGCCAACCCGCGGGGCTGCGCCACACCACCAGCCAACCCAGCTCATCGGGCTCGCTGGTGTACCAACCGGCGTTCGGGTCGTTGGGCTTCCAGTACGGCGGGGTCGTGCCATCGGCGAACTTGCCGGTGAAGGTCACCTCACATTCATTTTTACCTTCGCACGCCGCCGAGATCTGCGTCAGCAACTGCGCCGCGTAACTGGCGTTGCTCGCGGTAAGCACCGGGCTGCCATACTTGAGCCGCGGGTTGGCGAACTGAACCTTCATCGGCTCGCGCATCGGCCGGGGAGCCGGGTCAGGGCAGAAGAAGTCGAGGCGGAAGTCGTCGACGTCGATGGTGCGGTTGGTGGTCTCGGTGCCGCACAGGTACGTGACGCGAACGAGCTTCGACTGGTTCGGCGCGGGGTCTGCGTACCCGTTGAGTTCGTACCCCGACGGGCCTCCGGCGCACCGGCGCTTGCCCGAGCACCGGGCCGACAACTGCAACGAGATGTCGGCGGGCGCGATCGCGGTCGGCGCGTAGAGTGCCTTGACGATGGTGATGGGCGAGCCACAGCTCAACGTGATGCCGCGCGTGCCAGAGGTGCTGTCGACGCGCGCCTTGTAGACGGCGGTCTCGGTGCCGCACACGTAATCGACGCTGCCGTCGTCACAGGTCACGTCTTTGCGGCACAGGCCCCTGCCGTCGCACGCGGTCCGCACCTCGGTCTCGAGCAACCCGCAGTTGGCGAGCGACGAACTTCGAACCTTGATGGCGTCGCCAACGGGGCTGCGCTCGAGGGGCTCGAGCCCGCCGCCGGTCGACAGGTCCCACCCCACCTTGTCGGCGGGGCAGCTCACTGACGGGTCATACGCCTGGAACAACGGAGGCTCGTCGTAGGTGGGCGGTTCCTCACACCCGAAGAACCCGGTCAGGGCGAAGGCTGCGGCAAGCGGGGCGACATGCTTCATCATGGGTTGATCCTCGCGATGCCAGGGTCAGAAGGGTCGACGGCGTTCGAGAAGGCGCCGGCGATGACGGCGCGGCCGAGGGCGTCGACCGTGAGCGCGAACGCGTCAGCGCTGCCTCCGTAGGCGTCGATGAACAGGCCGCCGGTGCCGAAGGTGGTGTCAGGCGCGCCCGCCGCGGTGAAGCGCATCACCGCCGCCCGCGGTTGAGCGCCGAAGGTGGTGCTGCTGAAGCCCGCGGCGTACCAGCCACCGCCCGGTCTGGGCGCGAGCGCGCGGAAACCCTCGCCTTCCGACGCGCCGCCGAACACCGAGGCGCCCCCATTGCCGAACGACGTGTCGAGCGCTCCGACTGCGGTGAGGCCGACCAGCGTGAAGTTCGACGCGGCGGAGTCACGGCCCACGCCGACCGCCACGACGCGAGTGCCGTCGAGCGCCACCGCCGAGAGGAAGTCGTCGTACAGCCCGGTGGTCACGTCGAAGGTGAAGAGGCCCTGGGTGGCGAACGCCATGTCGGGTGCCCCGACCGAGGTGAGCTTGAGCACCGCAGAGTCGGCGCCGTTGAAGCCCACGGCGATGACGGCGTCACCCGGCGCGATGACCAGCGCATGGAGCCCGTCTGCCTGGGCCGTCGTCGGCAGGTAGCGGCCGTTGACCCCGAAGCCCGGGTCGAGCGCGCCCGCCGCCGTCAGCCGGGCGACGAACATATCGCCCGAGAAGGGGCTGCCCTGCAGGCCGACGAGCACCAGCCGGCCCTGGGAGTCGATGGCGAGGTCGGCGACGAGCTCATCGCCGCCGAAGTCGAGCTGCGCGATGCCGTTGGTGGCAAAGGTGGTGTCGATGGCGCCGCCGCTGGTAAGGCGAACCACCGCGAGGTCGAGGTCAACGGTGCCGCGCAGCGAGCCGGCAACCAGATAGCGCCCGCTGGCATCTCTGAGGACACGCGTCGCAGCTTCGGCGCCTGCGTTGGCGGTGATGAAGCGGTGGCCGTTGGTGCCGAAGCTGGGGTCGATCGCCCCGGCCGAAGTCACCTTCGAGATCACCCACTGGGTCGAGCCGGCGACGACTTCGCTGCTGCCCGCGAGCACATAGGTGTCGTCGGGGTTGCGCACCACGCTGGTCCATTGATCCTGGTTGGCCCACGAGCCGCCGTCGGTCGCCAGGCGCAACAGGCCCGCGGTGCCGAAGGTCAGGTCGCGCCCCTGCGGCCCGGCCATGCCGGCGTCGACGCCTCCATCGGTCGCGGTGGCGATGCAATCGACGCGAATGGTGTCGATGTCCACCGTGGGGGCGCCGCCTGTGGCGTTGGAGACGGTGCATGCGGCGTTGGCGGGCAGCGCCGCGATGGTTACCGCGTAGGCCCCGGGCGGCTGCACGGGGAAGACGAACGCGCCGTCGTTGCTGATGACCAGCGGGCTGGCGCCGTTGTTCTCGAGCGTCACCGTGTCACCGAAGGGCAACCCCGAGACAGAGCCGCCGATGACGAAGCGGCGAACGCATGAGACGTTGACGGTGACATCAGCCGTCGCGGTGCCCGAGCCATTCGAGACAGTGCACTCACCCCCGACGGGCTGACGCGACACGGTAACGGCGTACGCGCTATCGGTGCGCGTGGGGAAAGTGAAGGTGCCCGAGGCGAGCAACGAGAGCTCGTCGGTGCCATTGGCAAGCACCACCTCGCTGCCGGGGAAGATGCTGATGCCGGACTCGATGTCGAGCGCGACGGCGATGCGGAACACCCGCCGACACGCGCCGCTCACGCACGAATTCCGGCTCGGGTCGACACAGTCGCGCTCGACCTGGCAGCCGCCGCCGACCGCGCAGGGGGCGCAGCTGGGGCCTCCGCAATCGACGCCGGTCTCACCCGCGCTCTGGCGGGTGTCGGTGCAGGCGTCTGAGATGCAGGTCTTCATCGCGGGGTGGCACAGCCCAGAGCCGCAGTCGGCGTCGACGCCGCACGCCTGGCCGACCCCACACCCCACGTTGCACACCGCGCCGCAGTCGACGTCGGTCTCCTGGCCCGACTTGACCCGGTCGGTGCACGCGTCGCTGAGGGTCTGCGTCACGCCGCCGTTGCGCAGCGTGGCGCTCAAGTTGCCGCCGGCCATCCACGAAGAAATCTGCGCGTCGAACCGCAGCGACCCGGCCGCCGTGACGACGAACTGCGCCGAGCGGTTCTGCCCGCCGCTCGTGGTGGCGCGCACCGTGACGTAGACCGTCGCGCCGTCGGCCCCCTGCAACTCGATGCTCAGCGCACCCGACGGGTCGACGTGGGTGCTCAAGGAATCAGAGCCGGCGCTGACGAACGCCGTCAGCGTCACCGGGCCCATGCTGGTGAGCACCTGCGTCGCCAGCTGCATCGGCGTGCGCGAGGCGTTCAAATAGGTGCTGCCCGTGTTGCTCGCGGTGAAGGTGTCGACCGCTGTGACCACCATGCGGCTGGCGACGGTGGTGACCTCGCTGTTGGAAAACCCGACGCTCTGCGACGAGTCGGGGTTGAAGAGGTCGCCGGGGTTCGAGAGCGTGACCTCGACCTCATCCATTCCGGACATCAGCGAGCCGCTCAGCCCGATGAGCCACGCGCTGGGCTCCTGGTCGAGGTTCGAGAAGGTCGGGGTCACCGAAGCGCCCGACCCCACCGCCACTTCGCCGTCTGAAACGCCCACAGTGCCGCCGGGGGTCTTGACGGTCGCCTGCGCGCCGCCGCTGGTCTGCACGACCGCGCCGCCTCCCTTGCAGAACGGGCACGGCAGCACGCCCTGTCGAGAGAAGACGGGCGCGAGGTAGAGAAGGTTGTGGTTCGAGCTGTCGCCGAAATAGAGGCGTGGCGGCTTGCTCGGGTCGCTCTGTGCGTTGAACTCCCAGCGGTTCTTGATCACGTCGAGCTTGATCAAGCGCTCTACGTCGGGGTTGTTGTTGTCGTAGACGCGCAGCCAGTACACGCCTTTCTTCGTCTTGTCGGCGTAGTGGCCCAGCGGCGTCAGCGAGTGGCCACCCGAGATGCTCTTGCCGTTCTTGCGCACGATGCCGATGCGGTAGTGCTCGGTGGCGTTGGGCTCGAACGAATCGGCCAGCACGCTCAAAACCTCTTTCGCCTCGTAGCCCTTCGTCTTCTCGCCCACGGCGCCGGGCACCAGCTGGGTCGAGAACCAGTAGGCGAGCTCGCGCTGGAGCGCCGTGTTGCCGTCGAGCGTGAGCTCGCGCGCGGTCGGAGCGCCGAAGGTGGTGACGTCGATCTTCTTCGCGGCCATCAGGTCGCTGAGCACCGCGAAGCCCTCACAGCGGCCGCCGGCCATCGACTCGTTGGCCTTGTCGACGAACGCGCGCGCAGGCCGCGTGAGCTGACAGGGCGACACCCCTTCGCTGCACACCACGTCGCCGAACATGCGCTGCATGCCCTGGGTGTCGAGCACCGAGTCGTCGAAGCCACTGACGAAGTTCGGAAAAGCGAGCGAGTCGCGGTCCATTTGGAAGGTCGAGCTGGCGACGTCGGGCACCGGCTTGATGCCGCACTGGCACCCCGCCACGAGCGCCAGAATGAGCGCGAGGGGCAACGCACGGCCGCAGACAAGGCTGAAGGAAGAAGAGCTCACAGAAATCTCCAGGCCAGGTCACTGACCGACAATTTTGAATTCGACTCTGCGGTTCTTCTCGCGCCCGTCCGGCGTGTCGTTGGTATCGGCCGGCCTGGTGCGGCCGTACCCGATGGGCTCGAGGCGCGCGGGGTCGACCTTCTTCGACAAGTACTTGAAGACGGCCTCGGCGCGACGCTGACTCAGCTTCAGGTTCGCGTCGGCGTCACCGACGTTGTCGGTGTGGCCTTCGATCTGCACCTTCTTGAGTTCCGGGTGGTTCTTGAGCACCGAGGCGACTTGATCGAGCAGCGGGAATGACTTGGGAAGGACTGAGGCGTCGCGCGTGGCGAAGTAGACCTTCTCGAGAATCTCGAGCTTCTCGTTGGTGATGACCACCAGCTGCTTCTGTTCCTTCGGGCACCCCTGGTTGTCCGCGGGGCCGACGACGGCAGGGCAGTTGTCTGACGCGTCGGGCACACCATCGTGGTCGGCGTCGGGCGGAGGCGGGGGCGGCGCGACGCGCGGGTCGGTCTCGCCCGGGTCGACCACCCCGTTGTGGTTCTGATCTTCGGCGCCGTCGACGAGGCCGTCGCCATCGGTGTCGGCCTTCAACGGGTCGGTCTGCGTCGTCAGCTCGAGCCGGTCGTTCAGACCGTCACCATCGGTGTCGCCCTTCAGCGGGTCGGTCTTCGCGCTGAGCTCGTCGCCGTCAGAGAGCCCGTCTGCGTCGGTGTCGGCCTTGAGCGGGTCGGTCTTGTGGGCACGCTCGGCGCTGTCGTCGAGGCCATCACCGTCACTGTCGGCCTCGAGAGGGTTGGTGCCGGCCGCGAGCTCGACGTCGTCGCGCAGCCCGTCGCCGTCGGTGTCGGCCTTCTGCGGGTTGGTGTGGTGCACGGTGAGTTCGGCGTCGTTGGTCAAGCTGTCGCCGTCATCATCGGGCGGGGGTGGCACCGGGAAAGGCACGAGTTCGAACGACCCGCCGACGGCGACCACCAGCATGAGGGTGCTGCCGCGCGTCGACGAGGGAGAAGGCGCGAGGAACAGGCCGCGGAGCGCGGGCCCGAGGCCCAGGCGCGAGGTGAGCGCGAACTGGTAGCCAACACCCGCGTCGATCGCGAACTGGACTCCGTCGAACGCGCGCATTCCGAGGTGCGCCGCCGTCCACAGGGCGCCGTGCGTGCTCTCGAGCAGGCGAAGCCGCGCGCCAACCGCAGCGCCGCCCATCGGCACCACGGAGGGCAGCGCCTGAAGGTTGCGAATCGACAGCCACGAGGGGATGAAGAAGAGGCCGCCTTCGACGATGACCTCGAGGGCGAGCGGTCG
>JAYVNA010000401.1:0-4939 GCA_043758715.1 Archangium sp.
CGGGCGGCATGTCGGGCGCGCTGTACACGGCCTTCTTCGTGGCCGCGCTCACCGAAGAATCGGCGAAGGCGCTCGCGCTCTACTTCGCGGTGTATCGCCACCCGGCCTTCGACGAGCGGCTCGACGGCATCGTCTACGCGACGCGCGCGGGGCTGGGCTTCGCGCTGGTGGAGAACGTCGGCTACCTCTTCGGCGCCGAGTCGATCTCCGGCTTCATCGGCATCTTCATCGTGCGCGCCGTGCTCGCGGTGCCCGGCCACGCCATCTTCACCGGGTACATGGGCTACTGGGCCGCGCGAAAGAAGTTCGACAAGGTCGGCCCGGGAATGCTCGGGGGCCTGGTCATCGCCATCCTGCTTCACGGCGCCTACGACGCGTCGCTGTTCCTCATCGCGGTGTTGCCCCAGGGGCCGATGCAGTTGCTCGCGTTGCCGCTGGTACTGGTGCCGTTGGTGGTGGTCATCGGGGGCTATCGCCGGCTCACCGCGCACGCCCGGGAAGCCTTGCGGCTCGACGACCTCGCGGCCGCCCCTCGCGAACTGCCGAGGCTGCCGTTCGGCATGGGTTTCGTACTGCGTTGACGCGCGAAGGTTTTCCGTCGGGCATTTGCATCCCGAAGTGAGCTGGGGAACATTGACCCGCTCATGAGCTCCCGCATCGGCAGCACGCCCAACGCCCCGGTCGTCAGCACCAATACCAACCCCACGCCCACCCGGCCCACCACGCCGCAGACGCCCGCCGCGCCCGCCGCGCCCGCGGCCTGGGCGCCGAAGTCGAATGACAAGGTGCTGTTCGTTGCGATGAACAACTCCGACGCGCACCGCTCGACGCTCGAGTCTGACGCGCTCAAGGCGCGCGGCACCAACGTCACCGTCATCAAGGACGCCGCGAAGGACGACACCATCAACGGGCTCGACCTGAGCAAGCCCGAGGGCGCGACGGCGTTCGCGTTGACCCTGGGGTTGCCCGCCGAGCAGACGAAGAAGATCGCCGAGGTGCTGGTGAACGCGGGCCCCGACGCGCGTGACGAGCTGGCGCAGATCGCCCAGCAGTGGGCGGTGGCCGAGAAGGGTGGCCAGGCGCCTTCGCGGCTGGTGCTCTCGGGGCACCACGTCGGCTACGGCGTGTACGGCGAGAACAACGGCAAGCTCGATTGGCCCACCGTGGGCGCGCTGGCGGAGGCGATGCCGCGGGGCGCGCGTTGCGTGGAAGACCTGATGATCGCCGGCTGCTACTCCGGCGGTGAGAGCGCGATGGAGAAGTACACCGCGATGTTCCCCGGCGCGAAGACCATCGTCGCGTACGACGGCTCGTCACCGGGTGCGTCGTCGGGCGCCACCGCGCACCAGAAGGCCTGGGAGAAGCTGACCCGCGGCTCGAGCGAAGGCATCACCAAGAAGGCCTTCGAGGGCATGCGCAAGGGCGAGAACGTCACCGTGTGGACGAAGACGCACGGCTTCGACAACGGCTCGCCTCGCGCTGCGCTGGCTGATTTGAAAGCGCATCAGACGCAGCTGGAGGCGGGTTTCCGCTCGGCGCTCGACGGCAGCACCTCGATTCCCGACACGCAGCGCGGGCCCGTGCGCGATTATTACAACGCTACCCAGCGGCTCATTCAGCACCCGGAGACCACGCCCGCTGAGCGCAAGACGCTCGAGGCGACGCGTGATCAGACCATTCGGCTCATCTTCTACGCGCCGGTGTCGACGCGCTTTCAGGAAGCCTACGCGACGAAGATCGACGCGGGGTATCGCGCGGTCGGCCTGACGCCCCCGAACTTCAAGACCCTGACCCGCGGCCAGGCGCTGGCGTCGATCGCGGAATTCCAGGCGAAGCTCGCGTCGAACCCCACTGCCGGTGACGCGGCGACCAAGCTGGGGCCGGTGTTGGCCGACTTCGGCGAGCTCAAGCCCAGCCTCATTCCCGAGACGTGGATCTAAGCTCACGCGGATGAAGGTCCGGGCCTCGCGCCGGTGGTCACTGTGCTTCCTCGTTTTGGTCACCGCGCTCGAGGCTCGCGCGGGAATGAAGCTCGAGCCGTGGACGCCGCTCTTCGACGGCGTGGAGTTGACGCGCGGCACCGCCGACGAACCCCGCCTGCAGAAAATCGCGGCGGTGCGAATCGATCTGAAAGCGCCGGGGATCGAGTTCCTGGTCACGCCGGACAACGGTGAGGCGCCGAAGGAAACCACCAGCCAGACCACCAGCGAGTTCCTGCTGCGTCATCACCTTCAGGTGGCGATCAACGCGAACTTCTTCGCGCCCTGCTGCGACCCCGGCAACAAGGATTTGCTGGGCCTGGCGGTGGCGCGCGGAGTGGTGGTCTCGCCTCCGCGCGCCTCGGGCATGGGCTCGGTGGCGCTGTGCCTGACCCGGGACAACCAGGCCCGCATCGTGAGGACCGCCGAAGGCTTTTCGACACAAGGTGTGTGGACCGCGGTTGCGGGCTCCGAGCAGATTCTGGTGGGAGGCGTGAAGCCCGTTCTCGCGGATACCGGCTTCAACAACGCGACGCATCCGCGCACGGCGCTGGGCATCTCGGGTGACGGGCGCTATCTCTTCCTCCTCGTCATCGATGGAAGGCGCTCAGGGCACAGCGAGGGCGCCACCATGAGCGAGGTCGCTGATTGGCTGCTCCGCCTGGGCGCCAGCGAAGGGCTCAACCTCGACGGCGGCGGCTCGACGGCCCTGGTACGGGCCGAGGGCGAACGCTTCGTGCTGCTCAACCTTCCCAGCGGCGTGGCCCTGGGTTCCTCGGGGAAAGTGGAGCAACGCTCCAATGGAAACAACTTCGGCGTCTTTGCCCAGCCGCTGCTGCCGGCAAAGTGAAGCGGGAGGTTCACGCTTCATGGCGAACAAGTGAGGGCGGAAGGCAAACGCCCTCATGAAGAAGTGAAGCCGTTTGTCCATCTTGCGAAGGCGGAGGCTGTGGTAGCGATGCGCCTGTCGCGATGAGTGAGCTTCTTCCACTGCAGGACCTGTTCAAAAAACGCGTGGTCTTGATGACGGGCAAGGGGGGCGTGGGCCGCTCCTCCATGACCGCCGCTCTCGCCACGATGGCCCAACGCAAGGGCGTGCGGGTGTTGGTCTGCGACATCGGCGACGACCCCAACGACTACTCGCCCCTCGCGCGGCACTTCGGGCTCGACCGGTTTCCCATTCACGCCGACACCATCGCGCCGGGCATCAAGGGCTCGGTGCTGCTCGCGCGCTCGGGCCAGGAACTGTTTCTCAAGTCAGTGTTGCGCTCAGGCACCCTGGCGCGCGCGGCGCTCAGCTCCGATGCCCTGCGCAGGCTGTTGTCGGCGGGGCCCTCGTTCAAGGAGATGGGCGTCTTTTTTCAGCTGCTCACCTACCTGCGCGCGAAGCGCAAAGACGGCGGCAACGAGCACGACCTGGTGCTCATCGACATGCCCGCCACCGGTCACACGCTCTCGCTCACCGGGTTGCCCGAGCTGTTGTTGCGGTTGGTGCCGCGCGGGCCCATCGCCGCGGCGCTGCGCGAAGGCCAGTCGTATTTGAATGACCCCAAGCTCGGGGCCGCCTGGGTGGTCGCGATTCCCGAGACGTTGCCGGTCAGCGAGTGCCTCGAGTTGCTCGAGGGGCTGCAGAAGACCGGCATGCCGACCGGGGGCGTGTTGATGAATCGCGTGCCCCTCGACCCCTTCACCGCCGCCGAGCGGGAAGCGCTGCAGAGCCCGCTCGAACGCATCAACCCGCTCGGCGCCGAAGGGTTTCGCCGGCCGGTGTTGGCGCGCCGCGAAGTCGCCCGGCTGCGGCAGGGGACGAAGCTGCCCATCATCCAGGTGCCCGAGCTTCCGCACGCGGGCCTCATCGCCGCGCTGGCCGATGCGCTCGAGCGTGAAGGGCAGAAGTCATGACCGCCGAACCGGTGCGCATCGGTGAGCTGCTCCGCAACCGCAAGGTGATCGTGTGCTGCGGCGCGGGCGGGGTGGGCAAGACCACCACGGCGGCGGCGCTCTCGTTGGCGGCCGCGCGCGCAGGCCGGCGGGTGTTGGTGCTCACCATCGACCCTTCCCGGCGGCTCGCGGAGACGCTCGGAGTCTCACGCAATCCGCCCACGCCGGTCGCCGTCCCTGCGGATCGCCAGGCCGCCGCGGGCATTCATTCCCCGGCCTCGCTCGACGCCTGGATGCTCGACCCCAAGCTGGTCGCAGATGAATCGGTGCGGCGGCTCACCAAGACGCCTGAAGACGCCCAGCGGGTGCTCAGCAATCGCATCTACCAGCAGGTCTCTTCGATGGTCGCCGGCATGCACGAGTACACCGCGATGGAGGCGCTCTATCGCCTGGTGCACGAGGGCCAATACGACCTCGTGGTGCTCGACACCCCGCCTTCGCGGCACGCGCTCGATTTCCTCGAGGCCCCACGGCGGCTCTCGGGCCTGGTCGACAGCTCGGCGCTGCAGGCCTTCCTGCCCCGGCGCGACAGCATCGTCGGGCGCGCGGCCTCGAAGGTGATCGAGAAGATTCTGGGCGCGGTGTTCGGCGAGGAGTTCGCGCACGAGCTCGTCAGCTTCATGATGACCTTCTCGGGCATCTTCTCAGCGCTCAACGTCGACGTGAACGCGATGCGGAAGTTCCTCAGCGGGCCCGACGTCGCGTTTTTGCTGGTGACCTCGCCCGCGCCGGCGACGCTGGCCGAGGCGCATTTTTTCCAGGACAAGACCAGGGAGCTCGGGCTGCCCTTCCGCGGCTTCGTGCTCAATCGGAGCCGGGCGCGGAACACCAGCAAGCGCTGGCCTGACGAGACCGCCCTCGAAGGCTTGTCTGCCGAAGCGCAGGCCGCGTTGCCGCGACTGCAGGCGATGGCGCAGGGCGAGCTGGAGGCAGCCAGGCGAGATCTCGCGCTCTCGGGTCTCAAGGTTGCCGCGCTTGCGCAGAGCTCACGGGCGCCAGAGATCACCCCGACCGCGACC
>JAYVNA010000402.1:0-4938 GCA_043758715.1 Archangium sp.
AAACGGTCGAATGTCGGTGCCTGCTGGTACACCCTCCCCCATGAAGCAAGCGCACTCAGTCGTCGAAGTCGCAAAGCTGCTCGGGCTGACGCCCGCGGCCACGCGCCAGCTGATCGCGGCGGTCTTCGAGGGGCCGCGCGACGTGCTCTCGTTTCAAGATCTCGTGCTGCTCCGCACCGCCCACGGGTTGTCGAGCCGCACAATGCCGAAGGCGCGCGTCACCGAGGCCCTCTCGCGCGTGCGCAACGAGCTGCCGGAAAATCAGCCGCTCTCTTCCGTCACCCTGCAGAAGGTCGGCAAAGAGCTGGTGGTCAACATGGGGGCCGCGAAGTGGAACGCGGCGTCGGGGCAGCAGCTGTTCGACCTCGATCGTTCGCAGGGTCGCGGTGCCACCTGGCTGAGGCCGGTGCCCACCCGCGATGCTGACGCGCTCTTCGCCAGCGCCGTGCGGCTCGAAGAGACCGACGCTGAGGGCGCGCTCGAGGCCTACGCCGAAGCGGTGGCCGCCGACCCGAATCATGCGGACGCGCACGTGAACCTGGGGCGACTGCTGCACCAGCACGGCCGCTTGCGCGAAGCCGAGGCGCATTACGTGGCCGCCCTGGTCTCGCGTCCGACCGACGCCACCGCCTGCTTCAACCTCGCGGTGGTGCTGGAAGACTTAGGCAAGCTCGACGACGCGATCGCGCGTTACCGCGAGACCCTCGAGCTCGACCCTCAGATCGTCGACGCGTACTTCAACCTCTCGCGTCTCTACGAAAAGAAGGGCGAGAAGCTGGCCGCCCTCCGCAACCTCAAAGACTACGCGCGGCTCAGCGCACCTCGCTGATGCTCCACTCGATGGTCGCGAGCAGTTCCTTGCGGCGCTTCTGCACGTCGACGTCGAGGAACTTCACCGCTTCGCCGATGCGGTCCATCAGGCGGAAGTGCTTTCGCTTGCTGACCTTGGTCTGCATCAGGGCGTGCACCAGCCAGGGGAACACGGCCGTCACGTCGCAGTGGCAGTAGATCGAACCCGTCTCCACCGCGTCGGCCGAGACCTTGCCCCAGGTGTGGCCTTCGCCGGCCGGGCAGCTCGAAAGCGCGCCGTTGTCCACGGGGTCCACGCAGAACTGCACGTCGATGTCGAAGCCCGCGGTCGGAACGTTGAGAATTTGATCGAGCAACGGCTCGCCCTGCAGCGTGTAGTTCTTGGGCACGCCGCCGCCGAGAATCCACACCGCCATGCGCTTGCTGAAGTGGTGCCGGCAGTAGTGCTGGATCGCCGCCATCTCGTAGACGTCGTCGTTGATGTCGAGCTCGAACTTGAACTCCGGGCCGAGAATGCGCTTGAGCTTCACCACGTTGAGGAAGATCGAGCCGTCCTGCACGGCGCCCACGAAGATCGGCACGGCGCGGCGGTAGCAGGTCGACAAGAGCGAGGCCTGCTCCACGCCCAGTTCTTCTTCGATGGCGGCCATGTGCTTGCCGAGCAGGAAGTGGAACTCAGGCGTGGTCATCTTCTTCTGGAAGTCGGCGTGCCGGATGATCGCGGAGAACAGGCGATCGGTGTCGAGCAGCACCTCTTCGGCGAAGCCGAGATCGTAGATGCGAATGATGCGCGCCATCCGGTACTGGATGTCGCCCGCGTTCGGGTTCACCTCGCGGATGTGGTGTTTCAAGACGCGGTGGGCGTCGTGGTAGAGGTTCGCGCCGGTGGTGGTGATCGCGCTGATCACCCCGGTGTCGACCAGCGGAATGATGCAGCTCTGGTGCAGGCCGGCGGGCGTCATGGCGCCCGAGAGGGTCAGGAAGATCGCCGCGTTCTCCTCGAGCGAGCGCTTCATCAACTCGAAAGCGGTGCGTTCCTGGCGGCCCACGTACGCCCCGAAGGCGTGGTCGAGCAGCTCGATCGCTGTTTCTTTACCCGTAATCGGCCGCGGGTTGACACGGCGGGCTTTGTCGTAGGTCTCGCGAAGCTTCTGCTGGGTCTTGGTAGCCATGAGCGCGGGCGGTATACACACAAACCTCAACACGGCCGATCTGGAGTTTTCCTTTGAAGAATCTGACCCTGCCCCTCGCTGCGATCATCGTTCTCGGCTGCAACTGCAAGCCGACTGGAGTCGGTGGCGCGGTGCCGGACTTCGTGCCCACGCCGGCCGCCTTGAGCTTCTCGGCGTGCCCCACGAAGGACGAGAACAACATGGCCGTTCAGGGCGTGTTCCCTGACCTCAAGAAGCTGATGATCAGCAACCAGGGCAAGGTCGGCAGCGATCTCGCCCTCTCGCTCAGCGGCGCGGGTGCGTCGGCGTTCACCATCGGCACGGCGCCGACGTCGATCGAGAAGCTGTCCCAGGTCGAAATTCCGATCTCGTTCTCGCCCACCGCTAAAGGCGACGTGCGCGCCGACCTCACCATCGACGACAAGACCGACAGCACCGAGAACCGGGTCGTGACGCTCATCGGCACCGGAGTCAACCTGCCCAGCCAGCCGTTCATCGAGACCGCGCCGCAGAAGAAGGACCTCAGCGGCTTCGTCACCTGCACCGCCGAGACCCCGCTGTCTGACTGCACGCTCGAGTTCCCCGACACCCTGATGGATCAGTCAGCCACCCTGCAGCTCAAGATCCGCAACCGCGGCTGCCCTGCCCTCAAGATCACCGCCATCGACATCGACGGCAGCACCACCCCGGGTACCAACGACGGCTTCACCATCGATTCGCCTTCGACCACGCCTTCCACGGTTTCGCCGCTGGTACTCAGCACTGCTGACGGCACCGACGAGACCACCATCACCCTGCGCTTCACCGCGGTCGATGACGGCACGGGTTCGAGCTCGCAGTCGCACTACGCGGTGATCACCATCAAGAGCAACGACCCGCTGATCGGTGACGGCGCGGCGAACCCGGCGCGGCTCACCATTCAGGCCAACGCGATCAAGCCGAGCATCTACGTGTCGCCCACCAGCTGCAATTACACCAACACCCAGGACACCTGCGGCAACGTGGCCCGCGTCGCGAACAAGGCGAACTTCCGTGTCACCAACGACGGCAGCACCCCCATTCTGATCTCGGGCGTGCACTTCCGCTCGTCGGGCGGCACCACCAGCAGCGACAGCCGCTTCTCGGTGACCCAGAACATTCAGGGCCAGACCCTGCAGCCCACCACCAGCGCGAGCATCCAGGTGACCGAGGTCGATCAGCCGCTGCTGGTGTCCGATCAGATGGAAATCGTCGCCGACATTCCGGGCATGGGCGCCGGCTCTGGTGGAAAGGTCGTGGTCTCGGTGATCAGCGGCATCAAGCCCTGCCTCACCACCGACCCGATGGACGAGATCGACTTCGGCGACCCGACTGAAGAGCTCACCGCGCGCACCTTCCGCATTCGCAACGGCGCCGGCTGCGGCACCCTGGTGGTCAACTCGGTGGCGGTCTCGACGCAGCCGTTCTTTTCGCTCATTGATCCGATCATCCCGGTGCCGGCGACGGTGCCCGCCGGTGGCTCGCTGGAGACCACGGTGCAGTACCGTCGCCCCTCGTCGGGCGGCATGCAGCTGGCTGACCTCAAGGTCGTCAGCAACGACACCGACTACGGCGCGCCCCAGTACAAGCTGCTGCTGCTGCGCTCGAACGCCTCGCTCGATCCCATTCCGTCGGCGAGCATCACGGCGTGTCAGCCAGCGCAGCTGGTGAACGACCCGAACTGTGCGCTCGGTGCGCAGACCGCGGTCGCCTTCAACCTCTCGATGATCAACCCCGATGAGGTCACCCTCTCGGGCGTCACCTCGACCGACAACAACCCGATCGCCGAGTACAAGTTCACGCTGCTCACGCCGATTCCCGGTGGGGCCACCAGCGCGGCGCTCGCGAACAACGGCATGCGCATCACCACCAACAAGACCAAGCTGACGGTGCCCCCGGGCGCGACCGGCACCTACCGCATCGGTCTCGAGGTGTGGGACAACCGCGGCCAGAAGTCCGCGAACACCGACGTCATCACGGTGAACATCTACCCCTGAAGCGCGGGGCCGAGCTTCACCAACGGCGAGCGGTGCGTGAGGCTGCGCATCGCCAGCTTGTCCAGGCGGGTGCTCCGATAGACCTCGAGCATCCGTTCCTGGCCCAGCGACCAGACTGAAAACATCGTGCAGCTCGAGGTGAAGTGGCAGCCGCCGTGGCTCTTTTCGGTGCACACGTTGACCGAAATGGGCCCTTCGACCGCTTCAATCACGTCGAGGAAGGTGACCTGCGAAGCCGGCACCGCCAGCGAGTAGCCGCCGTGGGCGCCGCGCACCGACTTCACCAGCTTCGACTTCACCAGCGTCTTGAGGATCTTCGCGAGGAACTCCTCGGGAATGTCCATCTGCCGCGCGATCTCCCTGAACGACGTGGTGATGCCGTCCGGGAGCGACGCCAGAAAGAGCATCGCCCGGGTGCCGTACTCGATTTTCCGGGAGATCTGGAACGCGTGCTGCATGGCGGGTTACACCAACTCTTAGCATGATCGACCTTCACTCGCACACGACCGCTTCTGACGGGCAGTACCCGCCGCATGAACAGGTGGCCAAGGCGGCGAAGGCGGGCGTGACCGTGCTCGCCGTCACCGATCACGACACCGTCGCAGGGTTGGCCGCGTGCACCGAGGCCGCGACCGCGCGGAACATGCGCCTGGTGCCCGGCATCGAGATCTCGTGCATTCACCACCGGCGCGAAGTTCACATTCTGGGGCACTTCATCGACCCGGCCAATGCGGCCCTCACCACGTACACGCTGCAGCTGATCGACGAGCGCAGCAAGCGCATGGAGCAGATGGTCAAGAAGCTCGTCACCATGGGCGTTCCGGTCACCATGGAGCAGGTCTGCGCGCTCGCGGGCGACGCGCCGTTGACCCGCCCTCACCTCGCGCGCGTGCTGGTGGAGCTGCGCGTCTGCACCTCGACCAAGGAAGCCTTCGATCGGT
>JAYVNA010000403.1:0-4934 GCA_043758715.1 Archangium sp.
AACTACCGGGTGTCGCTGGCGGAGCGGATCATTCCCGCGTCCGACGTCTCGGAGCAGATCAGCACCGCCGGCATGGAAGCCTCAGGCACCGGGAACATGAAGTTCGCCATGAACGGCGCGCTCACCATCGGCACGCTCGACGGCGCGAACATCGAGATTCGCGACCTCGTCGGGCCCGAGAACTTCTTCCTCTTCGGGCAGACGACCGAGGAAGTGGCGAAGACCAAGGCCGGCGGGTACAGCGGCCGGCAGATCTACGACACCAACCCCGCGGTCAAAGAGGTGCTCGATCTGATCTCCTCGGGCTTCTTCTCACCGGAAGATCGCAACCTGTTCAAGCCGCTGGTCGACTCGCTGCTCAACGAAGACCCGTACCTCGTGCTCGCCGACTTCGATGGCTACGTGCAGGCGCAGCACGCGGTGGCGGCGAAGTACAACGACCCCAAGGCGTGGTGGCGCTCGGCGATCATCAACGTCTCCCGCATGGGCTTCTTCTCGTCGGACCGCACCATTCGCGAGTACGCCAAGGACATCTGGGGCATCCAGTCGGTGCCGCCGGGGGCTGACGAGTAGGCGGTCAGCGCCTCACTGGAAGACGAGCCAGGCGAACCGTGGCAGAGCGTGGAAGTCGCCGATGAACAGCGGCGAGAAGCTCTGCCCTTCGCCCGGCTGGTGATGCGTGAACTGCTCGAGCCGGTAGGCGTTGAAGCGCCACCGGTCTCCCGGCTGAGGCGGCACGCGCGGCACGTTGGTGAGCTTTGCGATGGGAATCTTCATCTCGGCTTCCCAGAACTCGTCGGTCTGCTCGTCGTCGAGCGTGCCCTTGATGAAGACCTGCGTCTCCATGCCCGATTCCCAGGCCATCGCCGTCTTCAGGTCGCTGCGCCGGGCGACGAAGCTCGCGTCGAAGTTCACGTTGTGCGGTGAGACCTGCAGCTCGTTGTACGTGGCCCCGTCACCATCGGCGTCGAAGAACACCTCGAGCGCTTCCTCGTTGTAGATGTCGTCGTCCTTGTTCCGCTTGGTGCCCCAGATGTCGGGGTCCTCCGCGTGGAAGCCGACGTAGATGAACTGATCGTCGTAGAGCACCCGAAAGGTCGTCTTTCGCTGCACCGGGCCGCCATCGAAGCTGCGGGTGAGGGGCTGTTCTTTGGCCGACAACCAGACCGCGTCGTCGAGCTTGCCGTCGATCACCGGGGCCTTCGTCGCACGCACCGTGACGTACTCGGGCAGGGCGGCCTGCGGCGGCGCCTCGATCTTCGGGCCCATCACCCGGCCATCACCATCAGAGAGCGCGGCGGTGTCGACCGGCAGGCGGCCGCTGTCGTTCCAGAAGCCGAGGAAGAGCCGCAGCGAGCTCTGAATCTGCGGCATCTGAAAGCCGTGCACGTCTTCGATGATCTTCCCCCGGGGCCAGGTGCCGAGCGGCGCGGCGCCCTGCTGCAGCTCGTGATCGAGATTGCCGATCTGCTGCCGGGTGGTCTCGTCCATCACGTGCATGAAGAAGCGCCACTGCCCATTCACCGCCCCGTCAGCGCGGAAGTAATGGCGCAGCTGAACCTGGTCGCCCGTCTTCGGGTGCGCGGGCTCGATGACCGAACCCAGGTACGTGACGGCCCCCCCCGCCCAGGTCGCGCCGCTGGTGTGCGTGAGGTTCGGCGGCGCGGCGTCGAGCACCCTCACCTGCCCCGCGGCTGCCGGAGCGGGACCACGGTTGGCCTTCGGTTTCGGCCCCGCCTGCTCGTCACGGCAACCTGCGAGAGCGAGCACCATCAGGAACACAGCGCGAAAGAGACGCATCGGGGCGCGGACACTACGCCTCCCGGGAGAGATGGTCGCCGAAGAAAAGGCCAGCTGTTCCAGAGGCTTGGAGTCGGCACCATCCATGCTCAGGGAAAGCCCGCCATGCGCATCGAGATCATCTGGAACCAGGAGTCGACCGTCGTCGACCTCGCCGACGGGGTGGCCACGGTGGGCGGCGGCGTGAGTGACGGCATCTGCATCGAGGGATTGCCGCACGCCCTGTTGACCCTGCGGCTGGTGGGCAAGCAGCTGAGCGTCACCTCACAACGATCGGTGCGCGTGGGCGAGGCGCTCTTTCCGGCGCGGGTCGCGCGGCTGCTCGTCGAAGGTGAAGATCTCAAGCTGCCCAACGACGTGGTGATTCGCCGGGTCGTCGATCAACACAAGCGCGATTCCCGCAAGCTGGTCGCCACCGCCTTCGTCGCGCAGGAGCTGCTCTCAGGCGACCTCTGCCCAGAAGACACCCGCGCGGCCACCCTCACCTGTGTCACCGGCCTCGATCGCGGGCGCACCTTCCCGATTCCATTCGAAGACAACGTGATCGGCCGGGCCGACGACGCCTCGGTTCGCATCAGGGATCGCGCGGTGAGCCGCTACCACGTGCGCCTGGTGCGAGCGGGGCGGGCTTACACCCTGCAGCTCATCACCTCTTCGATGAACGGCGTCTACGTCAACGGGCTGCTGCTCAAGCGCGACCAGGTGCTCAAGACCGGTGACGTGGTGGAGCTGGGTCAGACCATTCTCCGCTTCGACGCGGCCGAACGCGCGCCCGAGGAACGCACGGTGGTCTCACCCGAAGCCCCGAAGGCCGGCGCTGAGCTGCAGCCCTCTCCGGTGACGGTGCCTCAGGCGGCCGAGCCCGCGCCCCAACTGCAGGTGAACAAGCCCGCTTCAGCCGGCGTGAAGTTCGAGACCTTGCTCATGAGCGCGGGTATCGCGCTCACGGTGCTGGGGGCGATCGCCGTGGTGCTGATGATCAGGTGAGCGTCAGAACGAGTTGCCGATGGTGAACTCGAACTGAATCGGCAGATCGCCCGGGCGCGGCGTGAGCGGAATTCCCCACTCGAAGCGCAGCGGACCGATGGGCGAGAACCAGCGCACGCCGAAGCCGACCGAGTACAGCAGGCCCAGCGGCGTCTTCTGGGTGGAGTCGGGATCGTTCGCGAGGAACGGCTTGCTGCGGCCGAACGCGTTGCCCGCGTCGAAGAAGAGCACGCCGCGAATGCCGACCTTCTCGAGCAGCGGAATTTCGAGCTCAGCGTTGAAGATGACCTGCTTGTCGCCGCCGACCTTCAAGTTCGAGACGCCGCCTTCAGGCGTGCTGGACCCGACGATCAACTCCGACGGCGCGACCTGGCGCAGCGGGTAGCCGCGAATCGTGTTGATGCCACCGAGGAAGTAGAGCTCGCTGATGGGCAGCTGGCGGTCGGCGTTCTTCGGGTAGTGCTCCTGCACGAAGCCCACCTGCAGGTTCATCTTGAACACCGAGCCCAGCGGCAGCGGGAAGTACACGCGCTGGTAAGCGGTGTAGCGGTTGAAGTTGTACTGCTTCTCGGGGTCGGCGCTGTTGAGGAAGCTGGGCGCCGTCTCGACGGAGGCGAACGACAAGAAGCCCTGCGAGGGGAAGAGCCGGTTGTTGCGCTTGTCCCACGTCCACGAGGCGCGCACGGCGCTGGTGCTGCCGCTGCGGTACTGGCCGGCGAGCGGCGTTCCCACCGAGCTGCTGCCCGCCTGCACGTTGACGCTCTCGTAGGTGTAGCCGAGGTTGACGCTCATCTCGTCGGCGATCAGGTAGTAGCCGAGGCTGGCGGTGCCGCCGAACGCGTCTCGCACGAAGCCGAAGTAGTCGAGCTGGGTACGGTAGGCGTCGATGCTGAAGATGAAGTTGGTGTCGAGGAAGTACGGGTCGAAATAGCTGAGCTGGAAGAAGCTGCGCAGGCCTGACAGCTGCGCGCTCGCCGAAACCGACTGGCCCCACCCGAGGAAGTTCTGCTGCGCGATCTGCGCGGTGAAGATGAAGCTCTCGACGTTGGAGAAGCCCAGGCCCACCTGGAAGGTGCCCGTCGACTTTTCCTTCACCTCGACCTGCACCACCACGTGCTCGCCGTCGCTGCCCGGCTTGTGCGTGACCTCGACGGTCTCGAAGAAGCCCAGCGCGGTGACTTTTTCCTTGCTGCGGCGCATGCCGGTGCCGTTGAAGAGCTCGCCTTCGAACACGCGCAGCTGCCGGCGGATCACCTTGTCGCGCGTCTTGGTGTTGCCGACGATCTCGATGCGTTCGATGTAGACCTTCGGGCCCTTCTGCACGTCGAAGGTGAGGTCGATGGTCTTCGCTTCGGCGTTCACCGCGGTGACCGGGGTGATGTTCGCGTAGGCGTGACCCGAGTCGTAATAGACGTCGGTGATCGACTGAATGTCGCGGGCGAGCAGCGAGCGGTTGAAGGTCGTGTCTTCCTTCGAGGTCATCAGCTTGCGCAGCACTTCTTTGCTGACGAGCAGGTCACCGGAGAAGTCGAGCTTGCCGACCTTGTAGCTCTCGCCCTCTTCCACCCGCAGGGTGATGCTGATGTTCCGCTTGTCGGGGCTGAGCGTGACGATGGGCTTGTCGACGCGCACGTTGATGAAGCCGCGGTCGAAATACGCCATCTGGATGAGCTGCAGATCGCGCTGGAACATCTCTTCGCGGTAGGTGCCCTGGTTGGTGAGGAACGAGAGGTAGCCGCCCTCCTGCGTCTGCATCACGGCCTTGAGCTCTTCCACCGGCACCTTCGAGGCGCCCAGGAAGACGATCTCCTTCACCATCACCTTGGCGTGCTCGTTGATGTTGAAGACGAGATCGACCTCGTTGCCCTCGGTGCCGACGGGCTTGAGCTCGCTCTTCACCTCGGCGAGGAAGTAGCCCTTCTCGACGTACTTCTCCTGAATCTTCTTCTCGTTCCGCTTGAGGGCGGCGACGTCGAGAATCGTGAAGGCCTTGATGTCGATGACGTCTTTGAAATCGTCCTTCGAGAGCTCGTCGTTGCCCGCCAGCGACACGGACCGGATCGCCGGCTTCTCGGTGACGCGCACCACGTAGGCGATGCCGTTGCCCGTGCGCTGTACGAGCAATTGAACGTCGTTGAAGTACTTGA
>JAYVNA010000404.1:0-4918 GCA_043758715.1 Archangium sp.
GGGTAGTTCTCTTCGCGGCTGCCGCCGATGAGCTCGAAGTTCCACGCCTGCGAGCCGGGCTGCTCGAGGTCAGGCGAGGCCTGCACGAAGAGAATGTCAGCGCGCTCGATGATCACCTCGCCCACCAGCGACTTGCCGACGATCGCCTGCACCACCGCGGTGCCATCTTCTTCTTCGAAGAAGTCCCAGTGGAGCAGCTCGTTGTCCATCAGCATCACGTCGCTGCTGCCCACGTGCAGCAGGCAGTTCCGGTGATCCTGCAGCCATCGCCAGAAGGCCTCGAAGGTGAGGGGCGCAGCGGTCGATTTGGCAGAGGAACTCATGGACCTTTCTTTATCCCCAAAAGCGCCGCGGGTGACTCGGAACATGGCAGGCTCGCCGCTGCTCGTTCTGGCTGGCCGGGAAGTGAAGGCGGAAGGCCAACGCTTTCATGTGAAGAAGGGGAATCGTCTTGTCATTCACCGCTGGGGTCGTCGTGTTGTTGCTCGCTGCCGGAGGGGCAGATGAGCCTCGTTGGAGTGACGAGCCGCCCGTGCCGGTGCCGGTGCTCCAGCGCGCGGCGCCCTTGGTCGCCCCCGTTGCGCGGCCACTGAGCTTCG
Source organism: Archangium sp. (assembly GCA_043758715.1). GTDB lineage: Bacteria > Myxococcota > Myxococcia > Myxococcales > Myxococcaceae > Archangium_A. Next base: position 600 of record JAYVNA010000404.1, read on the forward strand.
ATGCGCTGCCGCAAGCGCCGAAGGTCGGTGAAGACGCGCGGGTGAAACGTTTCCTGGGTGCGCTCGCAGGCGGCGTGGTTGGGCTGGGTGCCTCGTTGGCGTTGATGCCCCTGGGCGACGCGAGCGGCTGCTTCGGAGGACCCTGTGTTTCCTTCGTGCACGGGCTGGTCGGCGTGCTCGCGCCGCTGCTCTCGGTCACCGGGGCCTGGCTCGGCTTCGAATTGATGGGCGGTGACGGTGGGCTGCTGACGCCGCTCGCCGCGTTGGTGCCGGCGGTGCTGATCGCGCTCGGGTTCTCCACCATCGTGGGCCTGCAGAGCGCGACCTCCACCTCGTTGGCGAGCCTGATCCCGCTGCTCGTCGTCTCCGGCGCCTTCCTGGCGGGCTTCTCCGCGCTCGCGCTCGATGCGCGCTCGCGGCAGCTGGAAAACCTGGGCGCCGCCACGAGCTGGGGCCAGGCGGGCGCGGGCCGGGTCGCCGTCACCGCGCTGGTGGCGCTGCTCGCTGGAGGGGCGGCGGCCGCCGTGTCGGGGCTGCTCTTCGTGCTGGGACAGTATGGGCCGATGTCCGCGGTGCTGACCGCGGTGGGCGCGACCGCAGGCACCCTGGGCGCCGCGGCGGCGGTGTGGGGCGTGCACCGGGGCATGGGCGGAAAGGGCACTTTTGGTTCGGCGCTCGCCGGCTATGGCCTGGGCTGGCTCGCCACGGCCGTGGGCGTGTCGCTCTTTGCGCTCTCGCAGAGCGTCAACGTCTTCAGCGGGGCCGGGGTGGTGCGCAGCAGCGCCGACACCATTCTTCTGGTCGAGCTGGTCGCGGTCAGCGCGGTGTTCCTGCCGGTGATCGCGCTCGAGTGGAGCCACACCAACGCCATCGAAGCGTCGATGCCGAAGTTCTCGTTCAGCGCCGCCCCGATGCCGCAGGGTGGAATGGTGGCGGCGGCCATGCGCTTCTAGAGTCCGCAGTTTGTATAGGTTGTTCACATCCCCTTCCGAGTCGTGAGGAACCCGCGCCCGGACAATCAAGGCATGGAACTCTCGCGGCTGAGCAGCACTGAAATCCCCTCGCAGACCCAGACCAGCCCCGCCCCCGCCACGGCGCCCCGTCCGGCCCCGGTCTCGACCCGGGTGAAGTTCGCCGCCACGCGCGCCACTTCGACCTTCAAGGCCGCCACTTCGCTCAGCCAGAAGGGCATCGACCTCATCAAGGGCTTCGAGGGGCTGCGGTTGACCTCGTACCGTGACCCGGGCGGCGTGCTCACCATCGGCTACGGCCACACCGGCAGCGACGTTCGCTCAGGCCAGACCATCTCGAAGGCGCGCGCCGAAGAGCTGCTGCGCCACGACACCGGCTGGGCGCAGGAAGCGGTGCGCAGCGCGGTGAGGGTGCCGCTGTCTTCGGGCCAGTTCGATGCGCTCACCAGCTTCACCTTCAACCTGGGCGCTGGCGCGCTGCGCAGCTCCACCTTGCTCAAGAAGCTCAACGCCCACGACTACGCGGGCGCGCAGAAGGAGTTTGGCAAATGGGTGCACGCGGGCGGTGAAGTGCTCGCAGGCCTGGTGCGCCGCCGCGTTGCCGAAGCGAAGATGTTCGGGAACACCGCGCCGAAGGGTGGAACGGCGCCGAGTCCCACGCCTCCTTCGCCTTCGCCGGGGAAGAAGATCGACTACCGCGTGCGCGCGGGCGACACCTTCAGCGGCATCGCGGCGCGCAAGGGCCTCACCACCGCGCAGCTGCACAAGCTCAACCCGCAGGTGAAGAACATCAACCGCATCAACGTGGGCCAGTTGATCCACATCAAGCTCAAGAAGAGCGCGCTCAGGCCGGCGCCGAAGACCACCTCGTACACCGTGCGTTCGGGCGACACCTTCGGCGGCATCGCCAGCACCCACCACATGACCGTCGCGGCGCTCGCGAAGCTGAACCCGCAGGTCACCAACATCAACGTGATCAACGTCGGGCAGAAGCTCAAGCTGAAGGCCGCTTCGTCCCCGACGCCGCCTCCGACCCACACGCCGACGCCGACGCCGACTCCCGCGCCCACGCCCACGCCCACGCCGGGTCCGATTCCCGCGCACGGCGGCATCCCGAACACCGCGGGGCTCTCCACCGCGAAGCGCTACGCCATCTACGAGAAGTACATCTGGCAGTTCGGTGACGCGCAGGCCAGGCGCGACCTCGCCGCGGGCAAGCGCGTCATCTTGAGCCTGCGCCAGGACACCCCGATGACCGCTGACCGGAATCCCCTGGGCACCTACGACGATCGCATCGTGGTGCTCTGGAAGGACGGCAGCGGCCCGCACGTGCAGGAAGAGCAGGCCAACACCGAGCCGAACCGCCGCTGGTCGCTCCCCGCGAACGCGAGCAGCAAGCCCGTGGGCCGCCTCGCAGACAACCAGACCATTCGCTACTACAAGGCCTGGAGCTCGACCTTCGGCAACCACCTCGAGCCGTACGGCAACCCCTTCGCGCAGCGCGACACCAACCGCGACTTCCGCTTCGAGAAGAACGAGAAGTCGTACAACGGTGATTGGGGCGGGCAGGCGATGTTCATTCACCGCGCCTGGGAGGGCAACACCGGCTCGCAGGGTTGCCAGACGATGGAAGAGAACCACTTCAACAATTTTTGGAACGCGCTCGGCAGCCAGAACGACGTGAGCTACGTGCTCGTGAACGTGACCCGATGAAGCGACTGCTCCTGGTGTTCGTTCTCGCGAGCTGCGGGATTGATCCCGCGAACCGTGAGGATGGCGGGGATGATCCCGTCGATTCCGGAAGCGTGGTCGTCGACGCGGGTTCGTTCTCCTGCACGCCCTGTCTGGAGACGAGCGAGTGCGGCCCCGGAGCGGCCTGCGTGCAGTAGGCAGGCAACGATTTCTGCGGGCACCTTTGTTACGCGCAGGTGGACTGCGGCCCCGACGAGGTGTGCATTCCCACCGTGGCTGAAGATGGAACCCAGCTCTCGGCGTGTGTTCCGAGCAGCGGCACTTGCGGCGACACCGGCTGCGGAACGTGCGACCCCGGCACGGTGTGCGATCGCATCACCGGCACTTGCGACACTCCGGAAGTCGACGCGGGCGATGACGAAGAACCTGACGCGGGTGACCTCGACGCAGGCCCGGACGACGCGGGCAGTTCCGATGCGGGCAGCCCTGATGGTGGGCGGCGCGACGCGGGGCCTCCGGTGGGTATCGGACCCGACGGTGGCCAGGTGCCTCGTTTCATCTTCGCGATCCTCGGCGACCCCCGGCCTCCCGCGAGCAACGACACCGCGCACTATCCGACCGCGCGGGTCACGAAGATCTACGACGAGATCCAGGCGCTCAACCCGCGCCCGCAATTCGTGGTCGCCACCGGTGACTACATGTTCGCCTCGCCCAGCGGGAACGAGGGCCGCCCTCAGATGGATCTCTATCTGGCGGCGCGCCGTCACTTCACCGGACCCCTGTTCGGCAGCCTCGGCAACCACGAGTGTTCGGGTGGAGTGGCGAGCAACTGCGCGCCCGCTCCGTCGAGCAACAACAACTTCAAGGCGTGGATGGATGGCGTGGTCAAGCCGCTCGGCAAGACGCTGCCCTCTTACGAGGTGCCGTTCAGCGACACCGCGGGTCACTGGACCGCGAAGCTGCTGATCATCGCCTGCAACGCCTGGAGCCCCGCGCAGAAGACCTGGCTTGCGGCCGCGCTCGGCCGCCGCACCGACTACACCTTCCTCGCGCGCCACGAGCCGATGGGCTCCACCGCGCCGTGCAACACCGAGATGGACGCGATGCTCAAGGCCAGCGGCACCCGCTACACGATGTTGCTGGTGGGTCACGTGCACAACTACGCGCACTCGGGAAAGCAGTTGCTCGAGGGCGTGGGCGGCGCGCCGCTCACCGGCACCGCGAACTTCGGCTTCGCCACCGTGGAACAGCGCCTCGATGGCGGCGTGCGCGTTCGTCAGTACGACAGCACCACCAACACCGTCGTCAGCACCTACGTGCTGCCTCCGAACTGATGCGCCGCGTCCTGCTGATCATGCTGCTGAGCGGCGCCTGCAAACGGGAGAGCCCGCAGGTGATCACCAGCGCACTCGAAGGAACGCCTCCGGCCGCCTGCGTGCCTCGGGTGCTCGTCGCCCACCAGGGCACCCCGACGCTCGATGGCGAGCTCGACGAGCCGGTCTGGCACGCGGCCGCGGCGAGCACGCCTTTCGTCAACGACAAGCTCAAGCGGGTGGTGCCGCACACCGAAGCGCGCGCCGCGTGGGACGCCGACTCGCTCTACCTCGCGCTCTACACCGCTGACGCTGACCTGCGCAGTGACGACCAGGTCGCGGT
>JAYVNA010000405.1:0-4916 GCA_043758715.1 Archangium sp.
TCGGCGGCCGCAGGAGATCCGGCGCGCATCGACACGGACGTGGCCGTGGTGCGCGCGGTGGGCTGGCTGCTCGAGCACGGCGCGAAAGAAGACCGAAAGGAACTCGCCGACGAAGCGGTCGCGGCTGCGGAGCAATGTCAGCAGCGCAAGCCCGACGCGCCGCTCTGCAATTATTGGCAGGCAGTGGCGATGGGGCTGCGCATCCGCGAGCACAAGCTCACGGCGATCACGGGGCTCTCGAAGGTGATCGACTTGCTGAAGAAGACGGGCACGCAGGACCCTTCGCTGGATGAAGGTGGACCGTTTCGGGTGCTGGCGCTGTTGCTGGTGCGCGCGCCGCCGTGGCCTGCGGGGCCGGGAAATTCCGATGACGCGCTCGTGGCCGCGCAGCAGGCGGTGGCGCACGGGCCTGATCACCCGCTCAATCAGTTGGTGCTGGGCGAATCGCTCGAGGCCACGGGCGAGATCGAAGGCGCGAAGGCGGCCTATCGCAAGGCCTCGCAGCTGGGGCACGCCAGCAAAGATCCCGATGGCGCTGATTGGGCCGCGCAGGCCGAAGCCGCGCTCGCGAAGCTCTGAGCGCATCGCAATGAGTGAAGACGTGCTCGTTCATAGGGTGCTTCTTCGAATACGCTTTGGCACTCAGCTGGGCAGGCGAGGTTCGTGGTTCTGTCACCTCCCATGGGGGCTCGAATGCGGGCGACAACGCGACTGGTGCTGCTGGCTCTGGCCCTCACCACTTCTTCAACCCCGCCCCCAGGAGCAGCGCCGAAGCCCCCCACCCTCGACCTCGCGGCGCTGACGCGGCAGGTGCACTTCGCCTGGCGGGAGCAGAACGGTAGGTGGAGCGCTCAGCACTCCACCTACCGAGTACAATGGGAGCCCGGCGGCGTTTCATTCACGCCCTTTCACTTCACTGAACTGCGAACTCCAGTTGAAGGTGCGGCGGTGCGCTTCGCGTCTGCGACCATCTCTGTCGGAGGCTCCACCCTGAAATCGACGGAGGGTCGGGCGCACCACTCAGAGCGGGGCGGCCTGCGCGTCGAGCGTGACGCCTTCGTCGAAGAACTGGACAATGCGGAGGATGGCGTCGAGCAGCGCTGGCGATTCCCCCATGAACCAGCTGGCAGTGGCCCCTTAGAGGTTCGGATCGTGGTGCGCGCGGGTCAGTTCGTCGCCGCCACCGAACAGGGGCTTCACTTCGGAGCCGGCGCGCTGCGCGTTCGTTACGGCCACGCCACCTGGGTCGACGCAACCGGCCGGCGCACGCCGGTGCTCGCGAAGTTCGAGCACGGCGCGATAGCGCTGGGCGTCCCCCGAGAGACGCTCCATGCGTCGGTCTTTCCGGCGGTGCTCGATCCGATCATCGGGCCGGAGCTGGGTACCGATCAGCCCGTGAGCGGCCCCTCTGCTCATGACCAGCAACAACCTGCCCTCGCGTGCGCAGGCGCGATCTGCTTGGCGGTCTGGCAGGACGATCGCATCACCCGGTACAACACCGATGTCTTCGGGGCGCGGGTGAGCGCGGCGGGCATCGTGCTCGATCCCGCGGGTGTGGCGATCGCCACCGGTGCCAGCGACCAGACCCGACCCGCCGTGGCGTCGAACGGCACCGACTTCTTCGTCACCTGGGACGACTCACTCACCACCGACTTGAAGGGGGGGCGGGTCAGCGCCGCGGGCGCTGCGCTCGACGGCGCCGGCCTGACGATCTCCGCGGCCGCCGGCACTCAGCAGCATTCGACCGTAGCCTGGGATGGGACGAACTACCTCGTGGCGTGGGAAGACGACCGGGGCGGACAGGCTCACATTCACGGTGCCCGCGTTAGCGCGGCAGCGGTGGTGCTCGACCCCCTTAGCCTCCGCATTTCCCCCGCGCTAGCCGTTCAGCAGTCCCCCGCGGTGGCCTGCGGCGGGGCGAAGTGTCTGGTGACGTGGGAAGACAACGCCACCACCGACTCGGAGATTCATGGCGCGTTGGTCGACGCAACGGGCACGGTGCTGAACCCAGCGGACCTCGTCATCTCGGCTGCTCCGGGCCGGCAGCAAGACCCCTCCGTCGCCTGGGCCGGGACCGGGTTTCTCGTCGCATGGGAGGACGCGCGGAGCGGCTCGTCTGACCTCTACGGCGCCCGCGTCACCTCGGCCGGTAACGTGCTCGACGCTACGGGGCTGGTGCTATCGACCGCCGCGGCCAATCAGCGCACCGCCGGCGTGGCCTGTGATGGAACGAACTGCCTGGTCACGTGGACAGATCTCCGCAGCGGCTACGCCATTTACGGAACGAGGGTGAGCGCCGCTGGCGCCGTGCTCGACGTCGCAGGCCTGCTGATCTCGGCGGCCGGCGACAACCTAGTCACGCCCGCGATTGCTTGGACCGGGACGGGCTACCTCTCGATCTGGGCCACCGTCTCAAACCGCAGCTCGACCGCCTGGGACATCGCCGGCGTACAGATTGACCAGGGCGGAAATGCCACGAGTCCCAGCGTCTTCATCTCGGTGGCCGCCAATCAGCAACGCGCTCCCGCGCTGGCTTGGGGCGGCACCAGCTACCTCCTCGTCTGGGAAGACGCGAGGAGCGGCACGAACTGGGATTTGTTCGGGGCCCGGCTAGGCCTCGACGGGGCTCTGCTGGATCCGGTCGGCCTGCCCATCTCCCTCGCGCTCGGCGATCAGCTCTCGCCCGCCGTGGCCTGGGACGGCGCGAACTACCTCGTCACCTGGCAGGACAGCCGCCTGGGGAATTGGGACATCTTCGCGTCGCGGGTCAGCGCGGCGGGACAGGTACTCGACCCAGGCGGTTTGGCGCTCTGCGTCGAGGCTCAACAACAGTTCCGTCCTGCCCTTGCCTTCAGCGGGAGCGAGTACCTCGTCACGTGGGAGGACGACCGCAGCGGCGACGGCGATGTCTTCGCCACCCGCGTCAGCCCGGCGGGCGTTGCGCTCGACAGCGGCGGCAGGCCCATCTCCAGCGCCAGCTGGGCCCAGGGAAGCCCCTCGGTGGCGTGGGGCGGAACGAGCTACCTCGTGGCGTGGGCGGACTACCGCAACCTCAACCTCGACATCTACGCGGCAAGAGTCACCTCGGCGGGGACCGTGATCGACCCGGGCGGCCTGGCCATCGCTACCGGCACGCCCTCTGCGTACGCCCCTGCGGTCGCCTGGGACGGCACGAACTATCTCGTCACCTGGTCCGAAAGCCGAGACGCTCAGGAAGACATCGCGGGCGCGCTGGTGAACCCCGCCGGGCTGCTTTCCGGCGGAGTGACCATTGCGAGCGGGCTTTCTCCCCGTCGCTTCCAGGCGCTCGCCTGGGACGGGGCCAGCTACGTGGTCGCCTGGGAGGACGCGCGCTCAGGTGTCTGGGACCTCTTCGGGGCGCGCGTCGGCGACTCGGGTCGGGTGGCAGCAGAAGCTCCGTTGGCGCAGAGCCCCCATCAGGAGCACAACGCCGCGGTGGCCTGTGCCTCGCCAGGCCGGTGCTTGGTGGCATGGGACGTGTTCGATGATCGTGCACAGGTACGGAGCCTGAGGGTGCGCGCTCGGGTGATCGCTGAACCAAGCGCGAAACCAGCAAGCATCAGCACTGACGAGGACACCCCGGTGGCGCTTCGACTCGAAGGACTTGACCCAGACGGCGGGGCGTTGAGCTTCGCGGTGGTGAACCAAGCGGCCATCGGCGCGCTCAGTGGCACGCCTCCCAACCTCACCTACACACCCGCGCGCGACTGGGCGGGTACTGATTCGTTCACCTTCAAGGTCAACAACGGCGCGAGCGACTCGGCGCCTGCCACAGTGTTCATCGTCGTTCGGCCAGTGGACGATGCGCCCACCGCGTTCCCCCAAACCATCGTCGCCGTGCCCGGGGTGCCGCTGGCGATCACCCTGCACGGTGCCGACGTGGAGCGTGACCCCCTCACTTTCGCTCTGCGCTCGCTGCCCACCTGGGGGACCCTCACCGGGGCGCCGCCGAACGTGACGTACACCGCTCCCGCGGGATTCGGAGGTGAAGAGACCTTCAGCTTCGTCACGAGTGACGGCGCGCGCGAGTCGGCTGAGGCGACCGTGAACATCACTGTCAGTGCCGGCGCTGGGGGCGGAGGAGGCAGCACCAGCACTCGCCCAGATCCAGGATGCACCACAACGCCGGGCACCGAGCTCACAGCCGTCTTCTTGCTCCTCTGCGGTCGGCGGTCACTCGCACGGTCTTCTCGACGAAATAGGTGAACACGCCCCTCGTCTGCGCTCTGGGTGACTGGTGGAAACCGCTCGAAGCGAACGTGCCAAAGCGGACTGATCGGCGCGCCACCGAGCTGCAGATTGCGAGGTGTGAGCATCCATCGCCGGCTTCCGGCGTCAGCGGTTCGCGACGGCGGTGCGAAGCTGAGCGCGACCGATTGGAAGGCGGCTTCGGGCGCGTTCCTCAAGTTGCCGACGGTCGAGCTGCTGAAGAAGGCCAGCGCGGGGTCGCCCTCACTGGCTGAGCCGCTGCGCGTATTCCTTCGCCACTTCGAGAAAGCGCGAGCTGCTCACGCCCAGCATGTACTGGCGCAGCGTGGCCCGCGTCGCGGCGACGTAGAACAGACAGCGCTTCTGCCGCTCCACGGTGCGGGGGTCGGCGGTCTTCAGGTTTTCGAAGGAGACCTCGAGGGTATCGAGATCCTCGAGCCCGCACAGGATCACGACCGGGCTCTCGTGGCCCTTGCACGAGAAGATGGTGGTGACGCGCACGAAGTCGGTCTTCCCCACGGGGAAACCCGCGGGATCGGCGCCTTGCGCTCCTCCGAAGGCCACGCTCTTGAATCCCGCGCGCGTCAACACCTCGGCCCAGCGATGGGGCCGCACCGGGCAGACCACCAGAATGTCCTCGAGCGCGACCTGTTCCTTCTGTTGGAGCATTCGCACGATGCGCACCA
>JAYVNA010000406.1:0-4915 GCA_043758715.1 Archangium sp.
TCTTCGACGAGAACACCGGAATCGACGCCCGCAGAGAGGACAACCACGTCTTCGCCGACGAAGCCCATGCAGCTCAGGAGCACACAACTGCCGACCACCAGGAATCCGCCGGTCTCAAGGTTCACCAGCGACATGCTACCCGGTCCGGAAGCGCATCGGCTTGAGTGGGGGCCGGTCATGACAGCTCAATTGCAGTGACAAATCCTGGAGCCGGCGCTGATTCCACCCGTCGTGTTGCAGGGACTTCCCGCCGAACAGATGACGCCTTGCCGGGTTCCGACTGGGCAAGCGTCACAGTCCGCTGGAGAAACACCACACAGCGAGGCCATGTTGCTGCAGCACTGGTCCCGGGTGACGGTGCAATTGCTCGCCGCGCCTCCGCCCCCGCCGCCAGTTCCGCTGCCGCCTCCGGTGCCACTGGTGGCGCCGGGGCCTGGCAGCAGAATCTGAAAACGCTCTGACAGCCCCACCAACACGGACTCATCGGTCTCGAGCCGGGTCACGACGTCAGCCGGACAACCCTCGGCGGCCACGGGGGTCACTGAATACGAGAAGTCCGTCGCTTCAGCGGCCTGGCTGGCGAACTCGGCCCGAAACCAGCCCGAGCCGTGCGTCAAGCCGTCGCGGAGGGGCGGCGTACACCGCGAGGTTCCCAGGCAGCGCGCGTTCTTCGGACAGGGCGTGAAGCACACGGAAGGCCGGCAGCCGAACGGATCGGTGAACGTGAAGAAGATGAGGCCATAGTCGACGTTCGTGTCGAAGGTCGGCGAAGACACGGTGGTGAAGTCGAGGGCCCGGTTCGTGCTCGCCCCTCCATCGGTGCTGGCGCTGCTGCGGGCCTGAGCAGCCTCCAGCGTCGCGGTCGGCACGCTCTTCAAGACCAGCTTCGTCCCGTCTGCCGTGAAGTCTTCGCTGACGTCACGAAGCTGCAGGGTGTCGACCAGGCACTCGAGATCGGCGGCCGGGCAGGTCGGCTTGCAACCCACCAGGAAGGAAAGCACCAGCACGAGAACTGGACGCACCATGGAGCGAGCCTACGTGGGAATGAGGGCGTTGCTGCCGCCTCATCGCAAATGAGCCCGTCCAGGCGATCAAGGAGGTCATGGCGGGCAAGGTGACCTTCCACTCGGAAAAGCTCGACCCGAAGCTGCGCACCGCCATCGGACATGCGCGGCGAGTAGAGACCGACGAATAATTCAGCTCGGGTGCAGCGCGGGCCGCTACAGTTTTCGGCCTCGTGAAGCTGTCCTTCAAGTGCCTCGCCGTCACGCACACCAGCGGCCGCGTGACGCTCACCCCTCTCGAGCTGCCGACCTTCGCGGTGCACGCCGCCTCGCTCGACGAAGCGCGCTTCGAGCTCACCCTCGCGCTCGACGATCGCATCGGCCGTTCGCACCCGCGCCACCTCTGGCGCTATTGCAACCCGGGCACCGGCGAGCTCATCGCGCTCCACGTGCCGGTGCTCCCGGTGCAAGGCGAGGAGGTCGTCACCACGCCGCTCGCCTTGAGCGCGCTCGAGAGCCCTGCGCAGGCCGGCCACACCGAAGCGCGCCTGCTCAGCACCGACCTGCGTTTCTGGTTCAAGGCGAAGGGTGCCGAGCTGCAGACCGCCGCCACCGCGCTGATGGCGGAGCACCTCAAAGACTTCAGCCCCGACTCGCTCCTCAAGCTTCGCCGCGAAGGAAAGGCGGAGCTGATCGAGCTCACCATCGAGGTCAGTCCGTTGCCGCTCGCGTCTCTCAAGCGCAGCGAGCTGAGGCTCGATGAACGGCCGCCACCGCGAGGGCCTGACGAAGACAAGGGGCTGGCTCCCGAGCCCGAACCCGAGCTTGCAGCGGACGACGAGCCCGCCGACGACTGGGACGACGAGCGCCCGAAGAAGAAGGCGGTCAAGCCGCAGAAGCACACCCCCACGCCCACCCTCAATCGTCTGGGCGTGAAGTGGCATCAGCTCGCGAAAGAGGGCGAGTTCCCGCTCACCTTCGCTCTCGCTTTGCGCGTATCTCTTCGGCGATGAGAAACGGCTCACGCGCTTCGACATGGCCGAGTACGCCGCGCCCGGCAGCTCGTGGAGGCTGGTGGCGTCAGGCAACGCGCAGGGCGGCTCGCTCACCGCGCGCGTGCGGGAACAACCTTTCGGGGTGGTGCTGCTCGACGAGATCGAGAAGGCCGACGCAGGCGTGCACGATCTGCTGCTTCAGTTGCTCGGCGAAGGGCGGCTGACCGACAGCAGCGGGCGGACCGTGAGCTTCCGCAACACGGTGGTGCTCCTCACCTCGAACCTCGGCGCGGAGTCCTCTGGCAAGTCGATGGGGTTTGGCGATTCGCAGCTCGAATACCGCGCGCATTACCTCGCCGCCGCCTCGCAGTTCTTCCGGCCTGAGCTCGTCAATCGGCTCGATCAGATCGTCGCGTACCAACCGCTCTCGCGCGAACACATCAGGCAGATCGCAGGGCGGGTGCTCGAGCAGGCGCTGGCGCGCGAAGGTTTGCTGCGGCGCTCGGTGAAGGTGAAGTACGGGCCCGCCGTGATCGATCGACTGGCCGAGCTCGGGTTCGACGCCCGCTACGGCGCCCGTCCGCTCAAACGGGCCGTCGAACAGCACGTCATCTCGGCCATTGCTGCGGTCCTGGCCGCGGCGAGCGAGAAGCCGCCGGCGGAGATCGAGCTGCAGGTCGACGCCGGTGGTGCCATCACCACGCGAAGCCGTTAGGAGTCGGGTTCGTGGAACCGACCTCCGTTCGCATCGGCATGATGGACTCGACCCGCCCGGGCCTGGTGGTCACCCTGTCCGCGCACCACCTCACCCGCTTCGAGCGCCTGCGTCGCGCGCTGGTGCGAATGACGATCGTCTCGGTGATCGCGCTCTTCGTTTCCAACATGATGCTGCTGGTGGTGCCCGCGCCGCACCTGCACCTGTGCTCGCTGCCGTTGGCGATCATCCTGGGGCCGCTGGTGGGGTTCCTCGCCTGGAGACAACGTGCGCTGCTCGCCGCCGGAGAGATCGACTGTGCGCGCTGCCGCAAGCCGGTGACGGTTCCTGCAAACCACCCGGGGTGGCCCGCGCGCATGAACTGCCTTCACTGCGGCATCATGGTGGAACTCGACCTCGCCGTTCCCCGCGCCTGACCGATGGCACCGCCTCCTCAAAAGGGCCAACCGCAGAAGCGCAAGCCCAGGCGCGAGCAGCAGATCATCGAGATCGCCGCGCCGGGCGAGCTGGTGCAGCTCTACGAAGATCCGGTCGCGCTCGCGTGGTGGCCGCAAGATCCGGTCGCGCCCGAAGTTCTCACGCGCGAGCTCTTTACGTGGACCGCCGAGGTCAGTGCTTCAGGTGCCGAGCTCGAAGGCCTCGAGCCCTTCGTCGCTGCACAAGCGGTGCTCGAGCGTGCGCGGCTGCTGGTCGATCTCCACAGCAGCTTGTTCGAAGCCGAAGTCGTCGGCCTGCGCGTCACCTTGACCGACAAGCCGCTCTGTCCCTCCTTTCACGTGAACAAGCTGCACTGCCGATTGATCACCACGCTCGCGGGTGCGGGTACGCAGTGGGTGACGGGCCCGCTCTCTGCGGCCCATGACGTCACGGCGGTGCAGCAACTCCCCTCGGGCGCGGTGGGTTGGTTCAAGGGGCTCGCGTGGCCCGGGGTGCAGCCCGTCGCGCATCGAAGCCCGCCCGGTGAGGCGCGCAGGTTGGTGCTGAGCATCGACTTGTTGTGATGACTGCGCCGTCTCCCCAGTACCTTGGGCCGATGGAACAACGTTTCGATTCTGTCCGGCCGGCGCTGCGCGAGGGCGTCATCTTCCGCCTTCACGCGGACGGCAGCGGCGGCGCGTACGATCCCACCAGCGGTGCCTCGCTCGAGATCGCACCCGATCAAGCGCGCCTGCTCGCGCTGCTCGATGGCCACCGCAGCGTCGGTGAGGTGATGGAGGCGCACTACGCCGCGCACCGCTCGATGCCGCTCTCGGCGCTCGACGATCTCCTCGCCACCCTCGCGAAGCACGGCGTGCTGGCGGGCACCGTGCAGAAAACCGCGGGGCGCACCTGGCTGTCCCGTTGGCTGTCGCCTCGCACGCTGTGGAGAGGCGCGGTGCCAGGCCTGGGCGTGCTCTCGCTCCTCCTGATGGCGTCGCTCCCCGCGCTCGCGTTCTTCAACGCAGCCGCCGCCGAACTCTCCGCCACGGACGTGGCCCTCGCGCTCGTCGGGACGATCTGGGCGCACAGCGTGCGGCGCTTCTTCGCGGCCGCGGTGCTCTCCGCGCTCGGAGGCCAGGTCAAGCACCTCGAGCTCGGGCACACCGGCGGCATGCCGTGGTTGGGTCCTGACGTCGGCGCGCTCGTGCTGCTGGAGCGGGCGCGGCGCGCGTTGACCCTGCTCGCGGGCCTGGTCGGTCTCGCGGTGGCCTTCGGCGTCGCAACCACCCTCTCCCGCGGGCTCGCGTTTGGCGCGGGTGTGGTGGCGGTGATCGAGCTGTGCCCCTTCGCCCCCACCCTCGCGGGCCGCCTGCTCGCCACGCTCGCCGGAAAAGTCGACCTGCAGGAACACGCGCGCGCCTTTCTCGATCGCCGCCTGCTGTCCCGGGTGGCCTCGCGCACCACCTTCGATGGCGAGACCTCGCTGGTGTGGACCTCGATGCTCTCGCTGGCGTGGCTGGGCTGGGTGGTGCGGCTGCTCTTCACCCGCGGCGCCCAGACCTCGCTTCGTTTGATTGCGGCCGGCCTCGATGAGACAGGGCCTGCGCAGTGGCTGCTCTACGCAGGCGCTGCGGTGCTGGTGCTCGCCCTGCCCCTCTCGCTCCTCGGGCTCTTGGCCGCCGTCGCCCGCGCGCTGCTCGCCCTGAGGCCTGCCGAAGCCGCGCACGGAGGGAGCATCTCCCAGAGCGCCGCCGCCGACCTCGCCGAGGTGCCCCTGTTCG
>JAYVNA010000407.1:0-4908 GCA_043758715.1 Archangium sp.
GCACCCGCGCGGTGGTCTTGCACACCAGCGCGGCGCGGTAGGTCGACCGGTCTCTTCGAATCGCGCGCACCAGCACCGGAATGCCCGCGTTCTCGAGCCGTGCGCAGCTGAAAGGCGGAGCCCACGCGAGGCTGGTCTCACCCGACAACAAGCTGCCCGCGAGCGCGTCGTAGGTGGGCGCGACGGTGATCTCGACGGGGAGCGAGGTGGCGAAGCTCAAGAACTGCTCCAGCCGTTTTCGCCGCTCAGGCTCGAGCTTCACGTACGAAGGAGGCAACGCCACGCGAAGCACTTTGAGGGGAGGCGACACTTCGCCGCCAGCATAGGCCCCGCCCGCCGGGAGTCAGCGGTGAATGTCGAACGGCACGCGCGCGGTGCCCAGCAGGTCTCCGCTCTCGGCGTCGTGGATCTCGAACTCGAGGTCGACGGCGCGTTCCCGCTTGAGGTGCTGGAAGTAGACGAACCCCGAGATGCGCCCGCCGTCGTCGAGCACGCCGTCGGGCAGCGCGCGCTGCAACATGTCGGTGCTCGGGAGCGTCTGGGGCCAGTTCGAAGACCAGCGCTGGTAGTAGCCGTTGTCCCACCAGGGCCAGCCGTTGGGCCACACCGGGAAGCCGGAAAAACCGTAGCCGTAGCCATGCGGCGCGACCCAGAACCGTTGAGGTGAAGGCGCGCCCCGATAGGGGACCCCGCGGGCCGGCATCGCCTGGCGATACTCGACCGCGATCATCTCGACGGAAGCGCCGGTCGCTTCACTGCGCGGTGCCTGCTGATTGGGGAGCGGCGGCAGCGCGGCGTAGCGGAAACCGGAATCGCCCACGAGCGAGAAGTCTTTGGTCGTGAGCCGCACCTTGAAGCCACTGCGATTTTCGATCGTCACCGCGATCGGCGTCAGCACGTCAGTCAGGTCTTCTGGCGAGAACCTCCACTCGTTGCCGCTCGCCCAGAGGCGTACGCCGCTGACCCGGCTGATGGCGTAGTCCCTGTCGCGCGAAGACCGGGTCGCGCCTGGCGCAGGAACCAGCACCGTCGGACATGCGGAGAACACGAGCAACGCAGCGGTGAGCAGAGAGAGCCTTCGCATGCGCGAGATGGATGCGCACGACGTGCCAGCAGGTTCTTCGGTCAGCTCAGCCTGAAGCGGCGCTGCCCGGCGTGATCTTCCGAGCGAAGCGCGCCCTTCTCGAGCAGCGATTGCAGCAGGTCGAGCGCGAACGGCGCACCGGGGAGGTTGGCGGCATCGATCGCGGCTTCGGCTTCTTCGACTGACATGCCATCGCGAACGAGAGCGAGCGCGAGGCGTTCGAGCGGGTCGACTTCGCTGGGTTTGACCGGAGTTGAAGTCTCGACGGGGCTTCCTTCCTGAGCAGCCGCGGGACCCGCCGAAAGAACGGCCGGTGAAACGTCCAACTTGAGGGCACGCACTTCGGCCAGCAACGCGGCGCGCGCCACGGCGACATCGGCGTAGCGATCGTTCGGCTCGAGCGCGGTCAGGGTGGCCACCACGGCGCGCAACCCGGCAGGAACGTGGGCCGGCAACGCGGGCACGCCGACTTCGGTGACCAGGCGAATGACCTCGACGTCTTCTTCGGCCTCGAAGGCCTGCCGGTGGGCGAGGCACTCCCACAGCACCACGCCCAACGAGTACTGATCGCTCTTCGCGTCGGTGACGTCTTCGAGCAACTGCTCCGGGGCGGCGTAGGCGAGCTTGCCTCCGCTCTCACCCTGCCCCGTCAACGACGCCACGCCGAAGTCGATCAGCTTCACCGCGCCCGACGCATCGACGAGCAGGTTGTGCGGGCTCACGTCACGGTGCACCACGGGCGTGAGGCGGCCCGCTGAATCTCGCGCACCGTGAGCGACCGAGAGCGCAGTCGCCGCTTCCAGGCCGATGCGGCAGGCCGCACCCAGCGAGAGCACTCCGCGGGAAAGCAGGGCCTGCACGTCGATGCCCTTCACGTACTCCATCGCGATGAACCACTGCCCGTCGACATCGCCGAGCTCGTGAACACGAACGATGGTGGGATCATTGAGCCGCGCCACCACGCGGGCCTCGTGCAGGAACCGATCGAGGAACGCCTTCTGCGCCGCGAGCCGCGGGAGAATGCGCTTGATGACCAGCAGCTCCGCGGAACCGGTGCGCCGCGCGAGGAACACCTCACCCATGCCGCCCGCTCCGAGGCGCTCGAGCAGCTCGTACTGCCCGAAGGGAGTCAGCGGACCTCGACGACCGTCATCGAGCCGATGAGCGGGGTGATCTCCGCGCTGCTCTCTTCACCGACGGCGAGCCGCGCGGGGTTGGCGATGTCCTGGCCGAAGGTGGGGTCGAGCTGCGTCCACTCGCCCACGTAGGCTTCCACCCACTCGTGCCAGTAGAGCGCGGGCTTCTTGTCTTCGTTCACCAGGTACACCAGGCCATCGATGCGCTTGGCCGGAATGCCGAGCGCGCGCAGCAACGACACGGTGAGCAACGAGTGCTCAGTGCAGTCGCCCTTGCGCAGCTTGAGCACGTCGGCCGCGCTGTCGGACGAGACGCCGTAGTCCTTGTCGAGGTTGTCGTAGACCCACTTGTTGACCTTCTTGGCGACCGTCCACGCGTCCTTCTCGGTGCCGGCGATCTGCTTAGCCATCGCGATGATGTCGGGGTTGTCTGACTCGACCGCGAGAGTGGCCTTCAAGTTCGTGCCGCCGTTGGGGTCAGCGAGCGGGCGCGGCTTGAGCACCTTGGGGGCGGCGGCGCTCACGGTGACCTCGACGCGCCCTGCCCCATCGGCCTTCCACTGTTGCCGGTAGGTGTTGTTCCAGAACTTCTCGCCGACGCCGGTGAGCACCATCGTGAACTTGCCGGGCGCGGTCATCGCGGAAGCGGGCGCGAACTTCGGCAATACCACGCGGGTCAGCGCGAACACTTCGACCAGATCGACGCGCTTGGCGACGTCTTCGGGCTCGAGCATTCCCGACATCATCGGGCCGTATTGCACCTCGAGCATGCGGCCCTTCTCGTCGACCCACGCCTCGGTCGGGACCTTCTCCTTCTCGGAGAGCGTGATGACCTTGCGCAGCTTCGCCTTCACCCCGCCGATCACCCGCGTCTCGGTGCCACCGACGGTGGTGGTCACGCCGTACTGCTGCAGATCGGTGGAGTCGGTGATGGTGCCCGCGACCTTGGCGTTGCGCTTGAGGGCCACGCGCGCCTGGTCAGCGTCTTCGACCACTTCTTTCGAGGGCGGCAGCATCTTGATCTCGTTGGGCTGGCCGGGCTTCTTGCGCACGACCCGCACCCCGTCGGGGAGCGCGCTGCCTTCCAGCGACTGCTCGCCGCCGTCGCCGGACTGCTCCATCACGAAGCTGATGAGCTTGCCGCCGGGTTTGGCCTCGTAGAGCCGGGTCTCCTTCATGGTGCGATCGCTCACGGCCGCTCCGACCTTCGCCTTGAAGTGGAGCTCGGTGATCGCGGTCACCGTGTCCTTCTTCGGCGAGAGCGTGATGTTGCTGAACATGTAGCCGATCTTCTGGCCCTTCAAATACAGGCCCATGAACTCGCCCCCCGCGGGGCGCGGCACCATCACCACGTCGGACAGCGGTTCGGCGTACGCGACGACGGACAGCAGGGCGAGGCAAAGGGCCAACGAGCGAACCGGTCTCACCTGGGGACTTCCTTTCGAGGGACGGCACTTCGACGCAGTGCGCCCAACCCTATGCATTGGATTGTTCGACATGCATCCGCAAAACAGAGAGCGCGGCATCGAAATGCCCGGATAAGGGCTTTTCCCATGGCGAAGACGCTCCCGAAGGCTGGAACCCCCCGTGAAGCGGTGATGAAGCACCTCAAGTCGTTGCACGTCGACGACGCGAAGTGGAAGGACGGGCAGACGTTCAGCCTCGTCTATTTCGCGGGCGACGAGGTGTCGGCGCTGCTCAAGGACGCCTACAGCGAGTTCATCGCCGAGAACGGCCTGTCGCCGATGGCGTTCCCTTCGCTGCGGCAGATGGAGTGCGAGGTGGTGTCGATGGCGGCCTCGCTGCTCGGCGGCGACGACGACGCGTCGGGCACCATGACCTCGGGGGGCACCGAGAGCATCATGATGGCGATCAAAGCGGCCCGCGAATGGGGGAAGAAGGTCAAGGGCGTGAAGCGGCCGCACGTGATCGTGCCCGCCTCTGCGCACCCCGCCTTCGACAAGGCAGTGCACTACTTCGACGTCGACTACGACCACGCGCCGCTGTTGCCGGATTACCGGGTCGACGTGGTGGCGATGGAAAAGCTCATTCGGCCCGAGACGGTGCTGCTGGTGGGGAGCGCGCCCTCGTATCCACACGGGGTGATCGACGACATCACGGCCATCGCGGCGCTGGCGAAGTCGAAGGGTATTTTGTGCCACGTCGACGCGTGCCTGGGCGGGTTCTTCCTGCCGTTCGCGCGGATGTTGGGGCGGGTGTTGCCTCCGTTCGACTTCGCGGTCGACGGGGTGACCTCGATGTCGGCCGACCTGCACAAGTACGGTTACGCGGCGAAGGGCGCCTCGGTGGTGCTGTACCGGAGCGGCGGGCTGCGGCGACACCAGTTCTTCACCTATGCGGGGTGGAATGGCGGGCTCTACGCGTCGCCGTCGTTCTGCGGCACACGGCCCGGGGGTGCGATCGCCGCGGCGTGGGCAGTGATGCATCACCTCGGGGAAGAGGGCTACCTCACGCGGGCGCAGAGCATTCTCGACAGCACCAAGAAGATGCAGGACGGCATTCGGAAGATCCCCGGGCTCGCGGTGATCGCGGAGCCGGTGGGCGGCGTGTTCGCGTTCGGGAGTGACTCGCTCAACGTGTACGAGCTGGGCGATGCGATGGACGCGCGGGGATGGAAGTTGGATCGGCAGATGAACCCGCCGGCGTTGCACATCATGGTGACTCCGG
>JAYVNA010000408.1:0-4899 GCA_043758715.1 Archangium sp.
GCCGCGCTCCCCAGGAGGAACTCGACGCCCCGCACCAACACCATCGTGTAGAAAAGCGAGAGCAGCACCGCCGTCGCCGAGATGAACGGCCCCAGCAACTCGCGCAGCACGTAGCGGTGCAGCACGGAGACCTTCAAGGGCGGTCTCGAGGCGGTGCACCGGCCGCGATGTCGCGACGGAAATGCCGGCCGCGCCAATCGATCGATTCAGCCAACGCGGTGGCCTGGGCGCGCGCCTCGGCGAGGGTGGGGGCGTGCGCGCAGGCCGTCAGTACCCGGCCTCCTGACGTCGTCACCTGGCCGCCGGAGCGCCGCGTGCCTGCGTGGAAAAGCTGAGTGTCCGCGCCGGCAGGAGCAGGCAGCGCGATCGGGTCGCCGGTTCGGGGCGCGTCGGGGTAGCCCTCGGCGGCCAGCACGATGCCCACCGAGAAGCCCGCGCGCTGAGGCAACACCGTCGTCTGCAACGCTCCGCGCGCGCAGGCCTGCAGCACCGGCACCAGATCGGTGTCGAGCTGCATCATCAACACCTGCGTCTCCGGGTCACCCAGGCGCGCGTTGAACTCGAGCACCCGCGGACCCTCGGGCGTGAGCATCAGCCCCGCATAAAGCGCGCCCCGAAACGAAATGCCGCGCTTACGCAGCTCGGCCAGGGTGGGCGCCATCACCTCGCGGCCGACCTGCTCGAGCTCCGCGGCGGTGAGGAAGTTCGCGGGGGCGTACGCGCCCATGCCGCCGGTGTTGGGGCCGCGATCACCCTCGAACACGCGCTTGTGATCCTGCGAGGGCGCGAGCAGCGCGAACCGCTCGCCATCACACAAAGCCATCACCGACAGCTCGGGCCCGGTGAGCAACTCTTCGAGCAGAAGGGTCTGCCCCGCGGGCAGCGCGCCCAGGTCGCGGCAGGCCTGCGCTGCTTCTTCGCCCGAGCCCGCCACCACCACGCCCTTGCCCGCCGCGAGGCCGTCGGCCTTCACCACCACCGGGCCCCAGGCGAGCGCCCGGAGCGCGGCGGCTTCGATGTCGGTGAAGAGCTCGAAGCGCGCCGTGGGCACGCCGGCCGCCTGCATGATCTCCTTGGCGAACGCCTTGCTGCCTTCGATGCGGGCGCCGGCGGCGTCGGGCCCGAAGACCTCGAAGCCCGCCGCTCGCAGCGCGTCACCCACGCCGGCCACCAACGGCGCTTCAGGGCCCACCACCACCAGGTCCACCTTGCGATCGCGGGCGAGCGCCACCACCGCGGCGGGGTTGGTGATGTCGAGGGGCACGCACTGCGCCAACGCCTCCATGCCGGGGTTGCCCGGGGCGGCGATGAGCGAGGTCACCAGCGGGCTCTGCCCGAGCTTCCAGGCGAGCGCGTGCTCACGGCCACCACCACCAAGGAGGAGCAGGTTCATGGAGCGGAACCGATAGCAGCGGAACGCTGCGCGAGACAGACGGGAGCGAAGCGGACGTCTGGCCGAGGTGGAGCGACCCAGATCATGGAGCGGAACCGATAGCAGCGGAACGCTGCGCGAGACAGACGGGAGCGAAGCGGACGTCTGGCCGAGGTGAAGCGACCCAGATCATGGAGCGGAACCGATAGCAGCGGAAGCGCCGTGATTCACAGCTGGTGCTTGTACAGGACCCGCTTGGCGTCCCGGTAGAGCGGATCGCTGAGCAACACCGAGGTGAGCACGCGGCGCGCGTCGTCGGCGTTCTTCTGGGCGGCATCGCCGTCGCCGATGATCACCTTGGGCCCGAGCAGCTGAGGCCCGAACTTCAGGGAGGTCTGCGCTGCGACCTTGGCCAGATCCATCTTGTTCGCCATGGACTGAGCCTGGGCGTGCGCGAAGTACAGCAGCGCGTTGCCCTTGCTGGCGTCCATGCCGCGGGCGGTGAGCTTGAGTGAGCCCCCGACGTCCTTGCGGCGGAGCGCGGCGAGCGCACGATAGGCGTACCCGTCGGCGCTCTTGGGATCGATGCTGGTCACCTTCGCGAAGTATTTGTCGGCCGTGGCCACGTCTTCCGAGAACCACGCGACCATGCCCTCGCACAACGAGGGGCTCGGATCTTCGTCGAGGTCCTTCACCAACGCCGCGTAGGCGCCGATCGCCGGCTTCAGCAGATCAGCCGGGCGAACGTAGAGATGGGTGAGCGAAGGCACTGGGCGGCTGTTGGGGTCGGCGCGCAAGCCGCGCTTCATGCAGAACTCCCAGGCCTTGCCGTCCTTGCGCGCCTTCGCGGCCGCGGCGCCCGCGAGGAAGATGGCGTCGACGCGGCGGGGGTCGGCTTCCGCCGTGGCCGAGAGGATCTGCATCGCCTCGGGCAGGCGGTCTTCGGCGATCAGCAGCCGGCCCTCGAGGGTCGACTCGAGGTACTTGTCACCGAGCCGGCCCTTGAGCGCGTCCAGCTCGAGCCGCGCCGAAGAGGTCACGCCTTTGTCGAGCATGATCAGGAACCGCTGCAGCTTCGCGGGCACCAGCTCGGCGTTGAACTCGAGCGCGCGATCGATGGTGTCCGAGGCCTTGGCGGGGTCGCCTTGAATGCGCTGAATGGTGGCGAGGTGCACCATCGCGTCGGCCTTCTCGCCGCGAGGCAGCTCGGGGTCGTCGATGATTGCCGTGAGCTGCTCTTCGCCGCCCTTCAGATCACCCAGGTGCTGGTAGGCGAGCAGCGCCAGCAGCAAGCGGGGGCGCGCGGCCCGGGGCGCAGCGGCCTTCGCGGCCTCGAGCACCTTCTTGGCCCGGGCCAGATCGCCCACGTCGACGAGCAGCCGCGCGAGTTCTTCGGCGGCTTCCCACTGGTCGGCGTCGAGCTCGAGCCGGCGCTCCAACGCGCGGGTGGCCTCTTTGTAGTTGCCCTGAATCGCCGCCAACTGCGCCTGGAAGAAGAAGGCGCGCTTGAGCTTGGGGTCGATCTCCTGCGCTTCGCGGAAGTTCTTCGCCGCTTCTTGCGGATTCTTGGTGAGCACCGTCTGACCCAGCGCCAGCGAGGCCAGCGCCTTGTCACGCGGCTGCTTGCTCGCCAGCCCGCGCTCGGCGAGCACCTTGATGTCGTTGGGGTTGCCACCCCGGGCGATCAGGAAATGCGCGTGCGCCACGAAGACCGGCAAATCACCACCGCGTTGTTCCGCGGCCGCCAGCATCGCTTCGGCGGCTTTCGCCGTGGGGTCGTCGATCTGCCCGGGCCGGCCAAACGCGACCGACAGCACCCAACCCGCCAGCGCGCGATCGTTGCCGGGGTCGAGCACCAACGCCTGCTGAAACGATTCTTCGGCGTCGAGGTAGCTCTTGGTGGTGTCCTTGATCAGCAGCTCTTCGCCTTCATCGACCAGCGACTTCACCGAGGCGCTGTCGACGTCGGGGTACTTGAGCTTCCACTGCTGAATGATCGAATCGACGGGGCGATTGCCGCCACCACCGGGCTTCACCACCAGCGGAGGCGGCTTGTTCGCCCACGGCTTCTTGATCACGAGCCCCGCGACGATCGCGATCACCGCGACCGCGGCGAGCGCCATCCCGATGCCCCTGCCCTTGCCTTCACCACCGCCCGCGTCGCCACCGCCGTCACGCGCGGCCGAGCGCAGCTTCGAGCCGTCGCCCGCTGAGATGGGGGTGTTCGCGGGGGGAAAGAGCGGCACTGCCGTCGAGGGCGCGACCAGGCGCGGCGCGGGAGCGAGCTTGGGGGTGTGCGCAGGCTGTTCCGCAGTGACCGGCTCAGCGGACTTGTTGCGGCAATCGTCACAGACCCCGAGCGCTTGATCGAACGGGTCCAGCATCTCCTTGCCGCAGGTGCGGCACTTGACGCCCACGGTCTGGGCGCGCGCCTGTTCAGGGACGGCGTTCTCGGGCGGCTTGCCGGGGAACGACGGGGCGCGCGGCCCACTGGACTTCGGAGGCGGCGAAGGAGCAGCCGGAGGCGGCACTGCATCGCCGAGATCGAGGCCTCCGTTGCCAAACGGCGACCCGCCGCCCGGCCCCGGAGGAGGTGCACCGAAGTCGAAGGGGTTGCTCCCGCCGCTCGGCGCAGGAGCGACGGCCGCGAAGTCGAACGGACTGCCCGCCGCGCCGGGAGGAGCGCCGAAGTCGAACGGGCTCCCGCCGCCGGCAGGGCCCGGCGGAGGACTGCCGAACTCGAGCCCGCTACCGGGGTTGGTGGGCGCAGCGAAGTCGAAGGGCGAAGACGCGTTGGCCCCCGCCGCGGGCGCGGTCTGACCGAAGTGAAGCTCAGAGCCCGACGAAGGTGCCGGGGGCGCGGCCCCCATGTCGAAGAGGAACGCCGAGGGCGCACCGGGACCTGCCGCCGCGCCACCTCCTGCTGTTGCCGCCGGAGCCGCTGCGGCCACCGCGGCGTCGTCTTTCTTCACCAACTGCAGATGGCGACACCGGGGGCACTGCGCGCGAACGCCTTTGGGCGTCACGAACTTGTCGTCGATGGCGTAGGCGGCTGAACACTTCTGGCAAACGATGCGCATCGGACTCAGTGACGGAAATGGCGAACGCCTGTGAAGATCATGCTGAGCCCATGCTCATCTGCTGCGGCGATCACCTCGGGGTCTCTGACCGAGCCACCAGGCTGAACCACACAACCTGCTCCCGCTGCAGCCAGCGCATCGAGCCCGTCACGGAATGGGAAGAAGGCGTCTGAGGCCACCGCGCTCCCTTTCAGACGCGCGCCGCCGCGCATCGCCGCAATCTTCACCGAATCGACCCGGCTTGTCTGCCCTCCTGCCTGCGCCAACAGCTCGGTCGGGCTGGCGAACACGATCGCATTCGACTTGACGTGCTTGCAGATCTTCCAGGCGAACTGGAGCGCTTCGAGCTCCTCGGCGCTGGGTTGCCGCCTGGTCACCACTTTCCACTCGGAAGGGGGCTCCACCGCGTCGCGATCCATCACCAGCAGCCCTCCCGACACGCTGCGG
>JAYVNA010000409.1:0-14586 GCA_043758715.1 Archangium sp.
GCCGCGATCGCGGGGTCGGTCTTCACCTTGTTCGTGCCCGAGCTCGGGTCGGCAACGGACGCGGCCTGCGCCTTACGCTTCTGGGTGTCCTCGGAATCGAGCGTGCGGCCGAGCTGCGTGACTTCGTCGGGGTTGGTGCCCTCGGCATCGCCGACCGCGCGCACGCCGGTGCCGCTCAGCGTGACGTAGATGGCCACCAGGTCGGCGCGCACCTTGGCCCCGTCGCGTTCGAGGCTCGCCGCCCGGGCCGCCGCACCCAGCTTCACCCGGCGGTTCGGCTCACTGGCGAGGCCGACGATCGCGTCGGCGAGCGAGTGTTTGTCCTGGGGGCGGTAGAGCACCACGCCGTCGTCAGGCAACAGCGCGCGCGCAGCGGCGACGTCGGCGGCGATCACCGGGCGCCCCGCGGCGAGATATTCACCCAGGCGTGAGAGCGGCGAGCCCACCCGGCTGTTGCGCTCGACGTCGGAGAGCGTGAGCAGCCCCACGTCGGCGGCCGCGAGCACCTTGTGCAGATCGTCGTGTGCGACGGGCGGCTGGAAGTCGATCTTCCCGGTGAGCTTGAGGGCTGCGACCTGTTCTTCCAGCCGCGCCTGGTGCTCCTCGTCGCGGGGCCCCAGCACGGTGAGGCGCACGTCGACGGTCTGGAGCGCCAGCTGCATCGCTTCCAGCAGGGTCATGAGATCCTGCGCGTTGCTCTGGTTGCCCAGGTGCAACAGCTTCATCGGGGTGGCGTCGGGCACGCCCATCGTCTGCGGATCGTAAGGGCCCAGATCGACCGGCGCAGGCAGCACCTGCACCTGCTCTCGCGGCACGCCCAACCCGGCCACGAAGTCGCGCGTGAGCTCATTAGCGACGATCACCACGTCCGCGTTCATCAGGCAGAACAGTTCCTGCCGGCGCACGCGCGCGATGAAGCGGCGATTGGCTTCGGCTTCGCTCACCAGGAAGGGAAGATCGACCGAAGGCAGCGAGCAGGCGTCGTAGACGAGCTTGTACCCAAACTCCGAGCGCCGTTCGCACAGGGCGTAGCCCCCGAACGGGTCGAAGAAGTGCACCATCACGTATTCTTCGCTGTCGAGCTGGCGGCGCACCGCGCGATCGAACGCCTGCACCCGGGCGGCGAGATCGCCCGAGCCCACCGGGACCCGCAACAGCCGGGCGCCCTGGTAGCGCTCGATGTGGGTGTGATCGGGCGTCTTCACCGAGAGCACGACCACCTGGTACCGCTCGGAAAGGCCCTTGAGGTACTCCGTCATTCGACGGGAGATCGCCGTGGGCGCCGGCACCACGTCGAAGCAGCACAGCAGCAGTCGCGGCAGGTCGCTCACAGGCTGGGCGCGTATGTTGGCACGTTGGCCACCAACGGCGGAAGGCAAACGCCCTCGTGAAGAAGTGAAGCTCGAAAGTCGGGACGAGCGAGGTACAAGGACACCCCGTGGAGGACCTGACCCCCCTGACCTTGAGAGAGCTGTTGACGTTGGCGCGCGAGCGCCTCGGGGCGGCCGCTTCGGGCCTCAAGACCCGCGCCGAGTTGTTGGCGGCCCTGTCGAGCGAACCCCAGCCCCCGCCCGCCCCGATGGAGGTCGTCACGCGAGACTTCTTCCGGCGGCGGACCGAGTAGGGTGCCGGCCGTGTCGGGGTTGAACAAACGCAGAGCGATCGCTCAGCTGGAACAGGCACGGCTCCATTCCGAGCGCGGTGAGTGGCAGGCCGTCGAGACGCTCGTGCGCGAAGTGGCCGACGCGGGCTTCAAGGAAGCCGCGGTGCCGTCGTTGCTGGGTGAGGCGTTGCGGCAGCTCGGTCGTCGCGATGAAGCCCGGCAGGTGCTGGAAGCGGGCATCGCCCAGCATCCGGGTAACAGCGAACTCGAGGCGCGCCTCGGCTGTCTGTATGTCGACGCGGACGAGCCCACCAAGGCCGTCGAGGTGCTGAGCCGGGTGAAGCGGGCGCGGCCGCGCGATCCACAGGTGCTCACGTATTACGCGGCGGCGCTGCTCCGGCTGGGGCGCGCGGAAGAAGCCGAAGCGCAGCTCGCGCGGGCGATGCTGGTGGGCGGTGGCGCTGACACCCGGTTGGTGTTGGCGATGGTGAAGATGCGGCGTGGGCAGACCGACGACGCCGATCGCCTGGCCGCGCAAATCGAAGCCTCCGACACCGCACCCGTCCTGGTGTGGACGGCGCGGGCGTTGCGGGCCGACGTGAAGCTGCTGCGGGGTGATGCGCGCGGCTCGTTCGATGCGTGGACGCGCATCGACGCCGCCGGCCAGCTGCAGCCCTATCAACTCGCACACATGGCGTACGCGGCCGAGCTTGCGGGAGAAAAGGCCCAGGTCGACGCCGCCATCGCGCGGCGGCTTGCGCAAGATCCCCAGTCGCAGGATCTGCTGACCTTCGCGCAGATCGCGAACCTGCGGGGCGAGCCCGAGCGTGCGCTGACGTTGCTGGTGCAGGCCGCTGAGCTCAACAAGGTCGTCGATACGGGCTGGGAATTCGATTTTCACTCCGCGAAGGGCCGTGCCTTGCGTCTTCTCAAGCGCGGGGACGAAGCGCGGGCCGAGCTCGAAGTCGCTTGCGCGCTCCCCGAGGCCTCGATTCCCCGGGTGGGCGCGGGGCCCTTCGTCGATCGCGGGCATCTCGCCGCGGAAGCCGGGGTGTTCGAAGAAGCCGAAGTGCACTTCCGCCGGGCGCTCGAGCTCGATCCCGATGAGCCCGAGGCGAAGCGGGCGCTCGAGCTGACGGGCCGGCGGCTGGGGTGGCGACAGGCGCTCGAGGCGTCCGCGGAAGAAAAGGTGGGCGCCGCCCGCGCAGAAGCCGAAGCGCTGCGCCGCCGCTTTCTGGTGCGCGAGACCGAGGTCGATCGGCTCAGGCGCGAAGTGGAACAGCTCAAGTCGGAACGCGCGAGCGCAGAGGCAAAAGCGGAAGCCGCCTCGTTGCGTGCCGAAGCGTTGGTCTCGCAGGCGCCGCAGCAGGTTCGTCACGAACTCGAGGAGCGCGATCGCGACATCGAAGGGAAAGCGAACGAGAACCTCGAACGCGCCTTCGGCAACGCCGCCTGCCCCGAGCGTTTGCGGCAGATGCTGCTGGTGGCCGAGCGCACCTACCAGACCTCGCTCTACACCGAGTTGCCCGCGGCGGCCGTGGCGGTGCTCTTCTCCGGCGCCTTCGAGCGCAGCCTGGTCGAGCTCATCGTTCATCCGTTCGATCGCTGGCTCGATCAACGCCAGTTGCGATCACGCTTTCTCGAGGACGGCGTGCGCGAGCGGCGCGGCAACCGGGTGGAGTACATCGATCGGTTCTTCGATTAGCTCGACCGGGAGCAGAACGCGCGCTCGCCTTCGCTGGGTGAAGTGAGCCGCGTGCTGGAGCGCCGCGAGGAGTCGTACCTGGCGATCTTCAATCAGTATCTGGGCTCGACCTTCGAGCTGCCTTCGGCGTTCTGGACCGAGTTCGCCCGCTTCGTGACCTGGGGAAAAGAGACGCTGCGGGATCCGGTCGCGCACGGGCACATCGAGATCGACTGGGAAGGCTTGAAGCAGTTCCGTGAGCGCTTGCTGTTCTCGTTCGCGGGCCACGAGTCCGGCGCGCTACCCACGTTGCTGCGAGCGCGGAAAAAGAAGTGAACACGTGAAGGGGAGCGTGGTGCTCTTGCCGGGTTTCGGCGGCAGCGCTGACCAACCGATCCTCACCCGGCTCTCCTCGCGCCTCGAACCGCTCGGGCTCGCCTGTCTTCGTCGCGCCCCACCACGGCTCAAGCTGACCCCAGAGCTGGATCTCTATGGTGAGTGGCTCGAGGGCGAGCTCGCCTCCGTGCGGGGGCCGCTGGTGGTGGTGGGTCGATCGTTCGGTGGGCGGCTCGCGATTCGGTTGGCCGTCCGTCGAGAGCTCGAGGGCGTGGTGCTGCTCGGCTTTCCCATTCGCCCGCCCGGGAAGAAGCGGCCCCTCGATGAAGCCGCGCTCGCCGCGCTGAAGTGCCCCACCTTGATCGCGCAGGGCACGAAGGATCCCCTCGGGCCGATGAAGGTGCTCCGCCGGTTTGCAGGCGCCGCCGAGATTCTCCCCGTCGTTGGCGCAGGCCATGATTTCGGGTCGAAGGAGTCCGCCACGCTCGACGCCGCCGCCGCGTGGATCTCGGCTGTTCTGCTATGAGCCTGAGCGCCATGTTCACACTCGTCGCCGCACTGCTGGTGTCCGCCGCGCCTCCGCCCACGCTGGGTGAAATCTCCGCTCCGCTGGGCCACATCGGAAACGTGGTCGACGCAGCTCCGAAGGGCGGCGTGTCGGACACCGACAAGGTGGTGGCGATGAAGTGGGACGGGTGCGAGGTGCCCGGCGGTGAAAAGGCCGTCTACCTGATGCGCATGCTCGGTGGAGCAGGGCGCGTGCTCGAGCAGCTGCAGCAATCGCTCGATCGCGCGCCTGGTGCCGAGAAGAAGCTGTTCGGCCGCAAGGCGGTGTTGGGTGAAGTGATGAAGCAGCTCTCGACTTCGAAGTTCGAGCCGAAGGTGAGCTGCACCGCGGCCGAGCTCGTCGACGGCTTCAAGCTCGAGGTCTCAGGGCAGCCAAAGAAGTGGTGCGACGCCAGGGCGGACGCCACCGAAGGCGAGTTCTGGTTTCTCTCGGGTGGAAAACCCGCCGCGTTGATCTCGATCACGAAGGGCGGCAGCGATGTCTGCAAGCCCCGCATCTCCACGGTGTTGTTCGACGCCAAAGGGGCGGGGCGGGTGAGGGTGCACGCCGACTGGGGCGGCGCGATGTCGACCACCCTGGTGGGAGAGCGCTGCCAGGTGGTCGAATACACCCTTGATGCAGAACGACAGGCGTTCCTGCCTGTTTGGAAGTCCTGCAAACGTTGAGGACTTCAGCTACAGCCGCCGCATCATGGCGTTAGCACCAATAGTCGAGGTCGATCCCGTTCACCCGCAGCCCCGCACCATCGAACGCGCGGTGAAGCTGCTGGAAGACGGAGGACTCATCGCCTACCCGACCGACACCTATTACGGCATCGGTTGCGATCTGAACTCGAAGAAGGCGATCGACCGGCTCTATGGAGTGAAGAACCGTGATCGCCGCAAGCCGCTGGCGATCCTCTGCCCTGATCTCTCAGACGTCGCGCGCTACGCCAAGGTGTCGAACTTCGCTTACCGGATCATGCGGCAGCTCACGCCGGGCCCGTTCACGTTCGTGCTCGAGGCCACCAAGCTGGTGCCCGATATGATGCAGAGCAAGCAGAAGCAGGTCGGCATTCGCGTGCCCCAGGCACCCTTGATGTTGGCGATCGCCGCTGCGCTGGGCCGGCCCATCGTCACGACCTCTGCCACCGACATGGACGGCCGCGTGCTCACCGACGCGAAGGAGATCAAGGAAGAGCTGGGACAACGGCTCGATCTCATTCTCGACGGCGGCCCTCAGCCCGATGATCCCTCGACGGTCGTCTCGCTCATCGGCGATCAGATCGAAGTGCTGCGTCAGGGCAAGGGCATCCTGATGATGGAGTCGTAAGTCAGAACCGCGGCCGCACTCGCGCGCGCTCGGAAGGTCCGCAGCGGGTGGCGCTCTCGTCGGTGAGGGTGCACTCGACGCCCTCCTGGTAGCAGGTCAAGCCGTCGCTTCGGCCTTTGCACAGGGTCGCGGTCGCGCTGCGGCACAGCTCGAGCGGATCCTCCGCGCGGCCTTCGGCGCGTTGGTGCGCGAGGCTGATGACACGGCGCAACGTCACCTCTGCGCGCTGAGTCACCACGCCACCCTGCACGGGGAAGAACGTGCGCGTGAACTCGACCACCTGCATCGGGTCGTCGCAGTCACTGAGCGGTGAAGCAGCCTTCAAGGCAGCGCAGGCCTGATCGCGCGCTTCGGTGAGGGTCTTGCGGGCGTCGTTCGGCGACGAGGCGCGCCCGGTGTACGGCTCGGACAACAGCTCGATGTCGAGCTCGCACACCACGCCATGGACCGGCGGACTGGGGGTGGTGGCGCAGGCGGCCAGAATGAACAGCAGCGCGGTGCGCATGGGCACATCCTAGCGGCGTCAGGGGGCGGCTATGCCAGACTCCCGGCAATGCAGTTGGAGCTCCTCGATCTCTACATCAGCTTCCTGCGGGCCGAGCGGAACCTCGCCGCCAAGACCGTCGATGCCTACGCGGCTGACGTGCGCGACTACCTTTCCGAACTCCACGAGCGTGGGGTGAAGGTCGAAGCGGTCACCCGCGAAGACGTGCTCGAGCACATGGCCTTTCTGGCCAAGAAGGGCCTCTCTCCCCGCAGCCGGGCCCGTCACCTCGCGGCGTTGCGCGGCTTTCACCGGTTTCTTGAAGACGAGAAGTTATCCCCCGCGGATCCCACCACCGATCTCGACACCCCCAAACACGCGCGGAAGCTCCCCATCTTCCTGACGGTGGAAGAGGTGATCGCGCTGCTCGAGGCGCCCGACTCGAAGACGCTCGCGGGCATTCGTGATCGCGCGATGATTGAGGTGCTGTATGCGACCGGCCTGCGCGTGAGCGAGCTGGTCTCGCTGGGCCTCAACGACGTCAACCTGATCGACGGCTACATCCTCGCGTTCGGCAAGGGTCGCAAGGAACGGGTCATTCCTCTCGGGAAAAAGGCGATCGAAGCGATCAAGACCTGGCTCGAAGGGCCGCGCATTTCGGTGCTCAAGGGGCGCGAATCGAAGGCGCTGTTCGTCTCGCCGCGGGGCAAGGCGCTCACCCGCATGGGCTTTTGGAAGTTGCTGCGTCGTCACGCCCGCGGCGCGGGAATCATGAAGGAGATCTCGCCTCACAAGCTGCGGCACTCCTTCGCCACCCACCTGGTCGAGCGGGGGGCCGATCTGCGCGCGGTGCAGGCGATGCTCGGTCACGCCGATCTCGGCACCACCCAGATTTACACCCACGTCGATTCCCGCCGGCTCCGCGCGATGTACGACGACAAGCACCCGCGTTCGAAAGCGCCGAAGAAGAAGTGAGGGCGGAAGGCAAACGCCCTCATGAAGAACGAGTTGAAGTAGAGAAGCGCGCATCATGCGCATTCTCTCGGGCGTTCAGTCGTCAGGCCGGCTCCACATCGGGAACTACTACGGAGCGATCCGTGAGTTCGTTCGGTTGCAGGACGAGGGCGAGGCTCTGTATTTCATCGCCAACCTGCACGCGCTCAACTCGGTGCGTGACGGGGCGAAGGCGCGTGAGCTCACGCTGGAGACCGCCGCCGCCTTCCTCGCACTCGGAGTCGATCCCGCCAAGGCCGCGCTCTTTCGCCAAAGCGACATTCCGGAGATCGCCGAGCTGTACTGGATCCTCGGCACCATTGTGCCGATGGCGGACCTCGAGAACGCGCACAGCTACAAAGACAAGATCGCGCGTGGGGCGGAGGCCGACTTCGGCCTCTTCGGTTACCCGGTGCTGATGGCCGCGGACATCCTGCTCTACGACTCCGACGTGGTGCCGGTGGGTCGCGATCAGCGGCAGCACCTCGAGCTCGCGCGCGACTGGGCCGGCAAGTTCAACCGCCAGTACTCGCCTGGCTACGACCCGCAGAAGGGCACGGGCGGGCTGCTCAAGCTCCCCACCGCGCGCACCCGCGACGAGACGGCGGTCGTCCCTGGCCGCGACGGCCAGAAGATGTCGAAGACCTACGCGAACACCATCGACCTCTTCGGCACCGACAAGGAAGTCGAGAAGCAGATCATGTCGGTGAAGACCGACTCTACCGCCCCAGAGGCGCCCAAGCCGACCAACCAGGCGCTCTACGATCTGCTGAAGGTCGTCCTCTCGCCGACAGACTTCGCCACCGTCGAGACGAAGTGGAAGTCGGGCGGGCCCGATCCCAGGGCCTTCGGCTACGGCGCGTTCAAGGGCGCGCTGCTCGAGGGCTACAAGGCCACCTTCACCGAGCCGCGCAAGCGCTACGCCGAGCTGATGAACGATCGCGCCGAGCTGGAGCGGCTGCTCAAACAGGGCGCCGAAAAGGCCCGCACCTACGCGGCCCCGGTGATCGCGCGCGTGCGCGCCGCCGTCGGCCTCTGAGTCCCGCGCCACCCGGCGTGAGGCACAGGTCGCAACAGGTTGATCCCGGGAGCCCGGGCCCGGTCGTTCGGCCTTCAGCGGCCGGAAACGCACCTTTGGGGCGTAAGCGTGGTACACGACCCGAGGCCGATTTCTCGGCCTTTGCGAGGGGTTGAGCGACCCGTGGCCGACGTGAAGGACGTGAGTCCTGCACCTGATGACGCACTGACGGAAGTGATCGCACCTCGCGACGCTTTCCGCATTGCGCTGCCCAATTTCGAGGGCCCGCTCGATCTGCTGCTGCACCTGATCCGCGAGCACAAGCTCGACATCCTCGACATCCCGATGGCGTTGATCACCGAGAAGTACCTCTCGCATCTCGACGCGATGAGGGTGATCAACCTCGACATCGCCGGCGAGTTCCTGGTGATGGCCTCGACCCTGCTGCACCTCAAGTCGCGCATGCTGCTTCCTCGCGAAGACCTGCCGCCCGGGCAAGACTTCCGCGAGCCGCCG
This sequence comes from Archangium sp., assembly GCA_043758715.1. Taxonomy (GTDB): domain Bacteria; phylum Myxococcota; class Myxococcia; order Myxococcales; family Myxococcaceae; genus Archangium_A. Next base: position 8,514 of record JAYVNA010000409.1, read on the forward strand.
CCAGAGCTCGACCCCCGCGCCGAGTTGGTGCGCCGCCTGTTGCAGTACCAGAAGTACCGCGCCGCGGCCGACGAGCTGGCGCTCAACCCCATTCTCGATCGCGACGTCTTTCCCCGCCGAGTCGCGGTGGAAGAAGTGCCGCTGGAAGACGAAGAAGTCGGGCTGCAGGAAATCAGCATCTACAAGCTGATCGAAGCGCTCGACCGGGTGCTCGCCGCGCTCGAGCCGAAGAAGCAGCACGAGGTCACCCGCGAACACCTCTCGCTCTCGGTCGCGATGTACCGTATCGCGGACAAGTTGCGCGCCGAGGGCAAGGGCCACGCGGTGATCTTCTCGGGGTTGTTCGAAGGCGCGCGCCTTCGCAGCGACGTGGTGATCACGTTCCTGGCACTGCTCGAGATGTGCAAGCTCAAGCTCGTGCGCGTCTCTCAGGCCGAGGGCAGCGAAGACATTCTGATCAGCGAGAAGGGTGACGCGCTCGCCGAGTTCGGCACCGAGGGTGGCGTGGCCCCCTCCGAGGAGATCGACCGTGAGTACGAATAAGAAGAACGACGAAGGCAGCGGCGGGCCGAGCCCCTTCTCCGAAGAGGAAGTGGCTGCCGTGACCGAAGGTCCCGCCGGTGACCCCGAGCTGGAAGACCTCGACGCGGCCGACATCGACGCGCCCGAAGAGTCCGAGAGCTCGTTCGAGAAGATCCTCGCGAAGTCGCGCAAGCTCACCGATCCGCAGATTCGCACCGTGATCGAGAGCGTGCTGTTCGTCGCCGCGCAGCCGCTCACGATTGATCAGTTCTTCGAGACCACCGGCATCGACCGCGAGAAGATCGAGAAGGCCCTGCACGAGGTGCAGATGTCGCGCGTCGACGGCGGCATCATGCTGCATGAGATCGCCGGTGCCTGGCAGCTGCGCACCGTGCCCGACTCGGCGGAATACGTGCGCCGGTTCCTCAAGGTGAAGCCCCAGCGCCTGACCCGCGCCGCCGTCGAGACCCTGGCGTTGATCGCGTATCGCCAGCCGGTGACCCGGCCCGAGATCGAAGACGTGCGCGGCGTCGATTCTGGCGCGGTGCTCAAGGCGCTGCTCGATCGCCGGTTGATCAAGATCGTCGGCAAGAAGGAAGAAGTGGGCCGCCCGATTCTCTACGGCACCTCGCGCGAGTTCCTCGAGTTCTTCGCGCTCAAGAGCCTCTCGGCGTTGCCCACGCTGCGCGAGTTCCAGGAACTCAGCGAAGAGAACCAGGAGATCGTCGAGCGCGAGGCCCCCAAGCCCGTCGCCGGCATCCTGGAAGAGCTCGCCGACAACACGTTGCAGGAAAAGCTCGCCGCGCAGGACCAGGCCTCCGAGGCCGCCCTCGCCGAGCTCGAGACCGCCATCGATCAGGCCGACGTCATTTCGAAGTCCGCCGCCAAGATACTGAACCCGCCGCAGCCGCCCCCAGAGCCCGGGACGACACCTGCAGCACCGCCGAACCCACCCTCGGGCACTGAGAGCTGACGATGACGATGGAACGCCTGCAAAAGTATCTTTCCCGCGCTGGAGTCGCTTCACGCCGTCACGCCGAGGCGATGATCGTCGATGGTCGCGTCAAGCTGAACGGCAAGGTCATCACCGTGCTCGGCACCCAGGTCGATCCGCAAAAGGATCTGGTGGTCGTCGACGGCAAGCTGGTCGCCGTCAACCCTGAGCGGAAATATTTCCTCTTCTACAAACCGCCCGGAGTGGTCACCACGCTCTCCGATCCCGAAGGCCGCCCCACCGTGGGCGACTACGCGAAGGACGCCGGAGGCCGGGTGTTCCCCGTGGGGCGCCTCGACTACGACGCCGAGGGCGCGTTGCTGCTCACCGACGACGGCGATCTCGCCAACAAGCTGATGCACCCCAGTCACCAGGTGCCGCGGGTGTACCTCGCGAAGGTCAAGGGTGTGCCCGACGAGGCCTCGCTCGCGAAGTTGGTCGAGGGCGTGCGCCTCGAGGACGGCATGGCCAAGGCCGTCGAGGCGAAGATCTTCGAGAAGGCCGAGCGGAACACCTGGGTGAAGATCGTGGTCACCGAGGGTCGTCAGCACCTGGTGAAGCGCCTGTGCGCGGCGATCGGTCACCCCGTGGTTCGGTTGTACCGGCCGGCTCACGCCGGGCTTCCGGTGCACGGGCTGAAGCCCGGCGAATTGCGCGAGCTGACCAACGACGAAATTCGCCGGGTGAAGGCGGCTGCTGAGGGTGACGCGCAGCCCGAGCCCAGGCTCACGCTGCCGGCGCGCAGGCATGGTCACGCGGCTCCGGGCTTCGAGCCTGAAGAAGACACCCGGCCCGAGGGCAAGCGCTCCAAGACGGAACGCACCGAAGTCGCGCCCGAGCCCGAGGAAGAAGCCGAGCTCTCCTCCGAGGAAGAGCCGGAGGAGGCGTTCGAACTTCCCGCCGAAGAGCCCAAGCCCTTCGTGGGCCGCAAGAGCACGCGCCCGCCTTCTGCGCGCGAAGAGCGTCCTCGCCGTGGTTTCTCCAGCGAGAAGCCGGGCGTTGGCGGTGGCAAGCCGGCGTTCAGCGAACGAGGTCCGAAGCCGGCTGCCGGTGATCGCGGAGAAGATCGCGCGGCCCGAAAGCCCTTCGGCGAGCGTCCCTCCCGGGGCGCAGGTGATCGCGGCGGCTCGAAACGCAGCTTCGGCGATCGGGATGCCAAGCCCGGCTTCGGCGCCAAGCGCAGCTTCGGCGATCGGGATGCCAAGCCCGGCTTCGGCGCCAAGCGCAGCTTCGGCGATCGCGACGAGCGCGGCCCCGCCAAGCGCACCTTCGGTGATCGCGACGCACGCGGCCCCGCCAAGCGCAGCTTCGGTGATCGGGACGAGCGGGGTCCCGCCAAGCGCAGCTTCGGTGATCGGGACGAGCGGGGTCCCGCCAAGCGCAGCTTTGGTGATCGCGACGGGCCCAAGCGCAGCTTCGGTGATCGGGACGCGCGGGGCGGCAAGCCGGGGTTCGGCGCCAAACGCAGCTTCGGTGACCGCGACGGCGCGAAGCGGAGCTCCGGAGATCGGGACGAGCGCGGCGGAAAGCCGGGCTTCGGCGCGAAACGCAGCTTCGGTGATCGCGACGCGCGCGGCGGCAAGCCGGGTTTCGGGGCCAAGCGCAGCTTTGGCGACCGCGACGCGCGCGGCAGCAAGCCGGGTTTCGGTGCGAAACGCAGCGGAGATCGTGAAGAACGCGGCGGCAAACGCGGCCGCACTGACGAACGTTCAGCGCCGGCCAGTGAGCCGGCTTCGAAGCCGTTCCCGGGCGAGCGCGGCTACGGCGGCACCGGCGGGCCTCGTCGCACCGAACCGCGTGAAGGCGGCTTCAAGCGGGAAGGGCGCCCCACCTCTCGTTTCGGGGGCAAGCCCGGCGGCGGGTTCAAGAAAGGCGGCTTTCAGGGCGCCCGGACGGGTGGGAGGAGTTCTCCGAGGAAGCCGCGGGGCTCGTGATAAGAGGGAGGCATGAGTCGTCGTGCGCTCAGCGCGCTCGTTGCCGTCCTCTTCATCGGCTGCTCGGGCGGGCGTGACAAGACGCTGGCTGACCTCCAAAGCGCTCGTCCCGAGATTCGCGCGCTCGCGGTCAAACACCTGTCTGAGAAGTTCGAGGCTGACGACGTCAGCCTCTTCTCTCAAGCGGCGCGCGACCCGGTGTCGATCGTGCGCGCTGAGGCGATGACCGCCCTGGGTAAAACCCAGGATCCGCGCATCGTCGACCTCCTCGGCGAGGCGCTGGCTGACCCCGACGAGCAGGTGCAGCAGGCCGCCGCCGCCGCGCTCGCGTCCTTCAAGACGGACAAGGCGCGCAGCTACCTCACGCTCCAGTATTCGCGGCGTGGGCGCACCACCCGCGTGGCGATCGTCCAGGCGCTCAAGGGCACCAACATTCCCGGCGCGATGGCCTCGGTGGTGGTGGCGGAAGCCAAAGCCATCTGGGATCGCAACCTCAAGGTCCTCAACGACGGCTCGCTGCCCGAGCGCATCGGCGCCGCTGAAGAGCTCGGCCGCTCTGGCCGCCCCGAAGCGGTCAACAAGCTGGTGCCGCTGCTCAAGGACAAACACGTCGGGCTTGCCGCGGCGGCCGCGCGTGGGCTCGGTCTGGCGCGCGACCCCCGCGCAGCCCCCGCCGTCACCGCGCTGCTCGATGAGAACTTTCCCGAGCTCCGCGAGGCTGCTTGCGAAGCGCTCGGCCGGCTGGGCGAACCTTCGGCGTTGCCCAAGTTGATCGCCGTGGCGCAGGAGAAGAGCCCGACCAGCGCGTTCGCGACGCGCGCCATTCTCGCGCTCCCGCGCTCGCCGGAGATCGACAAGGCCCTCTGCGCCCTCGTCACTTCGGCCAACGACTCCGAGGTGCTCAGCATCGGCCGCGAGCTGCGCAAGCGCGGCGGCTGCCCCGTCGAGCCGCTCCTCGATCTGCTCAAGAGTCCTTCCACCGCGAACGCGGGGTTGCTCGCGATCATCGCCCTGGCCCCGAAGGGCGAGGTGGTCCCGAAGGTCGGAGCGCTCACCACCGCGTCCGACGAGTTGACCCGTCGCCTGGCGATCGAGGCGCTCGCAGAACTGGGCGACCCGGCCGGCGCCGCGTTCGTGCAGAAGGCCTGGGACGCTGAGCTGAAGGCGCTCGAGCCCCGGCGCCTCGACTGGATCGCGCAGGATCTGCCCACCGAATATGCGCCCAACTACGACCCCGCGAAGGAACTCGCAGCCGACAACCCCTACGCCGTCGTGCGCTCGCGCACCAACGAGCTGTTCGGCCGCGTGCAGGCGCTCGATGCCCAGCGCGCGAAGGAAGCGGGCAAGACGTTGCTCGAGCCGCGCTCTCCGCGTGAAGTGATCGACGATGCGGGCGAAGAAGAGGTGCAGCTGCTGTCGTCGATTCTGAGCGCATTGGGCAAGCTCAAGGTCGAAGGCGCGCGCGCCTCGGGCCAGGCGTTCTCTCGTGAGACGAGCCCTTCCCTGCGGGGCGCGGCGTTCAGCGCGCTCGCCTTCCTCGGGGAAGATGCGCGGGCAGGTTTGTTCGATACCGAACGGTCGGTGCAGGGCACCACGGCCCAGGCGCTCGCGGAATCGGGCCCGAAGGGGCAGCTGGTGGTGTTGCAGGCGATCGGCGAACTGGCCGGCGATCGCACCCGTCTGATCGATCCACTCCGGGGGCTGGTGCTTCCCGCTGAAGCGGCGCCGCGGCTCGAACAGCTCGCGAGGGAAGGTGGCTCGGAGGCTGGCTCTGCCGCGCTGATGCTGGGCGAGATGGGCGCCAAAACCGCGGTGCCCGTGCTGCTCGCGCTGCTCGACGACCCCGAGGCGATCGCTCGTCGCGATGTGCTCCAGGCTCTGGGGCGGCTCGGAGATCCTCGCGCGGCCGACGCCATCGCGCGCGATCTCTACAGCGACAGCGCGGAAGTTCGCTCCGCGGCCGCGCGTGCGCTCGCCCAGCTCAAGGTGCCGGTGCAGCTCGAGGCCATCGACGCGCTCAAGGGCGACTACGATCTGCGGGTGCGGAACGCGGCCGTGGCGGCGCTCGAGGTGCTCGCTCCCGGCGCCCCTGAAGGAAAGCGCTGATGGAGGCCCGCGAGCTCAAAGACAAGGCGAGCGCGCTCTTCACCAAGGGCCGCTTCGCCAAGGCCGCCGAGCTCTACGAAGAGTTTTGCGTGCTCGACAAGCGCGATCACCAGGCGCGCCTGCGTTGTGGTGATGCCTGGTCGAAGGCCGGCAAGAAGGACAAGGCGATCGCCAACTACTCGTTGGCCGCCGAGGGCTACGCGAAGGACGGCTTTCTTCCTCGCGCGATCGCCGCCAGCAAGTTGGTGCTGGAGATCGACCCCTCGCACAAGGGCGTGCAGAAGATGCTCGCCGAGCTCTACGCGCAGAAGTCGGGTGGCTCGCGCCCGAGTGGACCGGCCAGGGGAAGCTCGCCCAGCGCGGTCGCTGGAGCACCCGGTTCCGAGATGGAAGTCACCCGCAGCGTCGCTGCGCCCGTGACCTCGAGCTTCACCAATCGGAAGAACGCGATCGATCTCGACGCGCCCGTGCCGGAGAAGACGAAGCCCGCCGGGTACCGGCCTGCGCCCACCGAGGC
>JAYVNA010000410.1:0-14574 GCA_043758715.1 Archangium sp.
CTTGCTCGTCGCAGCTCATGTTCGAGGCGCTGCACCTCACCACGCAGGGCTCGGTGTCGTTTCGACGCCACGATGAACCGGAGCGATTCAACGGTTACCACGACTACGTCTCTCGGCTCTCCGACGCCCTGAAGCAGCTGTGGAACAACGCAACGGATGTTCGGCGGGCCAGGCCGATGAGGGCGGTGGCGACGGCGAGCCGGGGTTACGACTCACCGACGGTCGTGGCGCTCACGCAACCCATCGTTCAGAAACCGATGGTCACCTGGAGTTCGCCCCGCTCGAACACCCGCATTCCCGCCGTAGTGCAGCGACTCATGCTTCACGGGCGCATTGGGCCCATCACGGTCCAGGTGACCCCGCTCTCCAACGGGCTGGCGGTCAGCGGCAGATTCTGAAGTCGGTGCCGACTGAGCAGATCGCCGTCAGCTCGTGTTAGGGCCTGGATCCTCCCCGCCCCATCAGCCTGTGAGCCATCATGAATTTCATTCCTCGTTTCGTGCTGGCCGCGATCACTGCGTGTTCCCTCTTCGGCTGCGGCACTCCGGCGGTAGACCCTGAGGGCGGCACTGCGACGGGTGGCGGCGCGAGTGGTGCTGACGCGGCAACGGGCGGCGGAGGCGCGACGGGTGTCGCTCCAACGACGGGCGGAGGCGCTGCGACGGGCGGAGGTACTGCGACGGGCGGAGGCACTGCGACCGGCGGCGCTGCGGCAGACGCGGGATCGACGATTCCCTACGTCTTCGTCATCGCAATGGAGAACCAGGATTCAGCGAGCCCGATCATCGGCATCTACGGCAACTCGAGCGCGCCCTACATCAACGGCACGCTGATGATGCAGGGCGGCCACGCAACCGCTTACGGCGACGTGCTTCCCTCGCTGGTGAGCGAGCCTCACTACGTCTGGCTCGAGGCCGGCACCAACGCGTTCGGAGATCACACCTTCACGGGCGATGGCAACTCGACCAGCACCAACAGCACCGACGACGTGAACCACCTGGTCACTCAGCTCGCGAGCGCGGGCAACCTCAAGACGTGGCGCAGCTACCAGGAAGACATCGCCGTCGGCACAACCGGCATGTGTCCCATTGCCAGCAGCGGCTTCTACGCGGCCAAGCATGACCCTTTCGTGTTTTTCAAGGACGTGGCCGGCACGCCGCCCTCGAAGACGACCGCCGGCTGCGTGGCTCACCATCGCGCGTTCACCACTGCCTCTTTCCAGAACGATCTCACCTCGATGGACGTGGCCAACTACACCTTCATCACGCCCAACCTCTGCAACGACATGCACGGCGCGAGCGGCTGCAACAACGGGTGCACGAGCGGGGCGACCTCGTCACAGTGCATCGCCGGCGGCGACGCTTTCCTCGCAGCGAACGTCCCGGCGATCCTCGCCTTCATCCAGGCGCATGGTGGCGTGCTCTTCATCGTCTGGGATGAGCCTGCGCTCAGCTCGACCACGCCGTTCATCGTGCTCGGCCCGCACGTGAAGGCGAACCACGCGAGCAGCGTGCCGTACTCACACAGCTCGTATCTCAAGTCGCTCCAACGAATGCTCGAGGTGCCGGTGAGCTCGCGGGTCTCAGCAGCGAACGACTTCGCTGACTTCTTCGACCCCGGCCACTTCCCCTGAGTTGACCCGGGCTGATCGGCCAGTCCCAGTGGCAACGCGGCGTGCACCCCCTGCGCGACTCGTTAGCGCTGAGCATGATCGCTTCTCATCACAACGTCCCCTCGCCCCGTCCCTCCGTACCGGCTCCCGCGCAAGAGCACTTCCTCGACGAGGCGCTGGTCGAGAGCTTCCCCGCCAGCGATCCGCCCAGCTATTCGCAGCTGCCCAAAGACCAGCGCCGCATCGAGCCCCCGCGCGAGCTCACCGAACCGCCTACCGCGCAGGATGAAGCGACGATGAAGTGGTCGCCGACCGGCGATGCGCCGACGGTCGAAGTGGTGAAAGGCGCTCCGCTCCCTCGACGTTTCGACGAGGCCTACGACCGCGTCGACGAGGCCGTAGTCGAGTCTTTCCCCGCCAGCGATCCACCCTGTTGGACGCTCGGCCGCGACCGCAAGTGAAGCCGTCGTCGCTTGAGTGGCGGGGACCGCTCAGTAGTGTGGCGGCTCATGAGCACCGCAGCGCTCCCCCAGGATGGCCGCCGTCTTCGCGCGGTCCGTACCCGTGCCCGCATTCTGGGGGCGTTGCTCGAGCTGCTCGACGAGGGCCGGCCTGAGCCGACCGCCGCGGAGATCGCCGGTCGCGCCGGCGTGGCGCTGCGTTCCATCGCGCAGCACTTCAAGACGCGCGAGCAGTTACTTTCCGCGCTCGCCGAGAAACACCTGGCGCGCCTGCCTTCGGCCGAACCCTCGGCGGCGACCGGCCCCTTCGACGAGCGGCTCGCCAGCTTCGTGAACACGCGCGGCCGCGCCCTCGAGGCGAGCGTGACGATTCGCCAGGTCGGCCGCAGCGCCGAGGGCCGGTGGGAAGCCATCACCGCGGCGTTCAAGGAAGTTGGCAAGCAGCGGCGCAAAGAAGTGCAGCGCGCCTTCGCAGCCGAGCTGGCCGGGAAAGATGCCTGGGTGCTCGACGCGGCTGACGCGGTCAGCTCGGGCGCCTTCTGGGATTCGTTGCGTCAGGCCCAGGGGCTGTCCGTCAAGCGAGCGGGCGGGGTGGTGCAGGAGACCCTCCGCCGGCTCCTCGCGCCCTGAACTTCAGCGGCTACTGAGCCCAGTAGGCCTCATCATCGAGACCTTCTTCGCGCTCGGGCAAACCTCGGGTGAGCCGGGGCGAGGCCTGCACCAGCACCTGATAGCTGACCCGGTTGGCGTAGCGGCAGATCTGGCTCATCGACGAGTAGGTGATGAACTCGCGCACGTGCTTCGAGGAGTTCGGCACCCGCGCGCGGTGATAGCGATTGGCGGCCATGTCGTGGAGCAGCGCCGAGAGTGCCGCGTCGCCCGCTCCGTTGGTGCTGGTGATGCGCTCGGGACCACCGTGGTACGGCGCGATGTGAGCGAAGACCTTCACCGGGTTGTCGCACTTCGTCTTTGGAATCGGGCGGCTGAACTCGTAACGGTTGAACTCGGGAATCGCGCCGGGCAGCAGCGGGTAGCGGGTCTCGCGCTTGACCGCTTCATCGGTGTACCCCGCGAGGAACAGACCCGCGGGCCCCGCCGTGCAGAGGACGAGGTCGGTGAAGTCGAGGGCGCGCGCGCATGCGAGCAGTGGGTCGGCCTCTCCGGTGAGCGCTTCGCCTTCCTCTTCGTTCATCGCGAGGATGTCGACGTTCTCCCTGATGAACGTGCGCCAGAACTCGGGTCGCTCGGCGATGACGAAGCGGGTGCCGAGCGTCATCACCACCGGCACGCCCCGCTCCTTCGCCAGCGCGATCGCCCGCGCGGTCGCCGCCGGCATCGGGTCGCCTTCCTTGCAGCGCAGCAGGTACGCGGAGATCACCAGGCAGGCCGCGTCTTGAAACACGTGCGAGGGCACGCTCTGGGGTGAAAGCCCGTTCATCTGCCCCGCGCTGATCGCGAAAGTCCGCTCGCCATCGGGGGTCACCAGCGCGAAGCAACGGCCGATGGGGCCCGGCACCGGCTGCAGGTGATCGAGGTTCACCCGGCTCGAGGTGTTCGAGAGGTAGCGGTAGCCCGAGGTGCCCACGCGAATTTCTTCGCTCATCACCCCGAGGAGGATCGCCGCGTCATCCGCGAGCAGTGTGTAGTTGTGCAGCGTGTTGCCGATGGTGCCGCCCGCGAACTCGTAGGAGATCAGCTTCTCCTCGAGCAGCTCGTCATAGAGGCGAAGCGCGCGGTCGTCGGGAATGACGGTCGAGGCGCCCTTGGGCAATTCGTAGCGGGCCAGCAAGGTCTCGGGCACGCGCGCGTCGATGTCGACCAGCGTCTGATCGACGCCGACGACGTTGAGGCGGGGTTCGTCGAGGCCGACTCCGGGCAGCAGGAGAGGCTCGCGGGCTGAAACGGGGAAGTAGTGCTTGTGCTTGCGACGTCCTGGGAACCGCACGGTGCTCCCCCGTACAGGATCAAAGCGCGACGCGGCCAGATCTTCTTATGAGCCGATTTTGCAGTAGGTGCGCTCACCGATGCGTTCCCTCACGCTGCTGTGCCTCGTTCCTCTTTTCTCTCTCGCCGGAGAGCCGGTCGCGGCCCCGGGCCAGGAGGCCGAATCGAACGCACGCGCTCCGGGCACCGCTGAGACCACCGTCATCGACAAGCGCGAGGACGAGCTCGCCCCCATCGGCGCGTATCAGCAGCCGAAGTGGACGGACCGCCGCCGCTTTCCCGGGGTGCGGCTGTACGTCGCACCGCCTGGTGCTGCGACCTTCGAGTTCTGGGGCGAGGGCAAGATCACTTCGGACGGCGAGCCGGCGCGGCTGCGCACGATGTACGAAGTGTCTTTCGGTCTCGGGCACCGCCTGCAGGTCGATCTCTACCTGCGCACCCAGAGCGATGGGGCCGACGTGCTGCGCATCGAATCGGAGCGGCTCGAGCTGCGCTGGGCGCTCGCGGACTGGGGCGTGTTGTGGGGAAATCCCACGCTGTACCTCGAGTACATCCGCCAGACCGAGGGCCCGCACAAGGCCGAGGTCAAGGTGCTGCTCGGTGGTGCGCTGAGCCCACGTTTGTTCTGGGGCGCCAACCTGTTCTTCGAGACGGAGCTGTGGGGTGAGCAGGCGCACGAGTTCGGCGTGGTCGCCGGGCTGGCGTACTCGGTGATCGATTCGAAGCTCTCGCTGGGTGCTGAAACCAACGTCGAGATCGTCGACACCCGCGTGGCGCGCTTCTCGCCGTTGGAGATCGAGTGGCTCATCGGACCCACCTTGAGTTGGCGTCCGGTGCCGCAGGCGCACCTGCTGCTGACGGCCTCCGCGGGTCCGGGTTTCTTCCGCGGGGTGGCCACGGATTCGTTCTCTGCGCGCTTCGTGTTTCAGCCGAGGTTGGTGCTGGGCTGGCGGTTGTGATCGAGCGTGAGCGCGAGCTGGCGGCCGGGGTTCCAGCGACCGTGCGTGACCGTGTCTGCGCAGCACGGAGTGGGGATCGTCGGCTCGCAGGCTGATCATCACGTCGATCAGCGTGGTACCAGGCTTCGTAGGCGGCGAGCTTGTGGTTGATCACTTCGAGGTGGGGATCGGTCACCGCGACTGGCGTGAAGCCCAGCATCCAGCCTTCGAGCAGCACGAGATCGAACGGGCCATGGACCAGACGCGGTTCACCCACGGTGGCCGGGCTCGTGCTCGCCACCACCATTCCCAGCACGGGCGCAGAGCTGACCCTCAGCGATGGCACCAACGTCGAGGTGGTCGATGCCTCGCCCGCCGGGTGCGAATGGTGCGCCTGCGCAGCCCGGTCAGAACGTTGCTTTGAGCGGCGCCACTTCGTTGCGCACCATCTGCTTGGTCACCTTCGCGGCGAGCCCGACCAGCCCCGCCTCGGTGCTGATGCGAGTGAGCAGCTCGTCGGCCTGCTCGGCGCCGGGCTGGCCTTCGGCCGGGTAGCCCAGCGTCGTGAGCATCGCGCCTACCACGGCCTTCGCCTTTTCCTGCCCGAGCGAGCCCGACATGTGCGCGAGGATCAGGCTCACTTCGACGGGCTGCGTGATCTTGAGAGGGACTGGTTTACGCGGGGAAAGCAAGGACCACCGTCGTCGTGTTGTGGAAGCCGGATGACTGGCCGAGATCCATGGCGATCTCCCCGTACGTCTCGAACCCCGCCAGTGGCGCGCCTCCCAACCCCTTCTCGATCTCCTTCACCGCGTCGCCGAACTTCGGCCCGAGGATGAGGTTTCGGCAGATGCAGTCGAACACCAGCGCACCGGCGACCTTCGCGCCGCCGAGCGCCTTGCGCGCGCGTTCTGCAGCGCCCCGGGCCGAGGTGATCTGATCGGCTTCAACGCTCGAGGTGACGCGCACCACGGCGCCCTCGGGAATTCCGCACGCGAACGAGACGGCGCCCTTGGCATCGACCGAGAGGGGCGCGCGAATCTTGTATTCGTTGGCGCCCGCGATGAGTCCCAACTCGTACCGCAGCAGGCGGCCGCCGATGTCCGCCGGCGCCACCGTGTCGACGTCGTGGCCTTCCTTCTTCATCGCCTCGCGCACTTCGTCCTTCCACACTTCGAACGCCGGCCGGCCATCGAGCTCGATCACCACGCCTGCTTCGGCCTTCGTCACCGTGAGCGGCTTCGACATCGGCTTGTGACCATGCTGCACGCCGATGCCCAGGGGCTTGCGCGACGACAAGATCGCGACCACCAGCGCGTCGCTCGCCACCTTTCCGCCGCAAGCCACCAGCGTCTGCTTGAAGTGGAGATCGTCACCCGCGGCCCCACCTGCCAGCCGCACCGTGGGGCCGAGCAGGGTGGTCGCCAGCAGCGACACCTCTTCTCCATTTCCGCTCATGGGGTCGAGCAACATGATCGCCATGCGGTGCGGCCGCTCGGCGTCGTGAGGGTCCAGCTGAATCGCCTCGCTCAGTGCCGCTTCGGGGTCGGCCTTGAGACCGGCGCCGATGCCCGCAGCCACGGTGACGTCATCACCGGCGATCGCCCAGGCGACGAACTGCGCCTTTCCCTCATCGCGTTCGGTGAACTCGCCCGCGGTGCTGCACCCGATGGTGCGCGCGTTCGGGAAGGTCTGTGCGGCCACCTTCATCACGGCTTCCAGGGGCGTGCTGGTGGAAGCGAAGACCACCACGAGCTGAGGGGGGGCGCCTTCAAGCTGGCGCGCGATTTCCTGAAATGCCGGCGCCGGTTCGGTCGCGCTCTTGGAGCGCGCTGTTGCGATTCGAGTCGTCATGGGATTCACCAGGTGGGAGGGGGCGCTAATGATACCCCTGTAGAAAGTCACCCCGGGACGGGGTCGTCCTCGCGCTGGAAATCTCCCCTCCTGTGGAATCTCGTCAACAAACAACATTGACCCGGTGGGTCAGAAACAAACCGTCGCGTAAGTGACCGTGAGCGTTTGCCCCGGGGCAGGCGTGGTCAAGGCAGTGAAGACGATGGCGTTCGCCGCGGCGTCGTACGTCCACCCCGCGGGGGGCACCGCGACGCCGTTGATCTGCACGTCGAGCGGCTGCGCCGAGAGGTCCGGCGTGTTGTTCAAAAAGAACTGCGTCCGGTACCCGAACGCGGTGCGCCCGAGGTTCTGCAGGGTGGTGGCCCAGCTCGCCGAGCAGATCTCGTCGGAGACGCCCGAGGTGAAGTTCACCACCGCCAGGTAGCGGTTCGGGTCGCCGCCGCCGTCGTAGGTGCAGTTGGCCGGCGCCATCGGCAGGTAGGGCCCGATGTTGCTGAAGGTGAACATCGAGAGGCGGCTGAAGCCTTTCACGTTCACCAGGCGGTCCTGGTAGTAGCTGACGGGCTGCACCGACTGATCGCCTGCGTCAGAGATGACGACGATGGCGAGGTTGGCGTCGAAGCGCAGGAAGCCGGCGTTCTCGTTCGCGATGCGCGGCGGGGTAAGCGCCATCACCGCGGTCGACAGGCCCGTCTCGGTGCCCGAGCCATCGGTGCCGACGTTCACCAGGGTGGAGAACGCAGAGGGGAGGTTCGGCGTCGCGCGGGTGAGAATCGGCCCCACGCCATTCTTGCGCACCAGCTTGCCGGCGCCCGGAACGCAGGGAATCAGCGGGGGACACGGCGCGTCCTCCTCGGTCGTGGTGATGACGCCGATTTGGTAGTCCGTGTTCGTCGCATTCGCGTACTGAATGAACGACGCGAAGTTGCTCGCGAGGCTCATCTGTTTGTCGGCCATCGAGCCGGAGTCGTCCACGACGAGCAGAATGTCCGCCTTGGGCGTGAGGCTCTGGCGGAAGGTGTCGGTCTGCAGCCCGGTGTTGTCGGCGCTGCCCTGCAGCCCCAGCAGATACGAGAGCGACTGGCCACTCTGCACCACGTCGATGCTCAGGGCGCCGGTGTCCGAGCCGATGTCGAGGGGCAGGTACTTGAGCTGCACCTGCATCGGGGCCGCGCCGGGCGCCAGCGTCAGTCCCCCGGTGGGTACCGGCGGTGCAGAGACGAGGAAGAACTCCGGGCAGGGCGCGGTGCCAGGGCAGCCGGTCGCGCCAGGCAACAGGCCGCCTGCCGAGGGCACGCTGAAGCCGTTGATGGTCACCGGCGTGCTGCACACGTTGTAGACGTTCACCGAGCGCGTCGGGCTGTTGCAGCCGACCTTCACGGTGCCGAAGTCGAGCGGGTCAGGGGTGATCGCCACGCACGCGGGGCCCACCGAAGTGCGCAGCTGCACCCCGCGCCGGGGCGTCGTGGGATCGGCCACGTTGAAGGTGAGCTCGCCGGTCAAGGTGATCAACTGCGTGGGCACCGGGCCCGGAGGCGCGACGCGCACCACCACCGTCAAGGTCTGCGCGGGCTGCAGCTCCTTCTCCACCAACGGGCCGCCGATGATCGAATACGCGGTGGCGCTGCCCGGAGCGAGATCGAGCCCGGTGATCAGGCAGACGTCGTTGGGGCCGGTCAGCCGGTTGGTGATGGTGATCGGCAGGTCCTTCGTATTTGGCGGCGTCACCAGGCCGAAGTTTGCCATTCCCGGGCTCACCGAGATGTCGCAGGGCGGCAGGTTGACCGCGTTCGCGGTGATGGTGATGCTCACGTCAGGCTGGGTGGGATCGTTGGAGTGAATGATCAGCTCCGCTTCCTTCATGCCCAGCCCCTGGGCGGTCAGCGTCACCGCGAGATCGACGAAGTTGCGACCGGCGACCGGAGGCAACCCCACCGCGGGATCGTACGGGCTGCCCAGCGACACCACGAACTCTCCCGGCGCGGTGTTCGCGTGCGGGTTGAGCTCGAACAGCGGCAGCTGGCCCGGCGTCCCGTCAGCCAGCACCTGCCCCAGAAAGAGGTTCGCGTTGAGATCAGGCGTCGCCGTCGAGGTGCCCACGTTCTGCACGTTGATCCTTCGCGCCACTGAGTTGGTGCTGCCGGCGAAGTAGGCCACCCGGCCGAACGAGAGCGTGGGCGAAGGGGTGACGCGAATGCGCGGCCCCCCACCCGTGCACTTGAGCGGCAGCCCGCCCATCATCAGGCTGCGCAGCGGCGTCTTGAAGGTGAGGCTCGAGTCTCGGTTTCCCAGGGTCGCCGGGTTGCACGCGATCTTCAGCTTCGTCGGCACGCCTCCACCGGGCACTACCAGCCGGGTTGCGTCGCCGCCCGGCGCGGGCACCACGTAGAAGTCGCCCGGCGCCAGGCTGGTCAACTCCGTCACCGGAATCGCGACGTTCGAGAGGTTGGTGAACATCACCTCGAGCACCTTCTCGGTGCCGGGGCTGACGTGACCGAACACCAACGGCGTGGGCGCCCAGGTGAGCACGGCGTCGCTGCCTTCGCCGCGCACCGTGACGGTGGTGTCGGGGCAACCGCCCGCGCCGCGCACCACGATCGTCGCTTCCGACACTTTGCGCTCGGTGGGCGAGAACGTGAAGGTGACGTCGGCGCTCTGCATCGAGGCGACCGGCAGCGATCCCTTCGGGCTCACCCCGAACAACATCGCCTCGGGTCCCATCAGGTCACCGACGAACGCAGTGGCATCGACCGCGGTGGGGTTACGGAACGTCAGCGTGGTGGAGAGGGTGTCGCCCACCGGCACCTTGCCGAAGTCGATCACCGCGGGGAACTCGCAGGCGCCGCGCTCGGCGGTACCTCGCAGCGTGATGATCGCGCTCGAGTCTTCCAGCCGCGTGCCCTCGGAGCTCAGCTTCAACTTTGCTTCGAAGGCGCCCGAGCGTGATTGAGGGGTGAAGACCAGGGCGTACTCTGCGCGGCCCGAAGGAATGATTTCGCCGCCGGTGTAGTCGACCTCGAAGGCCGAGGTGTCCGTGCCCGCGGGCGCGATGGCCACTTCCGCGCCTTCGGTCTGCTCGAGCGTGGTGAGGGTGAGCTTGCCCACGCCGCTGTTGATCACGGTCATGGTGAGCGGCTTGCGTTCACCGGCCAGCGCGGGGCCGAAGTCGTAGATCGCGTCGCGGTTGATCACCCGCTCGCCATTCGCGTCGCGCCACACCTGGCGGCCGACTAAGACCTGTCCCATGGGCAACGAGACCTTCGCCGTGAAGCCTGCCATTCGAGATCGCGCTCACATTCGCACCATGGAGGAATACCAGCGCCTCTACCGGCTCTCGCTCGACAACCCCGAGTGGTTCTGGGGCGAGCAGAGCAAGGCGCTCTCGTGGTTCTACCCGTGGCACAAGGTGTTCGACGCCGACTACGAAGAAGTCGACTTCTCCTGGTTCTCGGGCGGCCGCCTCAACGCCTGCTTCAACTGCGTCGATCGCCATGTCGAGACGCACGCCGATCGCACCGCGATCATCTGGGCGGCCGACGAGCCCGGCGTCTACAAACACATCACCTACCGCGAGCTCAAACACCAGGTGTGCAAGCTGGCGAACGTGCTCATCGCGAAGGGCGTGAAGAAGGGCGACCGGGTCGCCATCTACATGCCGATGATCCCCGAGGCCGCGTACGCGATGTTGGCGTGTGCTCGCATTGGCGCGGTGCACTCGGTGGTATTCGGTGGCTTCAGCGCCGAGGCCCTGCGCGATCGCATCGTCGATGCGCAGTGCAAGCTGGTGATCACCGCGAATGAAGGCATGCGCGGCGGCCGCCGGGTTCCGCTCAAGGCGATCGTCGATCGCGCGGTCGAGGGCATGTCGCTGGTCGAGACCGTGCTGGTCGCGCGCCGCACCGATGCTGAACCGCCGATGCAGAGCGGGCGCGATTTCTGGCTCGATGAAGAGTGCAAGAAGCAGCGCTCGACCTGCACCGTCGCGTGGATGGGCGCCGAAGATCCACTCTTCATCCTCTACACCTCAGGCAGCACCGGCCAGCCCAAGGGCCTGATGCACACCACCGGCGGCTACCTCGTCTACGCCGCGCACACTTTCAAGCACGTGTTCGACTACCACCCGGGCGACGTCTTCTGCTGCGCCGCCGACGTGGGGTGGATCACCGGCCACTCGTACATCGTGTACGGGCCGCTCGCGAACGGCGCCACCACGGTGATGTTCGAGTCGATTCCGACGTACCCCGACGCCAGCCGCTACTGGCAGATGGTCGACGATCTCGGCATCAACATTTTCTACACCGCGCCCACCGCGCTGCGGGCGATCGCTCAGCTGGGTGACGCGCCGGTGAAGAAGCACAAGCGCACCAGCCTGCGAATTCTCGGTTCGGTGGGCGAGCCCATCAACCCGGAGATCTGGCGCTGGTACCACGACGTGGTCGGTGAGGGCCGCTGCGCGATCGTCGACACCTGGTGGCAGACCGAGACCGGCGGCATCTTGATCAGCCCACTGCCCGGCGTCACGCCCACCAAGCCAGGCTCTGCCACGCTGCCGTACTTCGGCGTCAAGCCGATGATCGTCGACGCAACCACCGGTGAGGAGCTCAAGGGCAACAACGTGGAAGGCGCGTTGTGTCTGACCGCTCCGTGGCCGGGCCAGGCGCGCACGGTGTGGGGCGATCACCAGCGCTTCAAGGAGACGTACTTCACCCAGTACAAGGGCAAGTACTTCACCGGCGACGGCTGCAAGCGCGACGAAGACGGGTACTACTGGATCACCGGGCGCATCGACGACGTCATCAACGTCTCGGGGCATCGCCTCGGCACCGCGGAAGTCGAGAGCGCGCTGGTGGCCCACGAGACCGTCGCGGAGGCAGCGGTGGTCGGCTACCCGCACGACATCAAGGGCCAGGGCATCTACGCGTACGTGGTGCTCACCGCTGAGCACGCGAACCAGAGCCCGGAGCAGGTGAGGGGCGCGCTCAAAGAAAAGGTGCGGCAGGTGATTGGCCCGTTCGCCGCGCCGGATGTCATTCACATTGCCAAGGGGCTGCCCAAGACCCGCAGCGGAAAGATCATGCGGCGCATTCTGCGGAAGATCGCCGCCGGCGAGTACACCGGGCTGGGCGACATCTCCACGCTCGCTGACCCCGAAGTGGTGGCGCGGCTGATCGAAGAGCACCAGAAGCGTTGATCTGTCCCCCTCTCCCCGCGGGCCCTGTACGGCCGACCCGCGGGGGAGAGGGTCGGGGAGAGGGCAGTCCTGCTACAATGCCCACGTGCTCACCGGACTGGCGGTGCTGATCCTCGCGGTGCCCTTTCCGCCCGTGCTCACCGCACCGCCGTCAGAAGGGTGGAGCCGCGGCCGCGGTGGTGAGTTCGTGACCGGCGGCTATCAGGACGACGCGGGCGTCGCTGCCTCCCAGGTGAAGCTCGAGTTTCGGCGCGACGATGCGGGGTACGGCGGGCTGCAGGAGACGTTTGCGTTCAATCGCTACGTGTACCCGACCATCACCTTCCCCACCGAAGGCGACCGCTACTGCTGGCGCGCCACGCATTTCAACTCGCTCAATGAAAGCTCGCTCCCCAGCGCGGAGCAGTGCTTTCGCACCGACTGGACGCCGCCTTCGAGCCCGGCCTTCGTCGACGCGGGAGCGATCACCAGCGAGGGCCGGGTGGACATCGAGCTGTTGCCGGCCACCGACCTGCCCAGCGGCGTGCACGGGTATTTCCTCGAACTGGCGCCCACGCCCACCGGAGACTTTCAGGGCTTCGCGTACCCGCAGACCACGCTGCCCTTCGTCGCCTGGCTGGGAGAAGGCACCTGGTACGGCTGGGTGCGCGTCAGCGACTTCGCGCTCAACGACAACCGGCAGATGCTCGCCGACTACACCATTTCCATCACGGTGATCGCCGACTCGACGGTGCCTGTTCCCGAGGCGCCGCGCTTTCAGCGCACGATGGCCAACAGCTACGGCGACGGGCTCGACTTCGACGCGGGGTGGATGGTGGCCGACGGCATCACCCACGTGGTCGCCTCGTATTGTTACCAGACCGCCGGCGGCTGCTCGCAGTGGGAGCCGGGCTTTCACTCGATGCCCGTCAGTGAAGTGCCGGGCAATTGGCTGCAGGTCAATGGTGAAGGCGTGATCGTCGCGCGCATCGCGGTGGTCCGGGCTGGCCGCGTGGGGCGGTGGTCTGCGCCGTCGCAAAAGTTTCTGGTCGATCGCACGCCGCCCCCGGTGCCGCCGAACTTGATGGCCAGTCCTGCGCTCTCACGCGGAGGGCCGATCACCCTGAGTTGGGGCGCGGTCGTCGACAACGTCACCGGGCTGCGGCACACCGTGCTCGACGAGACCGAAATTCTCAGTGGGCAGACCCGGGGCTTTGCGCCCGTCGCGGCGCCCGTCGTCAGCTTGATGGTCACGCCGCCGCACGATGGCGTGTACCGGTACCGAGCCGTCTCGGTCGACTTCGTGGAAAACCACAGCACGTATTCGAATACCGCGGAGCTGATGGTCGATAGCACCGGGCCCACCTCGCTCGCCCCCGTCGCGACGGCGTCGGCGATCGATGGCGGTGCGCTCGTCTCGCTGACGTGGGCGCTTCCCACCGATGCGCTGAGCGGGGTTTCGAGTGAAGAGCTGGAGGAACGAAATGGCGATGGTGGCACGCAACCGGTCGCGGTGACCGGGCTGGGTGCTTCGCGGATCATCGGTCCGGGAACATGGCGCTGGACGCTGCGCGGCACTGACGTCGCGGGCAACCCAGGCGCGTTCAGCCCGCCGTCCAACACGATCGTCGTGAGCGAGACCGGCGTGGCGAATGGCCCGGCCATCGTGACCAGCACCGCGTCCGCGAACTGCCAGGTGCCGCTCACGCAGACGTTGCAGGGAACTGGCGATGCGCCGCTGCAGTGGGCGTTGGTCTCGGGCCCTCCGGGGCTCGCGGTCGACGCGCAGGGCCAGCTCACCTGGACTCCGTCGGCCATGGGAATCGAACCGGTGCAGGTGCGGCTCACCAACGGCGCCGGGTCGGTCACCGGAATCATCGAGGTGACGGTGACCTGCGCAGCTTCACCCGACGCCGGCCCCGACCCCGCCAAGAAATTGAGCGTGGGATGTGGCTGTTCGTCGCTCGAAGGCGCGCTGCTCGGGCTCGCGGTGGGCCTGCTTCGGCGCCGCCGGCGGGGGTGATGTCCCACGGTTGACGGCGCGCGTGTCCAAGCATCTCCAACTCCGGAGGTGTTCCTTTGAAGCTCGCGTTGACCCTGTCGTGCGTTCTCGCCGTGGCGCTGTGGTCCCACCGGGTTGAGGCGTGTGGTTGCTTCACGCCGCCCAACCCCACCGTGCCCGTGGTGCAGGCTGGCGAGCGCATTCTCTTCGCCGTGGAGAACGGCCAGGTGACCGCGCACGTGCAGGTTCAATACTCGGGGGCGTCGGGGCAAGAGTTCGGGTGGCTGTTGCCGCTCCCGTCGGTGCCCACGCTCGAGTTGGGCACGGATGAACTGTTCGCGCGCATGACCCTCGCGACGCAGCCGCGCTACCAGATGAACACCACGTTCAGCGCGAACTGCCGGGGGCTTTCGGGCGCGGGTGGTTCAACGGGCTTTGGGGGAGGCGCTGCGTCGGGCGGCGGTCCCGGTGGTTTCGCCGATGCCGGGAGTGCAGGGCCGCCGAGCCCCCTCGTGGTGCAGGATTCTGTGGGGCCGTACGACTACGCGGTGCTGCGGGCCGACTCGAAGGCCGACATGCTCGAGTGGCTGCAG
>JAYVNA010000411.1:0-4880 GCA_043758715.1 Archangium sp.
GCCGAGCGCGACTTCACGCTCGAAGAGCCCTGCGAGTGCGAGCTGGTGGTGGGCATGCACCCCGACGGCGCCACCCGGGTGATCATCGACTACGCCGCAAAGCACGGGGTGCCCTTCGCGATCGTGCCTTGCTGCTCCGACAACTCGATGCCCTACAAACCGTGGATGCGTCACTTGAGCGAGCTGGCCGAAGCGCAGGGGCTGGTGGTGACCGAAGTGGCGCTCGCGAGGGAAGGCCGGGCGCGGGTGATCCTCGGGGAACCGGCGCCCAATGTCGCCACCGATGAGGATCGGGACCACTTCCACCGATGTCACCGAGGACCACGGGACCACCTGCTGAGCTGGACCGGTAGTTGTTGGTGATCGCGATCACCAAGCCGTAGTCGCACCGCGGTGGTGTCGAGCAGTGAGCTCGGACCTGATCCTCGAGGGGGTTCCGGGGAGACTGAAACCCTGTGGAGAGGGCGTGGGTACTATCTCGCGCCCTGGACGATCCCAAAAGGATGAAGGCCGCCCAGCTCGAACAGACGATCGAGAAATCAACGAGGCGGAGGTTGAGTCGGTCGAGCGCGCCGAAGCGAGCGCAGCGAGCGTAGGCCCCGTCCGTCGCTCAAGTGTGGCCAAAAATTTCGGAGTCGGCGCCGGGTCGCAAGACTGACGAGCGAGCAGACGAGACGGGCGATCCGGTATGGGGCCGGATCGCCCAGCGGTGGCTTCCGCACTGTCTCGGGCCGATATTGGCCTGAGATCAGGGGGGTGTCGAACCTTCGGCTGCTTGTGGTGCGGTGGCTCGGGAACATCATGCTCGCCACGCGCTGTTCGTCCGCCCCTGCGCGAGATGCGACAAGTCGTTCGACTACTGCGGCAGCTGTCAGCCTGGCCGGCGCTACTGCGGCAAAGTGTGCAGCGCGGGCGCGAGGACCGCGAGCGTGCGAGAGGCGCACGCCAAGTATAACGACCGCGAATCCGACGAGGGGCAGGAGGTCCATCGCGTCGAGGAGGCAGACCGGCGCGCACGCCGTTCAGCAGAAATCGTGGGGGATCACCGCTGCCACGAGAAATCGGGAGAGCTACGAGTACGTCCATCGACGGCGCTCCATGCCGTCGCGGAGACCCCTAATGTCGCTCTCAGCAACCCCGTGCCGCCAGTCATCGAAGCGCCTGAGCTGCGCGGCGGTGCTCCAGCGCCCGAACGTCGCGAGTGGCTCCTGGTGGCGTGGCCCGAAGTGCTCGAGGCCGCGAGTCATCGGCAGGGGACCGAGGCCAGTTGCCCTTTCTGCGGACGACAGGGTCGCATCGTCGAGGTCATTTCTGTCGCGCAGTGGCGCCGCCGTTCAATGCGCGGGTTTGGCGGGATGTGATGTCTGAGGACGTGAAGCTGAAGCACCAGGACAGGTCCACCCAGATGGCCGAGGTGTTGCGCCTGCAGCTGATTGAGGGGAAGGGAATCCGAGCCATCGAGCGTCAGACGGGATTGGACCGCAAGAAAGTGCGCGACCTGCTGGCCAGCGCGAAGAGTAAGCCCGGGAAGGCAAAGCCAGCTGAGCACCGGCCGTCAATCCTCGACCCGTACGACGCCGACCTCCGCAAGCTGCTCGAAAACTGCGCCGAGATTCGCGCGCCTGCTGCTCTCGATCAGCTGCGCGCCAATGGGTACCAAGGAGGGGTCAGCATCGTCAGAGACCGTTTGCGGCTGCTGCGGCCCAGACCTGCCCAGGAGGCTTTCCTTACGCGCAGCTACGCGCCGGGCCGAATGCTCCAGGTCGACTGGGCGAACTTCGGCTTCGCGATTCCGGGCTGTGCCCGGCCGCTCAGCGCCTTCGTCGCGGCGCTCGCCTACTCGCGCTATCTCTTCATCATCTTCACGCTCAGTCAGGCGATGGGCAGCTTCCTGCGGTGCATGGACCAGGCGTTGCGCTTTTTTGGCGGGCGGACGTTGATCGATGTCTTCGACAACATGAAGACCGTCGTCCTCGAGCACACGGCGCAAAACGTGGTCTTCAATCCGCGCTTCGTGGAATACGCCCGCGTCCGCGGCTTCGCGATTCAGGCATGTCCACCCAGGCGGCCGACCGGAAAGCCGTACGTGGAAAGGCCGATCGGATTCGTTCGAACCCGCTTCTGGCCAGGCCGCCGCGCGACCGATTTGTTTGACCTCAACGTGCAGGTGACGAAGTGGCGGGATGAGATCGCCAACAACCGAGTCCACGAGGAGACCGGGAAGGTGCCCTCACTGGTTTTCCAGCACGAGGAGCGCGCGAAGCTCGAGCCCCTCATCGAGCGCCCTTTCGATACCGACGATCTCTTCAGCACCAGCGCGTCGAAGACGTTTCGAGTCGACTTCGATCGGAACATCTACAGCTTGCCCTGGCGACTCATTCATCAGCCGGTGCTCGTCCGCGGCAACGAGCAGGAAGTTTCGATCTGGCTGGGCCACAAACGCGTCGCCATCCACAACCGCAGCTGGGGCGTCGGTGAAAAGGTGAACGACCCCTCGCACGAGCAAGGACTGCTCGAGTCCAAGCCCCGCGCCGCGGCCGGAGCGCTGCCGGCGGAACTCCAGGGTCTGGGCGACGTTGCCGCCGCGTACTTCAAGATCCTCGCCGCCAACGGTCGCTCGCTACGCAAAGAAATTGAGCGGCTCGTGCTGCTGAGCGAGATGTGGGGTTACTCGCCGACGCGCGAAGCGATCGCCGAAGTGATGGCGACCGGACACGTCGGCGCTGAGTACGTGGAATACGTCCTGCGTCACAAGAAGGGCCTCGCGCGCGGCCCCGCCCCTCTGAAGCTCGGCAACGAGGAATTGGACGGCATCCGCCTGTCCGAGCCGGATCTGAGCCTCTACGACAACCAGAAGCCACGGAAGACGCTCGACCCGGGCGAGCCGCCCGTCACGGAGAAGCCATGAAGCGCGACAACGACGAACTCGAACTGCTGCTCGAGAAGCTGCGCTGGCTCAAACTGCCGGGGATGGTGCGGCTGGCCGCCGAAGTCTTCGCTGAGGCGGCGAAGAAGAACCTCACGCCGATGGATGTGGCTCACCGGCTCTGCGACGAGGAGAAGAAGAGCCGCATCGAAGGCGCCATCAAACGCCGCCTCGTCGAAGCACGCTTCCCTGAGGTCAACACCGTCGACGCCTTCGACTTCGAGTTCGACCCCAGCCGCAAGAAACTGAAAGCCCGCTACCTCGCGCTGCATGACCTCGCCTTCCTCGGTCGCGGCACCAACCCGCTCTTCATCGGGCGCCCTGGCGCCGGGAAAACATTCCTCGCGCGCGCGCTCGCTTACCGCGCCTGTCAAGCGACGCGGCGGGTGCTCTTCACCAACGCGCCCAAGATGCTCAACGAGCTCGCCGGCGCGGAGATCCACGGCACGCTCGAGCGCGTGATGCGCCGGTACGTCAAGGCCGAGTTGCTGGTGATCGACGACTTCGCGGTGCTGGCGATGGACCAGACGCAGGCCAAGCTCGCCTTCCAGGTCATCTCGGAGCGGTATGAGTACCGACGCTCGACTTCCATCACGACCAATCGGGCTTTCAAGGACTGGCCCAAGGTGTTTCCCGACGCTCTCAACGCCGAAGTAATCGCCAAACGGCTCACCGAGCGCTGTGAGCACTTCGTGCTCGACGGCAAAGGCTACTGCCCCGAGGTACCGTGATGGCCGCCTGCGGGATCTGGCGCTCAAGGAATCGGCTGGTGGCCGTCGTTGTAGATGACGACGGCCGGGCGTCGCCCGCGCTCACCGCGGCGACGGACGACGACGAGCGCTGGGGGCTGCTCGAGTCGCTCGATGCC
Organism: Archangium sp.; assembly: GCA_043758715.1. GTDB lineage: Bacteria > Myxococcota > Myxococcia > Myxococcales > Myxococcaceae > Archangium_A. The sequence goes on from JAYVNA010000411.1 coordinate 3,795, forward strand.
GAGCACGGCCTCGACTACTCGCTCGTCCTCCCCGCGGGCTTGCTCAGGGCCGACGCGATCGGCGAGCTCGCCCTCTCTCGGGGCCACCAGCTCTGGAGCGCGCCCCAGCAGCTCGTCAACGCCATCCGCAATGTCATCGGGCCCGCAAGTGGTGCTCGCGTCGCGGCGATGCTCGGCCGCCTGCTTCTCGTGCCGGGCTTCCGTGGTCACCTGCAACGCGTCGAGCGCGACTACGACTGGCGCCAACTTCGTTTGCTGTAGCCCTCTCAGTCTCAAGGAGAACACCACCGGCAACCTTCACCACCTTCGCCCTCCACCGGGGAGAGTCAGCCCGCCCACTGCCGTCACCGACGAGCGGAGAGGCCCTGCGCGCAACCTGCGCTGTCGGCTTGGGCGAAGAACCGTCCGGCGACCACCGGGTGGTCCCGTGGTCCTCGGTGACATCGGTGGAAGTGGTCCCGATCCTGGTCGGTGGTGACACTCAACCTGCTCAAGGCCGACACGTCGACGAAGGTGGGCATCAAGACGCGCAGGAAGATGGCCGGCTGGAGCAACGAGGACCTCGCGCATCTCCTGGGCGTGAAGGGGCTCTACCAACCCCGTGGGCCGAAGAAGGCGCGAGCTTCGCGGAGCTGATCAGACGCGCGCGAACGGGTATTTCGCGCGGACGTGCTGATTGAAGAAGACGCCCTTGGACGAGGCGTCCATCAATGCTGCGTGCACCGCTGCGGGCACCGCGAAGTAGCGGTACACCGCGCCACCGGCGAACTCGACGTCCATCGCCGAAACTGTCGCGTCGAAGCCCACTGACGTCACGCTGGACGACTCGACTGCCACTCGCACTGTTCCCGAAGCGGTCTGCATCCGAAAAAGGGAGCGATTTCACCTCTGGGGCGATGATGCGATTCCCCTGTTCGGGGCGGCGGCGCTCGGTAAGAATGTCGGTGGGGTCTGGTACACGTTGGTTGAATGGGAATCGCGCTCACATTCTGCGTTGGAATCGTCGGTGGGGTGCTGGGCTGGCTGCTCGCCCGGCGCGCGCGAGATCCAGCCGTTCGGCTTCTGGAAATCGAGCGCGCGCGCGCT
>JAYVNA010000412.1:0-4877 GCA_043758715.1 Archangium sp.
AACTCTTCGAACGTCTCCTCGGTCATCATCGTCGACGAGTCGTTGCCGATGAACGACTCGCTGGCTTTGGGCTTGGCGGGCGGAGCGGGCTTGCGGGGCGGGGGAGGCGGCATGAGAGGCGGAAATTCAGCCGGAAAATCTGGCGGCTCGCAACTGCTCAGGCGAGCCATTGGCTGCGAACGAGCGCCTCGTCACTTCCCCACGCGGAGACGAGCCGATGGGCTGAAGTCAGCACTGACTCGCCGCGCCTTCCGCTCATCAGATTGAAGGCGGCTCCATCAAGATGAACTGGCCTTGCGCTCTCAACCGCTCGCATCTGCTGGGCACGGGGCTGGCTCGATTGCTGCGTAGCGCGGGGCCCATGAAGAACTTCGTTCGCACTGCGCTCGCCTCGGTCCTCGTCCTCTCCACCATGTCCACGATGGCGTTCGCGGACGAAGGAGACAACGCCCACCGCCCTGGCTTCCTGCTCGACTCGAGCCCTCAATCACGCCCGATGCTGCTCTCGGTGCACGGCGTGCTTCCGTACAGCCGCTTCGGCGCTGGCGGCTTCCCGCTCGGCGCGGGCGTCAGCTTCTACATTCCCATCGTGCGGGACGGCTTCATTCCCCCGGTCAACGATGAGTTCGGTATCGACTTCGGCGCCGACGCCTTCTTCTTTGCCGGCTACCGGAACTTCTTCGGCCTCTGGATTCCCGTCTCGGTCCTGTGGACCTTTCACTTCACCGACACCTTCGCGGCCTACGTGAAGGCCGGCGTGGCGCTGCGCTTCTGGCCCGGCGAGCCGGCTCCGTTCTACCCGGACTTCGTCGGCGCGGTCGGTCTCAACTGGATGTTCGCGCGCAGCGTCGGCTTGCGGGTGGAGTTGGGCTACCCGGGCCTCAAGGTCGGCCTGCTCTTCGCGTTCTGATTCAGACGCGGGCGTGGGTGGCGTGGGGCCCGAGCAAAGGCACGAAGCGCACCGCGAGCAATCGTTCGCGGGTCAGCGTGCCGTCGTCGGACTTCCTGATGCGAATGAGAGACATGTCGTCGAGCTCGCCGACGGGAATGATCAACGTCCCGCCCGGCGCCAGCTGATCGACCAACGGAGGCGGCACGCCCTGCGCCCCCGCGGCCACCACGATGGCGTCGAACGGCGCCGCCTCGGGCCAGCCCAGGTATCCGTCACCTGCGCGCAGGTGAATGTTGGTCAGACCCAGTGCGCCCAGCGCCTCGGCCGCGCCCACCACCAGCGGTTCGATGATGTCGATGCTGTAGACCTGGGCGCAGAGCGTCGAGACCAACGCCGTCTGGTAGCCGCACCCGGTGCCCACCTCGAGGGCGCGGAAGCCCGGCTTCAACTCGAGCTGCTCCAACGTCCACGCGATGAGTGAGGGTTGGCTGGTGGTCTGGCCCTCCCCGATGTCGAGCGGTCTGTCTTCGTCGGCAAAGGGCCGCTGATCAGGCCGCAAGAAGACCTTGCGGGGAATGGCCGCCATCGCTTCGCGCACGCGCCGGTCGGTGAGCTGAAGTTCGTTCACGCCTTCAAGGTGATGCCGCCGCGCGCGGTGTCAACCGGCTCTCCGTTCGGCTTCGATCTCTTCCGGGTCGACCGGGTAGCCGCACAGATAGCCCTGCACTTCGTCGCACCCCAGGCTGGCGAGGGGCAAGGGCGAGGACCGGCCCAGCACCTCATCGCGAGACCACCCCAGCAACAGCTCGGCGGCGGGGTTCCACAGCACCACCTTGCCCAGCTGATCGTGGGCGACGAAGGCCACGGGGAGGGTGTCGAGGAGGGCGGCGAGTTGACGGACTGAGATGGGCTGGGGGAATCCCTTCCGCTTCAATTGATCCAAATCAACACTTCCGCCCTCGCAAGGCGGGACAGATCAAGTGTGGCAGGCACCGGACCCGCGGGCTCCACAACCCCGGTGGGGGAAATGGTCACCGGGCGCTTTGACGAAAGCCCTGCTGATGTGATCTATGGCTCCCCCGCAGCCGATGCGCCGCCACCGCGGGGACTTGATCAGGGCGAAGCGCACTGCACCATCCGGGGGATCCGCCATGACCAGCAAGAAGCCGTCGAAGTCGAAGTCGAAGAAGACCACCACCACCGCCGCCGCGACCTCCAAGAAGGTCAAGCGCACGGTGTCGGCCAAGCAGGTGGTCGAGACGGTTTCTCTGACGCCCGCGGTGATCGCAGCGGCGCCCGTGGTGCTGCCGGTCGAGCAGGCCCCGCTGCGCACGGTGTCGCGCGCCGAGTTCATGGTGCTGGTGCGCCAGGAAGCCTACAACCGCGCCGCCCGCCGCAACTTCCGCAACGGCTCGCCCTTTCAGGACTGGGTCAACGCCGAAGCCGCCGTCTGGGGCAAGCTCGCCGCCCAGGGCGTGCGCCCCGAGCTGCGCTGAAAGTCATGATGCCCGAGGTTCCGAACAGCCCGCTCAGCTGCGGGTGACCCGGCGTTCCGGCGCAGGCAGGCTCGGCGTGCTGCCGTCGAGCACCGCCCGCACCTTGCGAATGATCAGGTCTGGCGTGATGGGCTTCTGCAGGAACGCGACGCCCGGCTCGAGCACCCCGTGGTACGCCGTCGTCCGCTCGGCATAGCCCGAGACGAAGAGCACCTTCAGGTCGGGCTTGATGCGGGTGAGCCGCTCGGCCAGTTGGCCGCCGCTCATGTGGGGCATCACCACGTCGGTCACCAGCAGGTGAATCGTGCCCGGGTGTTGCTCGCACAGCATCAGAGCGTGACCTCCGTTCTGCGCTTCGAGCACCTGGTAGCCCTGCTTGCGCAGCACCATGGTGATCAACGTGCGCACGTTCTCTTCGTCTTCCACCAGCAAGAGGGTCTCCGTCCCCCGCAGCGTGGGGGAGATCGCCGGCTCTGCCCGCGGCGCGGGGGCCAGGCCCGTCCTCGGGAGGTAGATGTCGAACTGCGAGCCCCGGCCCACCTCGCTGTGCACGCGCACATGGCCATGGCTCTGCTGCACGACGCCGAACACGGTGGCGAGGCCCAGGCCGGTGCCCTTGCCCTGCTCCTTGGTGGTGAAGAACGGCTCGAAGATGCGCTGCTGCGTCTCACGGTCCATGCCCTCGCCGGTGTCACTGACCGAGAGCACCACCCAGGGGCCTGGACTGATTGCCAGCCGATCGCTGCCATTGCCCAGCGCCAACTCGACGTCCTTGAGCTCGATGGTCAGGCGGCCGCCTGCGGGCATGGCGTCGCGGGCGTTGAGCGCGAGGTTGAGCAACACCTGCTCGAGCTGGCCCGAATCGGCCCACACCCGGCCCAGCTCGTCAGGGAGGATGAGCGACAGCTCGATGTCTTCGCCGATGAGGCGGCGCAGCAGGCGATCCATGCCCTTGACCAGCTCTCGCACGTCGACGACGCGCGGCATCAGCAGCTGGCGGCGGCTGAACGCGAGCAACTGCCGGGTGAGGTCGGCCGCGCGCTCACCGGCCCGGTAGATCTCCGAGGCGTCTTTGCGGCGCGGGTCACCTGGCTCGAGCTCTTCGAGCAACGTCGCCGAGTAGCTCAAGATGACCGAGAGCAAATTGTTGAAGTCGTGCGCCACCCCGCCCGCCAGCAGGCCGATGGCCTCGAGCTTCTGGGCCTGTCGCAGCTGTTCGTCTCGTTGCGCCAGCGCGTCTTCGGCGCTCTTGCGCGCGTCGGCTTCGGTGCGGGCGGCCTGCGCGAACTGCTGCTTCTCGGCTTCGGCGCGCTTGCGATCGGTGAGGTCGATGGCGAACGCGATGCAGGTCTGTTCATCGAGCAGGGCCAGGCCCAGGAGCACCGGCACCCGGGTTCCCGAGGGTGAGAGAAATTCTCTCTGCCAGGGCTGCGCAGCCCCGCGCTCACCCAGGTGCGCGAGCGCCTCTTCGTCGGTGCTTTTCCATTCGTCGGGGGTGCGCGTGCGCCAGTTGAGTTTGCCCGTGTTCAGCTCCTCACGGCTCGCGCCCAGCATCTCGAGGAACGCCTGGTTGGCCTCGAGCACGGTGCCGTCGAGCCGGGTGACGCTGATGCCGATGATCCCGGAGTCGGACAGGCGGGCAAAGCGGGCCTGGCTTCTGCGCAGCTCGTCGCGATTTCTCCGGGTGTCGCTCAGATCGCGCGACACCAGCACCACCCCCCGCAGGGCGCCCGGTGAACTCTGAATGGGCGCGGCGCTGTCGGCGATGGGCCGGCGATCTCCTGCGCGGGTGACGAGCTCAGCCACCCCGTCGACGCTGGTCACCGTGGCGCCCCCGTGGCTGACCCGCGCGAACGGCCCCTCGAGGGGCTGGTGGCGTCCTTCGCTTTCCAGCTTGAACACCTCGTCGAGCGGCCGCGCGCGCGCCTCGTCGAGTCTCCAGCCGGTCAGCCGTTCGGCGGCAGGGTTCATGCGGGTGATGCGCCCTCCGGAATCGGTCGCGATCACCGCGTCGCCGATGCTGTCCAGGGTGACCGCGAGGTCCTCTTCGCGATCGCGCAGGGCGAGCTCTGCTTTCTGCCGCCGCTCATCGGTGCGGGTCAGCGTGCCCGAGTCGACGCTGATGACCGCGGAGAACCAGATGACGATGGAGAGCACCAGCAGCGCCACCGCCATGCTCGGGTCGAAGAGCGACAACACCTCGCCGCGCAGCAGCAGCCAGCCGAGCAGAATGGGCACCAGGATCACCACTGGCAGCAGCCGCCTGATGAGCTCACCCCCGGCCGAGTCACTCACCACGAAGCGCGCCAGGCCCTGGCGGGGGTGCGCGAGCAGCACCGCGCCGCTCAGCAGCAGCGTGAGGAAGGACGCATGGAGCGAAGCGGCCGTCAGCTCGGACCCCAACGTGTAGAGCTGGGGCACGTGGTAGAGATAACCGAGCAAGGTCAGCAGCGAGCTGAAGGCGCTGAGCAGCGCGAACCACTCGCAGG
>JAYVNA010000413.1:0-14546 GCA_043758715.1 Archangium sp.
GATCGCCTCGCGCGTTCACCTGCTCGCGAAGACCTTCGCCGCCGGGCTGCGAAAGCTCGGCATGAAGCCCAAGCACGACGCCTTCTTCGACACGGTGGCGCTTCAGGTCGTCGATGCGAAGACCGCCGACGCGCTGATCGCGAAGGCCGAGGCGCTGCAGATGAACCTGCGCCGCATCGACGCCACCACCTTAGGCATCTCGATGGACGAGACCACCTCGGCCGCGCACGTCGAGCAGCTCTTCAGCCTGTTCGGCAAGCAGAACGCGGAAGAGCTCGCGAGCGCCGCTGCCAATACCAACACGTTGCCCGAGGCCCTGCGCCGCACCAGCGCGTACCTCGCGCACCCGGTCTTCAACAGCTACCACACCGAGCACGAGATGCTCCGGTACGTGAAGAGCCTCGAGTCGAAGGACCTCTCGCTGGCGCACTCGATGATCGCGCTGGGCAGCTGCACCATGAAGCTCAACGCCACCAGCGAGATGGAGCCGATCACCTGGCCCCAGTTCAACGCGCTCCACCCCTTCGCGCCGCCTTCGCAGTGGAAGGGTTACGCGACGATCTTCGCGCAGCTCGAGGCGTACCTGAACGAGATCACCGGCTTCGCGGGCTGCTCGCTGATGCCCAACGCCGGCAGCCAGGGTGAGTACGCCGGCCTGCTCGTCATCCGCTCGTTCCACGAATCGCGCGGCGAGGGCCATCGCAAGGTGTGCCTCATTCCCGCGTCGGCCCACGGCACCAACCCGGCCTCGGCCGTGATGGCGGGCTACCAGGTCGTCGTCACCCGCACCGACGACAACGGCAACGTCGACGTGGCCGATCTGAAGCTGAAGATCGCCGAGCACCAGAACAACCTCGCCGCGCTGATGGTGACCTACCCCTCGACGCACGGCGTGTTCGAAGAAGCGATCAGCGAGATCTGCGAACTCGTGCACGCGGCGGGCGGTCAGGTCTACATGGACGGCGCGAACATGAACGCGCAGGTCGGCCTCTGCCGGCCGGGCGACTTCGGCCCCGACGTCTGCCACCTGAACCTGCACAAGACCTTCTGCATCCCCCACGGCGGTGGCGGGCCGGGCATGGGTCCCATCTGCGTGGCCAAGCACCTGGTGCCGCACCTCCCCACGCACCCGATGCAGCAGGTCGGTGGCGCCCAGGGCGGCGGGGCGATCAGCGCGGCGCCGTACGGCAGCGCGAGCATCCTGCTCATCTCGTGGGTCTACATTCGCCTGATGGGCGGCGACGGGCTCGCGCACGCCACCCGCACCGCCATCCTCAACGCGAACTACGTGGCAGAGCGGCTCGATCGCAGCTTCCCCGTGCTCTACCGCGGCAGCCAGAAGCGGGTCGCGCACGAGTGCATTCTCGACGTGCGGCAGCTCAAGGCGACCAGCGGGGTCGAGTCGAGCGACATCGCCAAGCGCCTGATGGACTACGGCTTCCACGCCCCCACCAACTCGTTCCCGGTGGCGAACACGCTCATGATCGAGCCCACCGAATCGGAGTCGCGCGCGGAGCTCGATCGTTTTTGCGAGGCGATGATCTCGATTCGTTCGGAGATTTACGAGATTGAGAAGGGCGACTTCCCCAAGACCGACAACCCGCTCAAGAACGCGCCCCACACCGCTGACGTGGTGACCGCCGACGAGTGGAAGCACCCGTACTCCCGCCAGCGCGCGGCCTACCCGCTGCTCTGGGTGAAGAAGCACAAGTTCTGGCCCTCGGTCAGCCGGGTCAACGACGTGCTCGGTGATCGCAAGCTCGTCTGCAGCTGCCCGCCGATCGAAGACTACGTGTGATTCTGCGCGCCCCAGCTCAATCTGCCCCTGACGGGGGCGCCATTCCGGCTTAAGGTCCGGCCGCTCGATGGCCCCCTCAGAAGCGAAAAAGCCCATCCGTTTCGGCAAGTACACGCTGATCGATCGCATTGCGGTCGGTGGCATGGCCGAGATCTTTCTCGCGCGACAAGCGGGGCTCGAGGGCTTCGAGAAGACCATCGTCATCAAGCGGATCAGGCCGCATCTCTCGAAGCAGTCGAACTTCGTGAAGATGTTCCTGAACGAAGCGAAGCTGGCCGCTCAGCTCAACCACCCGAACATCGTGCAGATCTACGATCTCGGGAAGATCGGCGAGTCGTACTTCATCGCCATGGAATACATCTTCGGGCGCGACATGCGTCGCATCATCCCGAAGGCTGACGCGCTGGGGATCCCGTTCCCCATGGTGTACGCGCTGAAGATCGCCAGCTCGGTGTGCGAGGGCCTCTATTACGCCCACGCCCGCACGGACATGTACGGCAACGCGCTGAACATCGTTCACCGGGACGTGACGCCCGAGAACATCTTCGTGTCCTTCGACGGCACGGTGAAGGTGCTCGACTTCGGCATTGCCAAGGCCGCCAACCAGATCGAGCAGACGCGCGCCGGCGAGATCAAAGGCAAGCTCTCGTACATGTCGCCCGAGCAGTGCATGGGCAAGCCGCTCGACAACCGCAGCGACATCTTCTCGCTGGGCGTGGTGCTCTACGAGTGGCTCACCGGCTTCAAGCTCTTCACGGGTGATTCTGAAGTCGCGATTCTCAAGTCGATCACCGAGGGGAAGATCTACGCCCCCTCGTACTTCAAGGCCGACATCCCCGAGGGCGTCGAGGCGATCCTGATGAAGGCGCTCGAGAAGGACCGCGAGAAGCGGTACCAGACCGCCTGGGAGATGCAGTACGACCTGGACCAGTTCTTGAGTCAGTACGAGTTCACGCCCTCGAACATCCACCTCTCGAACTTCCTCAAGCAGCTCTTCAACGACGAGCTCGAGGAAGAGAAGGATCGGCTCCAGACCTTCCGGCAGCAGAACATCATCGGGCCGGACGAGGTGATCCAGGAGGAGGAGGACATCGTCTCGGTGATCGAGGCGATCTCCGACATGGCCGAGATCGATGATCAGCCGCAGAAGGTGGGCCCGGAGCGTTCGCTCACGCTCAACCTGCCGGGCGGCGTGATGGATCAGCTGACGGCGATCGCCAAGCGCAACGGCATCACGGTGAACTCCCTGGTGCGCGACGTGCTCGGCGGGTTCATCAAGTACCGCTGAGTCGTCTCAGGCCTGCCCGGGCTTCTGCTTCCAGGTGCGCCGGGTGGCGCGCGCGACTCCGGCCTTGCCGTGCCAGCGCAGATCGTGAACCGAGCCCAGGCCATCGCCGTGCTCGCCCACCTGGAGAGCCGGCATGTCGGCCATCGGGACGGTGTCGAGCGTCACCACCCACTCGTCGCCCTGGGGCTTGAGCGTCATCACGCTGCGCAGGGTGGCGTTTGAGAGGTTCACCGCGCACTCCGGCATCACGGGGAGGGGCGGGGGGGCTCGCTTGCGCGCGGGGGGAAGACAGAACGCCACTGGCGGGGTCTCCCGTTCGATGGGGGCGCTGTCCTCGCTCACGAAGAACAGGAGCGACGCCACGAGGGTGATTCCGCTGCTGGCCAGAACGAGGAGGACGTCGGGTGGCATCTGCCGCCTATGACAACGCACCCCGGATGCGAGTTCCATGTGGGATAGTCAACTGAATGCCCCGCGTGAAGTTGGTGCTCGAGTACGACGGGACGAACTACGTCGGCTGGCAGATCCAGGAGAACGGGCCGTCGGTGCAAGGCCGCGTTCAGCGGGCGATTCAGGAGCTGGTGGGGGCGCCGATCACGCTGATGGCGGCGGGGCGAACCGACTCGGGCGTCCACGCGCGAGGTCAGGTGGTGGCCTTTGATTCACCGCGTCAGCTCCCGTTGAAAGCGTATTGGATGGGCCTCAACTCCCTGCTTCCTGACGACATCGCGGTCGTCCGGGCGGAAGAGGTGAGGGATGACTTCGATCCGCGGCGCTGGAGCGACGGCAAGCGGTACCGTTACCTCCTCAGCAACAGACGTTCGCGAACGCCGCTGCGGCGGTTGACGCACTGGGAAGTCTTTCTGCCCCTCAACGTGCCCGCGATGATCGAGGCCTCCGCCCACCTGCTGGGCCGCCACGATTATTCGGCGTTTCGCGCTTCTGACTGCCAGGCAGCCCACGCGACCCGAAAGCTCTCGCGCGTCGAAGTCACCGGTGCCGCGGGTGATGAGATCACCTTCGTGGTCGAGGGCACGGCCTTCCTCAAACACATGGTTCGCAACCTCGTCGGGACGTTGGTCGACGTGGGGCGGGGCCGTCACCCCGCGGTCTGGGTCAAGGAAGTGCTCGAAGGCCGCGATCGCACGAAGGCCGGCCCGACCGCTCCGGCGCAGGGGCTGTGTCTCGACGAGGTCTTCTATGGTGAGGGTCCCCGAGACGGAGGCGGCACCGATGACGACTGAGACGCAGAAAGCGCCTTCGGGCTATGCGCGCGCCGAGTCGGGTTCTCGCAAGGTGGTCACGCACGTCGGGCTTGGCGTGGTCGCCTTCGTGCTCGGGAGCATTTTTTCAGTCGGCGCTTCGGCGCGCATCGGAGAGCGGCTGGGTCCCATCGAGAGCGAGACGGGCCTCGTGGTGTTCCGGTGGTTCTTCGAGCGGTTGTGGCTGATCGCGGTGCTGCCGTTGTTTGGCTACGTGATGGGCCGCTTCACCGAAGTGAAGCCGAGCCGCTTCGCGCTCACCGCGGGGCTCTCGGGCGAGATCTTCTCGGTGCTGCTCGTCACCGCGATCAACGGGTTCGAGTACCTGTTCGAGGACACCACTGCGCTGCTCGCGCGCGGCGTGACGTTGTTCATCGGGCTGATGATCACCGCACGCGCGGTGATGATGGGGCGCGCCGAGGCCGAGGTCTCCCAGGTCGAGGCCAACCTGGTCGCCGAGAAGCGCAAGGCCGAGTACGCCGAGTTTCTCGCCGCGGCGGAGGGCACGCCTTCCGTGAGCCCTCCCCCGCAGGCGGGAGAGGGCGTCAGCGGCGAAAAGAAGGACTAAGCGCGGGGCTGCACGGTGAGCTTGAGGCCCGTGGCGGTCGCGTCGATCTTCACGTGATCACCGGGCACGAACTCGCCAGCGAGCAGCTTGAGCGCCAGCGGGTCTTGCACGTGCTTCTGAATCGCCCGCTTGAGCGGCCGCGCCCCGTAGATGGGGTCGTAGCCCTCGGCGGACAGGAATTCGCGCCCCTTGGGGGTGAGCTCGAGGGTGAGGCGCCGGTCGGCCGCCAGTTTCATCAGCCGAGCCATCTGCAGGTCGACCACCTGCGCGATGTCGGCCTGCCGCAGCGGCTCGAAGATCACGATCTCATCGATGCGGTTGATGAACTCCGGGCGGAAGTGCTGCCTGAGCTGGTTCATCACCTCGGTGCGGGTGGCAGGGTCGATCTCCTGCTTCTGCGCGATCGCCTCTTGCAGCGCCTGGGCCCCGATGTTCGAGGTGAGGATGAGCACGGTGTTCTTGAAGTCGATCGTGCGGCCCTGGCCGTCGGTCAGCCGCCCTTCATCGAGGATCTGCAGCAGCACGTTGAAGACGTCGTGGTGCGCTTTCTCGATCTCGTCGAACAGCACCACCGAGTACGGGCGCCGGCGCACGGTCTCGGTCAGCTGACCGCCTTCGTCGTAGCCCACGTACCCCGGAGGTGCGCCGATCAGCCGGGAGACGGAGTGCTTCTCCATGTACTCCGACATGTCGATGCGAATGATCGCGTTGTCCGAGTCGAACATGAACTCGGCGAGCGCCTTCGCGGTCTCGGTTTTTCCCACGCCGGTCGGGCCGAGGAAAATGAACGAGCCGATCGGCCGATTCGGGTCTTGCAAGCCCGAGCGCGCGCGGCGCACGGCGTTCGAGACCGCCTGCAGGGCGCTCTTCTGGCCAATCACCCGCTGGGACAGCCGGTCTTCCATGTGCACGAGCTTCTGCAGCTCGCCTTCGAGCAGCTTGGAGACCGGGATGCCCGTCCACTTGCCCACCACCTCGGCGATGTCTTCCGAGTCGACCTCTTCTTTGAGGAACTTCTGGCGGCTCTGCAGCTCGGTCAGGCGCGTCTGCAGCTGGGCCTGCTCCTTCTCGAGCGAGGGGAGCACCCCGAACTTGATCTCGGCGGCCTTGTTGAGATCTCCCCGCCGCTCGGCGTTGGCCTGATCGGTGCGGGCGAGATCGACCTTCTCCTTGACCGAACGGATCTTCGCGATCGCGGCCTTCTCCGATTCCCACTGCGCCTTCATGGTCGAGAACTGCTCGTTGAGGCCGGCCAGTTCCCGCTCGATGACGCTCAGGCGCTCGCGCGAGTGTACGTCGGTCTCCTTCTTCAGGCCCTCCCGTTCGATCTCCAGCTGCATCACCTTGCGGCGCACTTCGTCGACCTCGGTGGGCATCGAGTCGATCTCGATGCGCAGACGCGAGGCCGCTTCGTCGACCAGGTCGATCGCCTTGTCCGGCAGGAAGCGGTCGCTGATGTAGCGGTTGCTCAGGGTGGCGGCGGCCACCAGGGCGCTGTCTTGAATGCGCACGCCGTGATGCACCTCGTAGCGTTCCTTCAGGCCCCGCAAGATCGAGATGGTGTCGTGCACGGTCGGCTCACCGACGAGCACCGGTTGAAAGCGCCGCTCGAGGGCTGCGTCCTTTTCGATGTGCTTGCGGTACTCGTCGAGGGTGGTGGCACCGATGCAGTGCAGCTCACCGCGCGCGAGGGCGGGCTTGAGCATGTTGCCCGCATCCATCGAGCCTTCGGCCTTGCCCGCGCCGACGACCGTGTGGAGCTCGTCGATGAAGAGAATGATCTCGCCGTTCGCGTCAGAGACCTCTTTGAGCACGGCCTTGAGGCGTTCCTCGAACTCGCCGCGGAACTTGGCGCCGGCCACCATCGAGCCCAGGTCGAGGGTGATGAGCTTCTTGCGCTTGAGGCCCTCGGGCACGTCGCCGTCGATGATGCGCCGCGCGAGGCCCTCGGCGATCGCCGTCTTGCCCACGCCGGGCTCACCGATCAGCACCGGGTTGTTCTTGGTGCGTCGCGAGAGCACCTGAATCGTCCGGCGGATCTCTTCGTCGCGCCCGATCACCGGGTCGAGCTTTCCGGCGCGGGCGAGCTCAGTCAGATCCTTCCCGTACTTCTCGAGCGCCTTGTAGGTGCCTTCGGCGTCCTGGCTGGTGACGCGCGAACTGCCGCGCAGGTCCTTGATGGCGGCGGTGAGGCGATCCTTGGTGACGCCCGCCGACTTGAGCAGCTCGCCGGCCGTGCCCTTGTCCTGGGAGAACGCCATCAACACGTGCTCCGAGCTGGTGAACTCGTCCTTCAACGACTTGGCGTCGTCTTCCGCGCGCTCGAGCAGCTGCACGATGCGGTTTGAGAGCGAAGTGCTCGCCCCCTTGATCTGCGAGAAGCGCGAGATCGCGTCGTCGAGCCGCTGCGAGAGCAGCTTCACGTCGGCGCCGATCTTCTGCAGCATCGGGGTGACCACGCCGTCCTGCTGGTCGAGCAGGGCGCGCAGAAGGTGTTCGGGCTCGTAGTTGCCGTGGTTGGCGCGGCGCGCGAGCGACTGACCTTCTTGAATGGCTTCCTGCGCCTTGAGCGTAAATTTATCGATCCGCATGCCTTCGAAACTAAGGGCCGAACCCTTCACCGCAAGGTGGCACACCGCGCTCAAACCGTTCGGAGGGGCCCTCTCGCACTCATCAGCTCCACTAATCACAGCGCAATGCGTCACGAAAAGCATGGGATATCGAGGGTTTCCGGGCTGTCCGTCCTTGTAGTGGACGGCGCGCCGATGTAAGGGCGCCCGCTCACTCACCGAAGCGGCCCATGGGGGGACCACTTGGAATCGCACGGCGGATATTTGTGCCAGTACTCGGATGTCGACGCGGCGTGGCTGCAGCACATCGCGCGCGAGTCGCTCCAGGAAGATGGCCAATCGGGTGACGATGCCGGCTTGTTGGTCACGGTGCTGGGCGGGCCGCGCATCGCCCGCTTCGCCTGGGACGCTCCCTTTACCTACGGCCGTCAGGGCGCGCGCTGGTACCTCACGCACCACGCGCTCGCGCGGCGCCTCTCGGAGCACCTGCGGGTGACCGTGCACGCGTACGCCTTCGATCCCGATGAGGTCGAGCAGGTGATCGCGTACGCGAACGGCCGCCGGGTCGGTGGCGAGATGCTCCGCTACGAAGACGCAGAGCTGCCCGAAGACGAAGACGACGATCTGGCCTTCAAGAAGCTGCAGCAGAAGTGGCCGCTGGGCTACGTCGCGCGCGTGCTGGGCATCGATCGCGAAGAGCTGCTGCGCATTCCCAGAAAATCTTCGGCTCTGATCGAGCTGGGCCGCCACCAGGAACCGAAGCCCCTGTGGCAGCTTTTCCCGGAGCGGGTTCAAGCCCTTCGACGCCACGAGCTCTTCGCCATCTGAGCCGCAACGCCGAAGCAAGCAGGCCGCTCAGGAAGGCTCGGTTCGCTCCAGGGTGGTCCGCAAGCTCTCCGAGCGGAAGTAGTTCCCCAGGGTGACGAAGGTTGCGACCATCACCAGGGTCCAACCGCCCGTCATCACCGAGCCGAGCACGCTGCCCACGGCACCCGCAGCCGCGGCTTCCGCCACGCCTTCCACGACGATGGCCTTGCTCACCTGGTCCATCATCGTGCGCACGATGACCAGGTTCTCCGCGCCGTCGATCGATCGCATCACCGCGGCAGCCAGGGCGGCCCGGCCCAGCCACAAGGCAGCCGCTGCCCGACCCTCGGGCGAGACGCGCATGCGCATGGCCATGATGAACACGAGCCCCGCCGCGGCCGCGAGCAGGGCCGAGGTGATCGCCCGCCAGGGCATCATCGCGCTCAGCGCGCTCTGGTAGCCCGAGGAGGCCGCGAGCATCAGGTTGCGTTGGGCCAGCGGTGAGAGCCCCAGGCCCGGGTAGGCGGAGTCACTCAGCGGCGGAGGTACGTCGTGGTTGAGCGCGGCCTGCACGTCGAACGCGGCCGAGAGCGCCACCTGGAAGCCGATGACCACCGCGGCGACGAGCGCCCAGCGATACGAGCCGGGAAGGGGAGACGCCGCGGGATCCACTTCAGGCTTTCGAGTTGCTCTTCTCGACGAAGCGCAGCCGCAGATCGGCGAGCACCGAAGAGAACAGCTGCTCTTCTTCGGCAGAGAGGTTGCCGCGCGTCTTTTCCCGCAGCAACGCGAGCACGTCGATCGACTGACGGGCCGAAATGAGATCGACCTGCACCGAACCCGTTTCAGGGTTCTGGTGAACGCCGAGGTGAATCAAGGCCGACGAGGCGAGGCCGAGGACGAACGCGCTGAACGTCAGCTGTTCGCCCCCGTGCATGGTGAAGGTCTCACCCGTCGTCGTCATGAGAGTTACTCAGCGCCTTCGTTGAGGTCTTCGTCGAGGATGTATTCGTCGGCCTCGGCCTGAACGCGCTCGCCCTTTTCGGCGACGTCGGGCAACGCCTTGAGGTGCTTCTCGTAGTCCTTCTCGTCGATCATCCCGAGCTTGATGTAGCGCTCAGCGGTGCGCTTGTCGGAATAGCGGGTAGCGATCTCGGGCATGGAACTTCTCCTTGGAAGGGGTGCAGCAGAGGCGCAGGGCTTATAGCAGCCGCTCATGCCCCACAAGCTCCCTCGTGGCCTGTACGCCCTGCTCGATGATTCGGTACGTGCCGAGCTGCCGATGGTCGACAAAGCGCGCGCCGTGATCGAGGCGGGCGTAGGCGTGTTGCAGCTGCGCCTCGAGCAGACCAACGACCGGCAGGCGCTCCCGATCATTCGCGAGGTGGTCGCGCTCGCGGGGCCCCGGGGCGTCAAGGTGATCGTCAACGACCGGGTCGACCTGGCGCTCGCGGGCGGCGCCAGCGGAGTGCACCTGGGGGCCGACGACCTCCCCGTCGACGTGGCGCGGCGCCTGCTCGGGCCTGAAGCACTGATTGGCGCGACGACCCGTTCGCTCGAAGACATCGTGCGGGCCCACGCACTGGGCGCCGATCACGTGGGGCTGGGGCCGATCTTTCAGACCTCCACCAAGGTGGTTGGGGTGCCGCCGATGGGGCTCGAGCTTTTCGGCCACATCGCCACCGCCTCACCGCTTCCCGTGGTGGGCATCGCGGGGATCACCCTGGCGACGATCGGGCAGGTCGCGAGGGCAGGGGCCTGGGCGGCGGCCGTCGCCGGCGACCTGCTCAAGGCAGACGACGTGGTTTCTCGCGCTCGCGCGCTGCAGGGGGCATTCTCGGCTCCCAGATGATGAAGCATCACGCCCACCCCCGGCGCCCGTCGATCGCCATCACGCCCGACGCCAGTCTCGTGACGCCCGAGTCGCCCTTCGTCAAATACGACCTGAAGGCGGCGTACGCCGAGGCGGTGCTGCGGGCCGGCGGGCTGCCGTTCATCGTGCCGTACACCGATGATCGCGCGCTGATGGAGCAGTACCTCGATCGCGTCTCGGGCCTGCTGATCACCGGAGGCGCCTTCGACATTCCCCCGGAAGCCTACGGGGAGCAGTCGAAGCCCGGCCTCGGGGTGCTCAAGCAGGGCCGCACGAACTTCGAGCTCTCGCTGTTGCGCATCGCGCTGCAACGAAAGCTGCCGGTGCTCGGAATCTGCGGCGGCATGCAATTGCTCAACGTCGCGTTCGGCGGCACCCTCATTCAAGACATCGCGACCGAGTTGCCGGCGGCGCGACCGCACGAGCAGAAGCATGACCGGACCCAGCCGCAGCACCCCATCGAGGTCAAAGACCTCTCGGTCTTGGCGGAGTGTGTAGGCGGAAAGGGCCAGCTGATGGTGAATTCGACCCACCACCAGTCTGTAAAGGAAGCCGGCGCCGGCCTGGTGATCAGCGCCTCGTCGCCCGATGGCGTCATCGAAGCCATTGAATGCATTGCGAAAGACCAGTTCGCGCTGGGGGTGCAGTGGCACCCTGAGCTGATGATCGACACGGTTCCCCCGAACCTCGGCATCTACAAACTCTTCGTTCATCGCGCCCGCGACCGCCGGCACTGAAACCACACGGCTTTTTTTCAAAGCCGCGCGGTCTGCAATACGCTGCCTCAGTCGTTCGGGGCCGACGACACGAGGTCACCACATGAATGCCATCACCTTCGCGTTGCGATCACGCCTTCTTCTGGCGTGTGGGTTGCTGTTCCTGGCGGGCTGCACCTGTGACCCCCCGGTCAACCCGAACTTCGATGGCGGTGGCGGTACCGGTGGCTCAGGCGCCGGAACGGGCACGGGCGGCGGCTCGGGCGGCGGCAGCTCGACGGGCGGCGGGGCAGGCGCTGGCGACGCCGGCATGATCGTCGACCCCACTGATCCCAACAACGCGACCAGGGACACGGATTGCGACGGGCTCAGTGACGAAGAGGAGTTCGGCAACGTCTACGCCGGCGGCCAGCGCACCGACCCCGCGAACCCCGACACCGATGGCGACGGCATTCTCGATGGCATCGAAGCGGGGCGCCTCACTTCGGTGAGCGCGACCTGCAGCGGCTACCCCGGCGACGCAGACCCGCTCTCTCGCACCAACCCGACCGTGACCGACAGCGATGCCGACGGCATTCCCGACGGCGTGGAAGACCGCAGCCACAACGGCCGCGCCGAGCCGAGCGAGACCGACCCCACCAACCCCGACACCGACATGGACGGGTTGTCTGACGGCGTGGAAGACCCGAACCACGACGGCGTGGTGCAGGCCGCCGAGACCGACCCCCGCAAGCGCGACACCGATGGTGACTTCATCGGCGACGGCATCGAGATCAACACCACCCACACCAACCCGTTGGTCCGCGACAGCGACGGCGACTCCTGCTCTGACGGCGCGGAAGACTTCAACCAGAACGGCACCGTCGACACCGGCGAGACCAACCCCAACCTCGCCACCGACTGCGGGCCCGCGGTCAATCCTGATACCGACATGGACGGGCTGCCGAACCGCCTCGAAGACCGCAACGGCAACGGCATGGTCGACCCGGGCGAGACCGACCCGGCGCTGGCCGACACCGACGGCGACGGCCTGAGCGACGGCATCGAAGACGCGAACCGCAACGGGGTGCGCGATGGCAACGAGACCAACCCGCTGCGCAAAGATTCCGACTGCGACGGCCTGCTCGATGGCCCCACGGTGGGTTCGGTGCGGGGTGAAGATCAGAACGCGAACGGCATGCTCGATATGGGCGAGACCGACCCCCGGCGCGCAGACACCGATGGCGACGGCATCTCCGATGGCGTGGAGAGCGGCCTCATCACCGCCAACATCGCCGACCCGGTGAACTGCCTGAACGTGGCCATCGACGCTGACCCGACGACCACCACCAGCGCCACCAACCCCGACAGCGATGGCGACGGCATCAACGACGGCGCGGAAGACACCAACCAGAACGGGCGCCTGGACCCGGGCGAGCTGAACCCCAACAACCCGGCCGACGGCATTCTCCCCGACGGTGGCGTGGCCCCCGCGGGCGCGGTCTGCACCGTGATGAACCTGCGCCCCGTGCTCTTCAAGTCAGAGGGCGACCCCGACATTCAGCTCGGCCTGCCCGCGCAGTTCACCGAGGTGAGCACGATCGCGGTGGGCGGGCAGAAGAAGGGGCTGATCGGCTACGACCCCACCAACCACGTCGCCTTCATCGCCTGGCGGCAGGCGGCGCCGGCGGCGAGCACCACGCCCACCGGTGACGAGGCGGCGCTGCGCCCCACGCTCGACAGCAGCGGCACGCTCACCAACGCCACCACCCAGACGTTCACCAGCTGGGACAATCTCCCCGCGCTCCAGGGCTTCTACGACATGGCCGGCGGCGCTGACCTCAAGGCGCGGGCGAACGCGATCGCTGACGGCCTCATCGGCGCGGGCGCGGGAACCCTGGCGGGCACCGCGGGCGTCACCGGACCCTTCAAGATGCAGGTCGAGTACCTGCACCGCACCAACTCGGCGGTGGTGGTGATCGTCGCCCTCACGCCGCTGGCGAGCTACTCGGGAGCCGCGCTCTTCAACATGAGCGACGCGGCGGGCGGCTCGGCCATCGCGCAGTTCGGCGACCCCAACGCCTACCAGTGCGAGGTCTTCACCCCGGGCAATGGCAAGGTCGACTTCCTCTTCGTGATCGATGACAGCGGTTCGATGGCCACCTACCAGGCGGCGGTCGCCAGCACGGCGGCGGCGGTGCGGTCGCAGCTCGCCAACTCGACGCTCGACTGGCGCGTGTCGCTCGTCACCTCGGCCTACTCGTACGGCGGCACCACCCTGAACCAGAACGTGATTCGCGGGTTCACGCGGAACATCGACCAGTTCAGATCGTGGCTGACCACCAACTCCACCTGCAACGCGGGCGTCTGCAGCAACGTCACCGGCGCCATGCCGGCCTGCTGGGCGGGTGGGGCGAACGGCGGCTGCTGGGTGGGCACGGGCGGCAGCGGCACCGAGCGCATTCTCGAGTCGGGCGCCCGCGCGATGACCGTGATGACCCCGGTGCCGGCCGTCGGCGCTCCTGACGACCCGAACAAGATTCGCAACGGGGCGCAGTTGGTGGTGGTGCTGCTGGGCGACGCTGACGACCAGTCGGCCTACACCGGCCCTCAGTTCTCTGCGTTCTTCAACACGCTCGGCGCGACGCTCGGCGGGAACGTGTACACGAACCGGGTCGGCCCCGTGAAGGTGCACGGCATCATCTGCCCCAATGGTCAGAACTGCGGTGAGACGCAGCAGGCCGTGCGGCGCACGCCGGCGGTGATCACCGCGACCGGCGGCATTCGGGGCGACATCACCACCCCAGCTGACATCACCAACGCGGTAGGCCTGATCGTGAACTCGGCGATCTCGTCGGCCGGTTACCGCATGCAGAAGCCGCCGATCGGCGCCTCGGTGAAGGTCGCGATGGATTCCGTCACCGACGGGGTCGCCTGCAACAAGAACGACATTCGCCGCAGCCGTACCGATGGTTTCGACTTCGACGGCATCAACCGGTCGCTCTCGTTCTTCGGCGCCTGCCGGCCCGGCACCAGCGCCAGCTCGGCGGCGGTCTCGTACCGGTATTGGGTCGACAGCACCCCGAACCCGGGCGGCAACCCGCCTCCGTGCAGCACGGACACCACGAACTACGACCCGACCGACCCCGACTTCTGCCGCGGTCGCCTCGCGTGTGATCGCACCACCAACACCTGCGAGTGCCCGGCTGACTGCGGTGGCAACCCGCCCCCCGGCAAGGTCTGCGACCCCAACAAGCTGGTCTGCGACTTCGTGTGCACCAGCGACTGCGCGGGCTCGTGCAGCCAGTTCCAGATCTGCGACGTGGCGAGCTGCTCGTGCAACTGCCGCCAGACGGCCTCGTGCCCGGTGGGCTACACGTTCCAGAGCGGTGCGGGTACCTGCGGCTGCGTCTGCGATACCGCGGCGCTCAACTGCGGCCCGACGTACCAGGCAGACCCGCTCGCGTGCAGCTGCGTGTGCAAGTCTGACTGCGGCGGGTGCGCGACCAACACCACCTGCAACCGGTCGACCTGCAGCTGCACCGGCGGGATCAACTGAGCGAAGGCGACCTGCAGCTGGTCCTCGTGACCAGCTGCGGGGGCTAGAAGAGGAAGCGGCTGGCGGGCTGGAGCGCGCGGTAGCTCTTGTTGGCTTCCCGCAGCAGATCTTCGCTGGTGCGCACCG
>JAYVNA010000414.1:0-4862 GCA_043758715.1 Archangium sp.
GAGGGAAAGGAGAGAACGTCGTCCGAGAAGCGAAGCGGGCTCTGCACCACGCCCAGCGAATAGCCGCTCAGCTTGAAGTCGCGCAGCGTGGTCTGCCCATCGATCACCACCGAGGTGAAGGGCCCCTTGATGCTCACCCTCGCCTGCCCGAAGCCAGACCAGGGCAGCTCGGCGAGCGAGCCGAAATCAGAGAGGTCGATCGCGTCGGCGGTGACGTCGGCATCGATGGCGTTGCGTTGCGGGAAGAGCTTCACCAGGCCCGACACCCGGGTGCTCTCGTTGGCGCCCACCCGAATCGCGACGTCCTCGAAGCTGACCGCCTGAGCGGTGACGCCGAGGTGAAAGCGCCCCGCTGCCTGCTTGAACCGCAGAATGTCGATGCCCGCGGCCTGAGGGCCGTCCCACGGGCGGGCGGCGAGCACGAAGGGGCCGGTCTTGAACTCGATGTCGCCCCCCAACAGCGGCGTGGGCATCAGGTTGCCGCTCACCACGCCCTTCACCGAGGCGGCGAACTCCACCCACGCACCTGAGACGCCCGCGCGCGCCATGATGCGGGCAAACGAGGCGTCTTTCGTTTCGATGTGCGCGGTCAGCGGCAGCCCCGGTTCCAACGACAACTCGGCCGAGACGCGCACCTCGCCATCACCCGAGCGGGTGGTGAACTCTTCGAGCTTCACCAGCTTGCCGCTCCACGAGGCCCGCGCCGAGAAGTCTCCGGGCGCGTACTTGCCCAGGGTCACCCGGCTGCCCTGGAGTTCTCCATGCACCGCCAGCGCATCGGCCTTGCCGGTCACCGACGCGCGCGCGAGCACCTGGCCCGAAGGCGTGGGCAGGGGAATGCCCAGCCGAGGCAGCGCATCGAGGGGCAGCCAGGCCTGGGCCGCAAGATCGAGCGAAGGCACCGCATCACACAGGCGATCGATGGAACCCGAGGTGGTGACGCGCACCCCCTCGACGTTCGCCTCGACCCGCTGGAGATCGACCTGCTCGGCGCCGAGATCGAGCGTTCCTTCGACCACCAGTTTGCCCAGGCGCAGGGTCTGCTCGCCCATCACCACCGAACCACCCCGGCCGTCGATGGTCACCGCGGCTTCACGGCGATCGAGCGAAGCGTCGATCATCACTCCGTCGAGCCGCACGGAGCGCGATTCAGGCAGGTTCAGCACCACGCTCGCGTCCACCACCCGCAGATGGGCCACCCGCAGCTTCGTGAGCTCTCGCACCACGCAGGCGCCTCCACTCTTCCCGTCCGACGCGAGGGGCAAGGTGAGCTCGACATGCGGGTGAATCAGCTCCACGTCCTGCAGCGAGATCCCGCCCAGAAACAGCCCCCGCAGCGAGACGGCCGCTTTGTCGGCGGTTACGAAGGGCCGCTCGGCGCCCTCCGCGGTCACCTCGATGCGGCTGATCTCGACGCTGCCGTTGAGCGGGTCGATCGCGCAGCGCCCCAGGTTCACCTGCGCCCCGATGGCGCCGGGCAACCGTTCACGCAGCTGATCGCACACGAAGGTGCCGGCGCGCTCGGTGCGCAGCACCAGCAACAAGGCGAGCAGACAGGCGGCGAGCACACCGAACGCTATTCGCCAACGGCGTCGGTTCGGTTGCACCGGTCACTCCTTCCTGTCGTCTCAACCCGGGCTACAGCTTCCCGAGTCCCTCGAGATAACGGTCGATTTCGGCGAGGTCGACCCCCGTCTTGGGCTTCGACGCAGCCGCGGCGGCGGCATTCGGTGAAGGGGCAGAGGGGGCAGAGGGGGTCGGCGCGGGGACTGCCTCTCCGGTCAGGCCGGCCATCGCCGAGGCCATCGAAGTCGTCACGCTGGGGATCACCGGAGCCACGGGAACGGGGGCCAGCCGGGGAACCGTCACGGGTGCGCGCACTGTCGCGGCGACCGGCGCGCTCGCGGGCATGGGCGGCATCGGGGGGCGGACCGGCGGCGGCGCGGCCGTAGGCACGGTGAAGATCGGCGTGGGCGCGGTGATCGCCGCGGGGCCGACGGTGCGCACCGGCGCAGCGCGGGGAGCCACGGCCGCGGGAGCGATCGAAGGGGCCACCGCAGGCGGAGGCGGAGCCGGCGGGGTGGGCCGACGGGTCGGCGGCGGCGGGGCCACCAGGGGCTCGTCGAGGTTGCTCACCGGCGGCGGAGGAGGCGGCGAAGGCACCACCACCGGGGTGAGCACTCCGGTCTCGAGGCCCAGGTTGTCGGCGATTTGATCGATCAACGCCCCGCGAATCTCGGTGCCGCGCGAGAGGAAGGTCTCGAAGAGCGCGTTGTCGCAGATGGTGTTGATCACGCGCGGGGTCCCACCGGCGCGGCGATGCACCGCTTCGATCGCGTCGCTGGTGAAGGGGTTGCGCGCGCTGCCGGCCAGGCGCAGCCGGTGCTTCACGTACGCCTCGGTGGACTCCGAGGTGAAGGGCTCGAGGCGGTAGCGCATGGCCACCCGCTGCGCGAGAGGTGCGTCGAGCTTCAGGTTCTTCTCGATCTCGGGCAGGCCGAAGAACACGAAGCTGATCAGCTTGCGCTCGGGCACCTCGAGGTTGAGCAGGCCGCGAAACTCTTCCATCAGCTCTCGGGTCTCGAGCATCTGCGCTTCGTCGATCAGCACCACTGCTTTGCGGCCCTGCTCGTAGATCTGCAGCAGGCGTTGATAGAGCTGGCTGAGCAGCGCCAGCTTTTCCTGCGCGGGGTTCTCCACGCCGATCTGCAGCGCGATGCGCCGAAGCAGCCAGCTGGCGGTGATGCCGGAATGAATGATGACGAGGAGCGCGGCCTCGTACTCTTCCTCAGGCAACGAATCGAGCATGCGCCGGGCGAGCGTCGTCTTGCCCGCGCCGATCTCGCCCACCAGCACGGCGAGACCCTTCATCGAGTTCACCGCGTAGAGCAGCCGCGCCAACGCCTGCTGGTGCTGCGGGGCGTTGTAATAGAACCGGCTCACCGGAGCGTTGCTGAACGGCTCGCTGCTCAGACCGAAGTGCTCGAGGTAACTCATGGCGAATCAGACGTAGCCGACTTTGCGTGCTCCCCCCCGCGCCGGCCCTCCACCTGTGGGAGGTTTGGGCGGCGCAGGCGCGTCGTCTTCGGGCACCGCGACAGCCGAGAGCCGCTCCACCGCCGAAGCCGTCTCGCGGTAGTGGCCGTCGATCGCCTGCACCTTGAGGTACTGGCCCAGCGCGCGCCCTCCCTGGTTGGCCGCCTCGTAGGCCACCGCCAGCTCGTAGCGCAGCGACTTTTCCACCTCGCCACGCGCGTGCTCGCTCTGCAGGCCCTGCTGGTAGGCGTCGATCGCGGCGACCACTTCACCGCGCGCGACCTGCAGCATGCCGATCATCGAGAGGCAGTCGATCTCCTTGCGCTTCCCCAGGCAGCCCTTGCGCGCGATGGTGAACTCTCCCACCGCGTCGTCGATCAAGCCCATTTCCTTGTACGCGACACCCAGGTCGTAGTGGGTGTCGACGTCTTCGGGTTTGACGACCTTCTCGAGGCCCTTCTTGAACTCGGCGAAGACCTCTTCGACCGAGACCTGGTACTCGTCGTTGCCGCCGCCCGACGAAGCTTCACCGCCGCCAGACTGCTCGTCGCCGAAGTCGCCCAGCTCGTTGGCCAGCTCGGCCGCGAGATCGAACGCGTCGCGCCCCTCTTCGGCGCCGTTGCCTTCCGAAGCTTCTTCCGAGAGCGTGCTACCGGGGTTGGCCCCCGCGGCGCCGCCGTTCTGTTCAGCCTCGACCCGCGCCAGCAGCGCAGCCGCGCGCCGGTGATCGGGGTAGGCGATCAACACCGTCTCGAGAATCTCGCGCGCCTCGTCGTAGAGGCTCTGCTCCACGAAGAACGTGGCCTCGTCGCACTCTTCGCCCGCAGGCTCTTCTTCGGGCGGCGCCTCGACCGGCGCTTCCTCGTAAGGGGCAGCCTCCTGGTAGGGCGCTTCTTCGTACGGTGCTTCCTGGTACGGCGCTTCCGCGGCGGCCTGCTCGTAAGGCGCCTCGTCGGGGATGGGCGAGGTGGTGGTGGGCGGCTCGACTTCGGGTTCTTCCTCGAACGACTCCTCGGGAATCGGCGGCCGCGCGGCGCGCAGCATCGCGGGGTCGAGGCGCGGCGAGACGCGGGTGGGCGCTTCGTGCTCGTCGTCGCCCAGCCCCACCGGCGCAGACATCGGCACCGTGGTCATCGGAATCGGAGCGCGCGCAGGCTCGGTCGCGACGACGAGCCCGGTATTGCCGGTCTTCTCTTCGTCGTCGACCGCGGCCTCGTCGACCAGGGAGAACTCGCCGGTGGTGGGCTCACCATCGGGCGCGTCGAAGGTGGCGTTGTCGTAGCCAGCCATCGGTGCTTCGGCCTCGAAGTCGGAGATCACCTGCTGATCGTTCGACTCCAAATCTTCATAGCTGTCGGGAACCGGCGGAGGATCGACCTCGACCTGCGCAGCGGCGTCAGCGTCAGAGGCGCTGAGCATCACCTCGTCGCTGTTGATCACCTCGGCTTCGGCATCGACCAGCACGTCGGCCGAGGACATCTCGCCCGAGATCACGTCTTCGGGTTCCTCCGCGACGATCACTTCGTCGTCGCTGGAGTCGACCAGAATCGCGTCTTCAGCTTCGGGCTCGGCCGAATGCTGCGACTGCATGGCGCTCGCCCCGCCGTTGGCCATGCGCAGCGCCGAGAGGAACACCGGCACTTCGGTGTGCCCGGGCTGCTGCTGCAGAATCGCCGCGAGGTACGGCTGCGCGCGCGCCGCGTCACCCGAGCGGGTGTGCAGCCGGAGCACGTTGAGCAACTGCTCGAACGACTGCGCGTGATTGTTCGAGGCGACGTAGATGGCGTAGGCCTTCTCGTGCGCGTCGATGTTCTCGGGGTCGATCG
>JAYVNA010000415.1:0-14499 GCA_043758715.1 Archangium sp.
CGTCTGAGCCGGTGGCGGCCGTGACGTCGTGTTCGATTTGAGGTGCGGTGAGGAAAGCGGGAAGCGGCTGGCGAGCCGTCAGGCAATTGTCGGCGAGACTCCGTGCAGCACGAGGGCGTCGCGCAGCAATTCTATGCAACGCGACCAGCTCAGCGGCTGGCGGTCCTTGGTGGGTGCGTGAGCGCGCCATGCGGAGAGCAGATTGTACCCGAGGATGCGGAGCCAACCCACGACCTCGATGGCGTCACGGGTAAGCTGGCAGGGCTGGACATCGTCCTCGGAGAGCGCGACGTCCATCGTCCAGTTGTGGCCGTTCTCGATGCCCCAGTGAAGACGCACGAGGTCGAGCTGCTGCGTTGGCGACAACAGGGTCGGCGGGATGCTGGAGACGAAGTAGCGCACCGAGTCGCTGACGGGGGCGGTGGCACCATTGAGAGTGACGATGCGACGGACGCTCCACAGCTGCTCGAGACCAGGGAAGTTCAAGTCGGCGATGTCACTGACCGTCACGGTGCGGAGTTCCCGAAGAATGCGTGCGCCGTTCCGATGGTCGTCGGTGCGCACCTTCAAGGGGGCTTCGGCGAGCTTGGCGACGGCCACCGCGTGAAGGCTCTTCTGATTCTCTCTCAACGCGAAGAGGTAGTGCTTCTCGGCGGCGGCGACGAGCGCAGCGTTTTCGCGGCAGGTCAGCCCCGCGTCGGTGGTGACGATGCGGAAGTTGCCGCCGAACTCCCTGGCGAGCCTCGGAAACAGGAGGCGGAAGGCCGGCGCTTCACCAGCCTTCTCACCGATGACTTCGGCGTCGAGACAGGGCCGCACCCGCGACGACGTGAGCACCGCCCGCACCGACATCAGGGCCGCTGTCAGGACGCCACTGGCCGGGTCGATGGTCGTCTTCGAGCCCTCAACGTGAGTGCTGGTGCTCGCCCACAGCGACTTGCCATCGATGCTCAGCACGCCGAAGGGGAAGAGGTCGTTGGCGACAACCTGCTGCTTGAGCAGGTCCTGCACCTGAGCCCAGACAGTCTCACGCAGGCCGCTCACGCTCTGCCTCGCCAGCAGCCGAAAGAGCGCGGTGTCGGAAATGGCTCGACCGACACCGAGCGCACGACGCGCGCCCTTGCCGAGATCGCCGCTGAACTCCTCAACGCGACGCAGACACGTCTTCCCGCAGGCAAACGCCGCCGCCAGCACCGAGAGCATCCCTTGATGCCGATGCCGCTGGTTGCGCGCCTTCCTCGGGTCGGCGAGCGCTGTGCTCCAGGGGAAGTCCGCGCGCCGCAGCGCTCGGTGTGCTTGTGCCTCAGTTGCAGCCATGATCGGATACCCCTTGCTGGGTCCCTTCCCAGCGGTTGTCGCTTTGCTTTCCATTGTTGTTGGGGGACGGGGCTCGCCAGCTCCGTTCCCCGCTTTCTTCACGCGGGCCCAATGGATCAGGAAATCTGCCCTCAAGCTCAGGAAACCTGCAGCGGCGCCGAACTTCGCCATGCCGCCGCCGCTTCTGGCGCTTCCTCAGCAGCGTTGGTCGCAACCCACTGCATCAGGAATCAAGCGTGGTGGGCGCCCGGCATCGTCTACGCGCCGGCGCTGCAGAAGTACGTGATGTGGGTCTCCGTGCCGGACGCGCAGGGAACGAATAACTCCGGCTGGGACACGCGTTCCCTCGCCGTGCTCACCGCGAATTCGCCGATGGGACCGTGGCTCTTCGGCGGGCTCGCCATCGACGCCACCGTGGGTCAGCAGTTCATCGATCCGTTCTTGTTCATCGATCACGACGGCGGCCGCTACGTGTACTGGAAACAATACGGAGGCGGCGTGAGCTCGAGCATCATCGGAGCCCGGGTCGATGCGGCCTGGACCGGGCTGGTCGCGGGCACGCAGGTCGAAATCATGGACGGCTACGGCGGCACCGGCACCTGGGAAGACAACGTGCGCGAGAACCCGGCCGTCTCGTACGACCCCGTCACCGCGCGGCACCACCTGATCTTCTCGGGTGGGCATTGGTTCAACGACACCTACGCCACCGGCCACGCGATCAGCTCATGCGGTCCGCTCTGCCCGAGCGCGCAGACCGGCGGCTGGCGCATGCGCGACAGCGGCGACCGCGGAATTCTGCAGGTGGTGCGCAGCCTGGGAAACGCGAACTTCGCGAGCGGCGGGCCGGGCGGCGCGGTGTTCCTCGACGGGTCGGCGCAAGACATCATCTACGCGGCCGCGGCGAAGAGCGCGAACGGGGTGACCACGCGCTACCTGATGCGCGACCGCATCGAGTGGCAAAACCAGTCGCCCTTCGTCGACACCGCAGGTCACGAGCCGCTGGGGTACTGAACCGGCGTCAGCTCAGACGACGATGCCCGCCCAGCGCGACACCCACTTCGTCGGCTGAAACGAAGGAATGATCTTCGGTTCCAGCAACGGCGACCCGGTCTTCCAGAACGTCTTGAATGCCGGCTTCTCGCCCGTCTTGTAGAAGTTCTTCAGGAACTCGAAGTCGCACGCCGAATAGTCCGAGAACCACTGATCGAGCTCGCGCACTCCGGCCTCGTGGAAGAGCTGCATCGAGTACCGGCACGCTTCCAACTCGTACTCATGCAGCCGCTTCATCATCGCGGCATCGGCGTTCGGGTAGAGCTTGTAGCCAATCTCCCGGGCCTTCTCGTCGGTGTTCCACTGCACGGTGTGCCCGAACAGGTGCGCGATGATGAACAGCGCGCTCTCGATGTCTTCGGCGTAGTCGACGTGAATCTCAGCGCCGTCGAGGTCCCCGGTGAACGGGTTCGGTACGTCCTTGATGAGAATGGGAACGCCGTACTTCGTCTCGACGTGCTTCTCGAGCACGTTGAAGGCAGCGCGCAACTGCTCGTCAGGAGGAACGCCGCTCATCAGTTGGCCGTCAGCAATTCTTCGACCTCTTCGCGCAGCAGCGACTCTTCACCGAACCGCTTGCTGTCCTCGAGAATCTGCGTGAGCCGCTTCCGATCGGTCTTCTTCGCGCGGCGCATCACCCGCACTTCCGCGTAGAGCGAGGCGAGCTCGCCGGGCAGTTCCTCCGCCTTGCGCTGGCGAGCGATCGCTTCGCTGTTGCCCGCGGTGAAGCTGTCGAGCGCGCCGAAGTACTCGTCCCATCGTTGGGGATCCGCGGGGCCGCCGGCCACCGAGGTGATCGCCTCGGCCACCGCGACGTACGCCCAGGTCGACACCGGCACCGGACGCCCGTGCAGCCACACGCGGAAGTCGACGACCTCATGGCCCTCGACCACGTAGCCCGAGGCCTCCACGCCCGAAGCGAACCGGGTGGAGAACCGGCCGCGGGTGGGCAGCCGCTCGTTGCCGATGAGCACCACCGCGTCGATGCGCTTGGGGATCTCGGTGCACTTGCCCGCGGTGCTGATCATCGTGGGGCCGACCAGCTCGATCACCGACGCGGTGAGCCCGGGGCCGGTGTCCTTGCCCGCACGGTGAATCTCCCGAATCTCGCCGGTGATTTCGATGCTCTCGCCGCCGCGCTTGCGCAGCACCAGGTGATTGACCGCGCGGCTGCGCAGCGCCTCATCGAGCCCGTAGTCACCGCCGCGAATGTACGCGAGCGAGTGTTTGAAATCGGCGAGCACGTCGTTGAGGTGGCGGAAGTCGCGGGCCACGAACAGCTGCGGCTGCATGCGCGTGATGTCGTAGGCGGTGTTCGCGCACTCGACCGACAGCGGCAGCTTGCGCACCTCGGGCGTCAGGCAGTGTTCAGCCTCACCGATCGACGACAGCAACCCCGCGCCGTAGAGCTTGGGCTGCTCCAGCGTGCCGACGAGCCCGTACTCCGCGGTCCACCAGTACAAGCGGGAGGCCCGCGTCGACTCCGACACGTAGCGCACCGACTTGGCCGCCGCGTCGAGCCGCGCCTGGGCGTGCTCCACGTCGTCGGGCGTGGCCATCGGGTCTTCCTTCACCACCGACAGGTTCCGAATGCCTTCGAACAGCGCCCGATCTTCCGCCGACGCGATGGCCTTGAAGCCCACCTCGCCGCAGCTCTTCAAGTACGCCGCGTACGAAGGGTCCGTGATGATGGGGGCGTGCCCGGCGCTCTCGTGAATGATGTCCGGAGCCGGCGTGTACATGATGGTCTTGTGACTGCGAATGTCGGCGGCGATGGCGAGCACGCCGCGCGCCTGCATCTCGGTGAACACCGCGGGGGGAATGAACCCGCGCACCCCCACGCAGCGCCACCCCAGCTTGTCGAGCCGCTCGTTCATCGTCTCGAGCTTCGGAATCTCGTCGAGCTCGATGCCCGTCTCAGCCAGCCCACGCAGGTAGGTCGGGTGGGCGCGCGATTCGAGGTGCCTGGAAAGCCTTCTCATCACATGCCGCCAGACCGACTGGTCCCTCGGCGTGTATGACGCGTAATCCTGCTCGACCACGTACCGCTGGAGATGCGGCGGGAGTTCAACTCGGCCAGTGCTCATGCTCCCCCTCGTTTGTCATCGGGCCCCCACGGCTTCAAGCCTGAGCGCGTCAGCCGCTTTTTTTTGGGCAGCCGGGAATGGCCTGCGGGGCCGGTAAATCGGCCTCCGCGCGATTTCCATGACACCTACATTGAAATGTCAATGGATCCGTGGGTTTACAATCGACGATCGCCAGCATAGGGTGCCCGCGCTGTCAAAAAAGAGACAAGCCGCGACACACCTGTAGCGTTCGTTTCGGCAGCGCGAGCCTGGAGCGGATTCCCCGTGAGTGACGAAAAGCCGGAAGCCCTTCTGAAGAGCGCCCTCGAGAAGATCCTCTATTTCGAGGCGCGCTCTTCACAGCTCACCAACGACGCCGACACCACCCGCTCGGAGCTCGAGCGTTTCAAGGCCGACCTCGCCGCCGCCTCGCAGCGCGAAATCGAGCTTCGCCGCGTGATCGCGGAACTCGAAGTGCGAATGACGCGTGCGCATTCGGAACGCGAAGAGACCGCGCGCCTGGCCGATGCGCTGCGCCGTGAGCGGGCGGACCTCGTGGGCAAGATGCTCGAGGCCTCGCGCATTCACGGGCTGGAGCGCGGGGGCGGGCTCGACGACTTCGATCTGGGCCAGTTCATCGCGCAGCTGCGCAGTGAAGTGCTGGTCGAGCGCGGTGGGAAGGCCCCGGTGCTCGTGGGCCCGGCGCCCACGACGTCGGACACCGTCACCGGGGTGGCGAACGAGCTCAAGTCGCAGGGCCGGCTGTCGGTGAGCGCCAACGAGCTGTCGTCGATGATGGGCGCCCACCAGTTCCCCGGGCGCAGTGAAGAGACGTTGTTCGGCTTCTCGGTGCGCGAGCTGTCGGCGCCTGACGCGCCGGCCCGGGTTCGCGCGGCGGACCGGCTCAAGGCGCTTCGTCACCCCGCGGCCACCCCGGCCCTGGCGACCGCGCTGCACGGCGAGGCCGAGCCTTCGGTGCAGGTGGCGTTGCTCGGTGCGCTGGCCTCGCTCGCGAAGGTCGAGGCGTTGCCGGTGGTGATGCCGTTGCTGACCTCGAGCGCGCCGGAAGTTCGGATCGCGGCGTTGAAGGCGATGATCACGCTCGACGCACCGGCCGCGGCCCCGCACCTCGCGGCGGCGACGAAGGATCCCGACAAGGCCGTGCGCCGCCGCGCGTCGCTGCTGGCGCTGGGGTTGTCGGGCAAGGAAGCGCTCGAGCTCGGTACCCAGGCCATTCGCGATGGCGATGCCGATGTGCGATCGCTGGCGGCGCTGGTGCTCGGGGCGAGCAACGCCGAAGTGGCGCGGCCGCTGTTGATGGAAGCGATGCGCGATCCTGACTTGCGCGTGCGTCGCGCGGCCAGCCAATCGTTGTCGCGGCTGCTCGGTCAGGACGTCACGTCGCTGGTGTCGCTCGATGATGCCCAGCGCCGCCGCGAAGTCCGTCGCCTCACGCACATCCCCGCAAAGCCGGTCTCCCTCTCCCCCCGGAGCGAAGCGACCAGAGAGGCGGGGGAGAGGGCGTACCAGGCTATTGCCGTCGCGCGTCCCCCTCCTGCGCTCCCGATGACCGCCCCCGCTGCACCCACCGCCGCGCAACCCGTGAAGGCCCGCGTGGCCGTGCTCGAGACGACCGAGACCACTCCCTCCCCCGCGCTCCTCACCTCCGCGATGCGCGAACTCCGCGCCTCCATCCGCGGCCGCCCACTCCCTGAGCTCGCCGAAGGCATCGGCGCCTCCGTGGAAGAAACACTCAAGGTCTGCAGCGCGTTGATGGCGCAAGGCCAGGTCGTTCGTCGCGGCCTCAAATACTTCGTTGCCTGAGGACACTTCGATGGAACCCATTCGCTACACGCCCAAAGAAACGGCCGACCTCCTCGGCATCACCACCAAGGTCCTGTCCGCGGCGCTCAAGAAAGACGAGTACACGCCCGAAGACGCCTGGGAACTGCGCGGCAAGCTGCAGCGCGAGCCGCCCGCCGTGGGCACCCGCAAGCAGCTCTTCCTCAACTTCAAAGGCGGCACGGGCAAGACCTCGTTGTCGACCAGTTACGCCTGGCGCATGGCCGAGATGGGTTACGGCGTGCTGCTCATCGATCTCGACAGCCAGGGTCACGCGACCAAGTGCCTCGGCTTCGAAGGCGAAGACTTCGACAAGACGCTGCTCGACGTGCTGGTGAAGAAGACGCCCATTTCGCAGGTGGTGCAGAAGTCGGCGCTCCCGAACCTCGACTTCGTGCCGAGCAACCTCACCATGTCCACCGTCGACCTCGCGTTGATGCCGATGGCCGGCCGCGAGTTCAAGCTCAAGAACGCGCTCAAGGAAGTCGAAGCGCACTACGACTTCATCATCTTCGACGCGCCGCCTTCGTTCGGCCTGCTCAACCTCAACGCGCTGATGG
Organism: Archangium sp.; assembly: GCA_043758715.1. GTDB lineage: Bacteria > Myxococcota > Myxococcia > Myxococcales > Myxococcaceae > Archangium_A. The sequence continues at coordinate 6,836 of JAYVNA010000415.1, forward strand.
CGGCTGACGACTTGATCGTCCCCGTGCTCGCCGACTTCCTCTCGTTTCACGGGCTCAAGCTGCTGTTCGAGACCGTCAACTCGCTCGAGGAAGATCTCGGCCACGTGCTCGACCACGTATTCATCGTGGTCAACAGCTTCAACGCCACCTTCAAGCTGGCGAAGGAAGCGCTCGAGGCCCTCAAGCAGCACTACCCCGAGTTCCTCATGCCGCAGGTGATTCGGCAGTGCACCCGCTTTGCCCAGGCCTCGAGCGCAGGCATGCCGATCTTCCGTTTCGATCGGGACAGCAAGGGCGCGGACGACGTGCAGAAGCTCATCGAGGACGTGCTGGCCCGGCTGCAGGTCTCCATCGCCGCCAAGGCTGCCGCTCGCACGCAGGCGAAGAGCGCTTGAGCAACTTCAACAGGACTTCGACCCCTGGAGGGACACCGATGAAGAAGGCATTCGACGCGAACGTGAGCCGGGCCAAGCCCCGGGTGCGCCTGGGCGCGCTGTTGACGGAATCGAGCGGTGGCCTCTCGACCGCCACGGTGGAGAGCCTCGCGCAGCAGGTCGCGCATGAAGCACCGCCGGTGATTCCTTCCGTCGACCCCTCGATGGATTTGAGCTCGGCGCTCAGGCTGCGCGCGCAGGCCCGGGCCAGCCGCGGCTCGGCCGCCGAGATGCTGCAGCACGCGATTGGCGCGCCGATGAGCGATGAGCTGCACGCCCGCCCCGCCGCCACCTGGACCGCGCCGGTCGAGCATGACGAGCCCGAGCCCGACTTCGAGCCCGCCGCCTCCGTCGAGCCCGCCTCCGCGCCCCGCGCGTACGTCGAGCCCGCGCCCGCGCCCCGCATGTACGTCGAGCCCGCCCCCGCGCCCCGCGCGCACGCCGAGCCGCCGCCCGCGGTCACCGAAGTGCAGACCGCGCCGCCGCCCACAGAGCTCGACACCACCGAGCGCCGCGAGCGCCTGCGTGAGCGCCTCAAGGCGGTGCGTGAGAACCCGCGCCCCGAGCCGTTGCCGGACACCGTCGCTGAAGCCGGCGTGTTGGCGGTCGAGCGCATCTCCGCCCTGCAGACCGAGCTGTCGAAGGCGCGCGCGATGAACCTCGCCCTCGCGCAGGATCTCGAGGCCGCCCGCCGCCAGGCCGAGCGCGCCACCGAAGAAGCGCGGCTGCGAATGGACGAAGCGCGCCGGCTCTCCACCGAGATGCAAAGCCGCGTCACGCTGCTGTCCGAGCTCGAGCGCGAACTCGAATCACTCGAAGGTGAGCGCAACGAGTCGCTGCTGGCGCTGCAGGAATCGCGGCAGGTGCTCGAGGTGCGCGAGCGCGAGAAGCAGGAACTGATCGAGACGGTCGCGAAGAAAGACCAGGAGATCTCCGACAGCCTCGCCGAAGAAGAGCGCCTCGCCGCCGAGCTCGAAGTCGCGCAGGAGACGGTGGGCGCGCTGCGCCGCGGGTCCGATGCCCTCAAGGGGGAGCGCGACACCCTGGCCCGCCAGGTCTCCGAGCTCACGCGTGAACGCGCCGAGCTGCTCGAAGCGCGCAAGGCCCTCGAGGCCGTGCACCGCGCGCTCTCGTCTGCCGCGATGCGCTGACGCTCACTTCTCAAACGGTCCCCCGCTCCCCGCGGGGGAGAGGGCCAACTCCCATGCGCTGGCTCCTCACCGCTGCGACCCTGATCGCGCTCGCGCTCGCCGGCGCGCTGGTGTTTCGCACCTTGAACCAACCTCCGGCGCTCATCGCGCCGGTCCCGCCGAAGCGTTGTGAAGACACCACCAAGCGTCCGGTGGCCCCGCTCCCAGAACTCCGTGCGGCCCCGTTGCAGCTGGTGGTCGAGCCCGGCGTGACGCTGCGCATCGATGGCGATGAGCCCGCCGCGGCGCTCCCCGAAGGCGAGCACCTGCTCGAGGCCACCGCGGCAGGCAGCGTGACCGCGAAGCTGCGGATGAGCGTCGATGCTTTCACCCCGGTGCTGCTCGACGTGCGCGCGAGCTCGGGTGCGGTGACGGTGTTGCTCCTGGGAGCGCGCTGCGCCGAGTGTGGCGGGGCGGTCAGTAACCCCGACCTGCGCTATCGCCCCAACGCCCTGGGAGACATCGCTCACCTCGCACAGGCGCTCTCCGGGGGCGACTGGCTCGAAGGCGCGCGGCAGCTGCACGGCATCGCCCCCACCGAGCGTGAAGCCCCCGAGCCGACCCGCCTGCTCGCCGTGCTCTACGCCTTCGCGGGCCGGCCCACCCTGGCGCGTGATCAACTCGAGCACTTCGAAGACAAGCCCCTGCAGGACGCGCTCAACCGCCTCGATGCGCTCGAGGAACTCAAGCCCGTGCGCCAGCTGCAGACCGCGACCGCCCGATGGAACGCGACCACCGAACGATTTCAGCGCGTGACCGATCGTTTCGTCGCCGAAGCGCCGAAGCCGCTCACGGCCCTGACTTCCACCTTCGGTGAACTGACGAAAAAGTTCGTCGGCGCCCTCGACAAGAAGGACGCCATCGGCTGCGAAGACGCGCTCGAGTCTGCGAACGCTTCGTTGGCCGAGGTGGTGATGCAACTGCGCCGAATGAACCCTGAGGACTGCGCCTGGCAGGGCCGGGTGAGCGACGCGCTCTGACCTGCTGCTGCAACCAGGCGCGTGCGCGGTCTCGAGCGCTGGTGGTTGCGCGGCAACGACTGGATCTGCAGCTGCAGTGAGCTGCACCATGTGAATCAGGCTGCACAACGGGCTTGCCGCAAGTGCGCGGTTTGCCGGGGAGGGGCGCGGGTCAGCGGCTTGCTCAGTCAGCAGCCATGCGAATCGCTCTCCTGGCGCTCCTCACGTTGCTCTCTGGTTGCACCACTTCCTACGCGGTGCGTGCCGACGCGCTGGCGGGGCTCGATGGCTACGACGCACGCGTCGAGTCGAGCCCGCGCTTGCTGAAGTCCATCAGCGGGGGCGAGGTGAAGTTCGATGGGCGCAACCTCGCCCTCAAGGTGCAGGGTGCACCCGAGGTGAAGGGCGAGTTTCTCAAGCTCGACGTCTCGCAAGGCAAGCTGCTGGGCACGCTGCGCGGCGGCCAGCCGGTGTCGATCGTGCTCACCGACCTCCGGCAGGCGCAGGTGACTCTCTTCTCCCCGTGGAAAACGGTGGGCCTCGTGTTCGCGATCGTCGCCGGCATCGCGCTGCCGGTGCTGGCTGGCTTCGGCGTCGTCGCGCTGGGAAGAGAGGTCGGCTCAGCGATCTCTTTCAGCGGTGTGCGGTGGTGAACCACTGCAGGTCGTCAGAAGGCCGAATCGGGCAACGCTCCGGAAAAAAACCTTCGTCGTCGACGAACCCCGAGCCGGCGGGAGGAGAGGCAGGTCGTCCACCACCTCTAGGCGGGCGTCTTGGCGAGCACTGCTTCGGTGCTGCGCCGCCAGCCGAACCCATCGCACAGGTCGCCCTTGTCCTTCGCGTCGGCGCGCGCGAGGCGGAGCGGGCCCGGGGTCGTCCCGAAGGGAACGCCGCGGGCGGAAATCGCTTCGGGGTGCTGGCGCAAGAAGGTCTCGAGCAGCCGCAACACCCCGGGCTCGTCTTGCGGCCCCACGTCGATCAACGCCGCGTCCGCGCGGTCGAAGTCTTGCGGTGCGTTCGCGACGTAGAGCGAGAAGCGCAGCTGGTCGGCCCACTTGCTCGCGCATGCTTCCACCAGTGCGGGCGCGGCCTCGTACGTCACCGGCACGAAGAACTTGGCGAAGCCGGTGCCCACCACGCACCCGCCCTGGCCTCCGTAGAGAGAGAAGCGGTGCGGGTGCAGGTTTTCCCGCGCGCGCGGCAGCCTCAGCGCCACCACCTCGCCCGACTTGGCTTCCGCGGGCACGTACTGGCCGGGCTCATCGACGAAGACCGTCAGCTTGCCGTCACTCACGAAGGCCCAGCCGGCGCCGGTGCGCACCAGCCGAAACGACCAGTCCCACCCGGTTGCGCCCTGCGTGCAGGCGGTGAGGTGCGCGACGAAGCCCGAGTCGCCCGAAGCGCGGTTGAGCTCAGGGCCTTCGCCTTGACGCAGCTTGAAGCGGCGCGAGTGAAACCATTTCACCTTGGGGTCCGTCGAGGCCGCCGTCATCGCTTCACCTCGCCCCACAACACGTTGGGCCACTCGCGCGGCTGCCCCAGCATCTCGAGCGCGTGTTTCGCCACGCCCAGCGCGCGCGCGTCGAGCACCTGCTCGTAGTGCGTGATGCCGTAGACCGAGATGAGCAGCGCCGTCCCAATCCACCGCACCACCCGTTCCTGGAAATCGGCGTCGGGCTTGAAGGACGGCTCGCGGGCGCGCGCGTACGACAAAATCAGCTCGTGCGCGAAGCCCTCGAGCACCGGCCGGCCCAGCACTTCGCTGCGGTGTTCCGGCGCCAGCCACCCGAGCACGTAGTCCGACAGCAGGCTGCCGAGGTCGCGCGCGGGGTCGCCCCAGAACGAGAGTTCCCAGTCCAGAAAGACGATCGAGGTGGGGCCCTTGCCCGGCTTGGCCACCCGCAACAGGTTCGCCTGCCGCAGGTCGCCGTGCAGCAGCGCGTTCTCGCTTTCCCTCAACTGCTGCGTCGAGAGCGCCTGCAGGCCCTGCATCGCCGAGGGGTCTGCCTGCACCTTGGCGAAGAAGTCGATGCCCGCCCCTGAGAGCCGCGCGTAGAAATCGGGGCGCATGCGCAGGAAACACTCGAGCAGGTCTGACTCGTCGCGAAACGCATCCGCCAGCGCGTAGTGCGAGCGGCCCTCGCGGCTCATGCGGTGAAGAAAGCCCAGCGCGTGCCCCACCTGCCCGGCGAGCCCGTCGGGGTAATCACCGGAGCGGCGATGAAAATGGTGCAGCGTCTCGCCGTGCGCGATCCACTCGAGCGCGAGCAGGCCGTGGGCCGGGTCGAACGCGAACACGTGCGGCAGGTGCAGCGGGCTGCGGGGCGCACGCGAGAGCGGCTCGACCCGTTCGAGCACGCTGCCCTCGCGCAGCACGCCCACGTTGCCCGGCCCGTCGGCGATCTTCACCAACGCGCGCTTCTTGCCGTTGATGGCCTTGCACACCACCGTGCGATTCTTCGAAGGGGGCGGCGACGAGACGGAAGGGTCGCGCACCAACCCCAGGACCGCGAGGCGGCCATCCAGCTCGGCTTCGGTGAGAGGGGCGCGCATCGGAAGCACCGCTTGTCTGCCGCGCTCGCGGCAGCGCTGCAAGCATTCCCTCACTCAACCCCCGAAGGCAGCTTCCTTCAGGGCGGGCTATTGGTGACGCTCAGAGCTCGGAGCTGGGCCGCTTGAGCTCGCTGCGGGGGGCTTCGGCGCTCTCGAGGAAGTTGAAGTCAGACGCGTTGGCCGACTTCTCGGGCACCGGGGCCGTCTCAGGCGCCGGTTCATTCTGGACCACGGGCGCTGTCTCGACCTTCGCCGGGTGGGCGCTGGTCTTCGGAGCGGCGGCCTTCGCAGCCACCTTCGCCAGCGGGGTGAGCTCGTCGAGCGCGGGCCGGGCAGCCGCCGGCGCCACGGTCTTCGTCACGGGGTGCACCGGCGCCATCACCACCGGGGCGGGGGCCTGGGTGGCCAGCATCACCACCACGCCGATGAGCGCGAGGGCCGCGCCCACGATGCCACCGAACACCACCCACACCCTGCGGGTGTTCGCGTGAATCGCCTCGACCTCTTCGGCCGACAGGGTCATCGCGCCATCGGCCAGCAGCTCGGGGGAAACCGAGAGCGAGTCGTTGAGCGCCACCGACGGCGAGGCGAGAACGGGCATCACCACCGGCTTGACGTCGAAGGTGACCGCTTCGATTTCCAGGGTGGGAATGCGCACCACGTCGTGTGCGGGCTCGTCGTTCACTTCATCGAGCGTGTTCGCCTGCACGGTGAGCGCGGCGGCGGGCACTTCGGCCGGCTTGAGCGCGAGCTCAGGCAAAGGATCGTGGGCGACGGGCAGCTGGGCCGGCTTCATCGCCAGGGTGGCGGCCTCGACCTGCGCGAGCGACATCTCGCGGGTGGGCGCACGCATCGCCTCGAGCTGCTGCTTCATCAGCGCGTCGGCAGCGGCGATGATTTCGGGCGGCAGCCGCACGGCCTGCAGCTCGGGCACGGTGGCCATCGAGTTCTGCGTGGGCAGGTTCGCGAAGGCCGCGGCCACTTCGGCCGCGGTGGGGCGGGCCGAAGGGTCTGCAGAAATCATCTTCGAGAGCATGGTGGCCCAACGCTGGGGCAACGAGGCCGGCACGCGGGGAACCCACTGACCGGCGCTCACCAGGTGCACCACGCCCAGGGTGGTCGAGGCGGCGGGCAGGGGCGCGCCAGCCGACACGCAGAGCAGGGCGCCCAGCGCGTAGACGTCGCCGGCCTTGCTGGCCCCTTCACCCCGAGCGCGCTCGGGCGAGAGGTAGGGCGCGGTCTTCACCAGGTTCTGCATCAGCCGGTTCTCACCGCGGCGATCGCTCAGTCGATTGGCGATCACGAGCGGCATGTCCCACAGGCTGGCCTTGCCACCTTCCACCAGCAGCACGGAGTCACGGCTGATTTCGCCGTGCACCACGTCTTGCGCGTGCACCGTCGCCAGCGCGTCGGACAGCTGGGCGGCGAGCTTGAGCAGCAGATCGTTGTCGAGGCGCTCTTCGCCCCGGGCCGACAGCATCTCGCCGTCGGGAAAGTCGAGGGCCACGAACGCCGAAGCGCCCACGTGGCCGGTCTGCAGAATGCGGGGCAGCGCGTGGTGGCTGGGGAGCTTCTCGCAAGCCTTCACGGCCGCATCGCCATTGGCCTCGAGCGGCAGCCAACGAACCGCCAGGCGGTCGCCTGAGACGGTGTCTTCAGCGCAGTCCAACCGGCCGATCCCGTCACAGCGGAGCGGCGCGCGGATTTTGATTCGTGGGTCCAGCTCACCCATGATCTTCGGCCCCTTTTGGTGGTCCTCAGCGTGCTTCGACGATCGCGCCAAGGGTCCCACCCCATACCACCCGGGAGCCTGCTTGCACACCCCCACCCAGAGCCCCTGAAACCTGAAGGAGACGGGGTCCCCAGGTGACGCCATCGAAGCGGAAAACCTCGCTGGTGGTCCCCGTGACGAAGGCGCCGTAGACCTCCTGGGGACCGCGGACGACCAGCGAGCGGAGGCTCGCTTTGGCGGTGAGCTGGGTCCAGGCGTTGGTGGCCGCGGTGAAGCTGTAAAAGAAATTGTCGCCCCCGACGTAGGCGAGGCCCTGGGCGAGGCGCACGGTGGTGATGGAGCGGCCGGTGAGGGGCGCAGCCGGGGTCGCCAGCGACCAGGTGTTGTTCGTCATCCGCAGCACGGTGCCGTCAGCGCCCGCGGCGATCGCCACCCCGGGAACGCAGTCGATGGTGAGCAGCTCCTTGGTGGTCGGGGAGGTCGCCTGCGTCGCGCCCGTGGAGGTGATCTTGTAGATGACCCCGTTGGTGCCCACCGCCCAGCCTTCGGTGTCCGAGGCGCGGCAGACCGCGTTGAACACGGTGCCGCTCCTGGTGGCGAGGGTGGTGAAGCCGGCGCCCGTGACGCGGGCGATGAGGCCCAGGCCGCCGGCGAGCTCTTCACCGACCAGCAGCGTGCCGGTGCCATTGCGCGCCTCCAGGCCGTTGATCGACCAGTCGGCCGGCGGCCGGCGGAAGTCGAAGGTGCTGGCCGTGGGGCGGCGCACCACCAGGTCTCCGTAGCGGCTCGAGAGCAC
>JAYVNA010000416.1:0-4852 GCA_043758715.1 Archangium sp.
CTCAGAAAGCGCGACAGCTTCACGAAGGGCCGCTTCTTCCACCAGGTGGGGTTGAACCGCGCCTGCACCAGGGCCTTGGCCGTGTCCGCGAGGATGCGCGCCGTGAACCGGGCGTCGAAGATCATGCCGCCGGCGAGCAGGGGCCAGAACGGGTGCACCTTGTCGACGTAGGGCCGCTCGCGAATGAGCGGGTTGAGCACGCGCAAGATGAAGAGGCTGCCCCAGGGCAGGTTGAGCACCGGGTCCTTGTTTGCGCGGCGCAGCGTCAGCTGACCCCAGTCGAAGGCGTGCATCGCCTCAAATTGGTGTCCGTGATGAAACTGCACGCCATCGAGCTCGAAGTGCGGCTTGTCGGTGATGAAGCGAATGCGCGGGTGCGTGTCCTGCCCGGTGATGAAGCGCGTAAAAATCGCCTGCGCGCTGGGAAAGACGAACTCCATGTCGTGGTTGCCGGGCAGGTAGGTGATCTGGCTCTGCTCGTCGTCCAGAAAGCGCTGCAGCGCCTTCACCACCCGCGGGTGCCCCTTGAGGCACTTGATGAGCTTGATGTTGGCGAGCCTGGCGGAGATCTCGTCGGGGAACTGGCCCATCACCGGCACTTTGAGCAGGTCGAAGATGTCGCCGTTGAGCACCAGGTGCGCGCCGGTGTACCGCTCGAGCAGCTGAGCCAGCCGATCGTCTTCCTTGAAGTCGTCGTAGATGTTCACACGACCCCGGCGATGGCCGGTGCCGAGGTGGAGATCGGAAAGGACGAGCGCGCGCCGCATCGCTTCGAATCTACGCACGCCCTCACCGACCTGGCGAACTTGAGGCGCCGCGGGTGACGTTTCCTCCCCGCGCGTCTTTCTCCAGGTTCATCGCGCAGGTGTTCTTCTGGGATCTCCCGTTTATCCATGATGCTGGAGGCAGCGATGGCTCAGAAAAACGGAGAAGACCCGTCACGCTCAGTGACGACGTTCCTCGAAGACGTGGATTACCCGACCTCGAGAGCCGAGCTGGTCGCGGACGCGGAAGACGCGGGCGCCCCGGTTGACGTGATCAACCTGCTCAAGTCGATGCCCCGGCCGAAGTACGTCTCCTTGGAGGAAGCGCAGCGTGATCTCAGCGAAGCGAGCCGCCGCTTCGCGATGGGCAATCAGCCCGCCGATGACGACGGCGTGAACCGGGACCGCCGCAACATCGGCCGCGATGCAGTGGAAGACGCGCCGCCCGGGCACACCCGGCACCCGTAACTTTAAGTCTCGTCGGGTGTGGTGGTGTTGTCGTCGCTGGTGCGGTCCACCAGCTTGTTGAGCGGATCGATGCCGACCCGCGCTGGCTTGGTGGGCACGGTGAACTCGAGCGTCGAGTCCCCTTTGGAAATCGGCCGCTTCTCGAGAAACAGCGCGTTCCCGTCGGAGTCGATGGCGCCCACGTCCATCACGTCGGTGAACTCGAGTTCCGTCTGATCGCCCTTGTCGTCGCTGCGGTACTTCACCGCGCGCACCTTGACCGAGACGTCCCAGCCGCCCGCTGCATTTTTCCTCATCGACGCGGACTCGGCGCGGTTGTCGTAGATGGTGATGGTCTCGAACAGATCCTCGAGCACGCCCCGCTGCGCCTCAGGGATCTCGTTTCGCAGGTACGAGATGAGCTGGGTGCTGTTGGTGTACGGCGGGCCTTTGAACTTCACCGCGGCCACGTACTTCTTGAGGGCGCGGTTGACGGTCTCCTCGCCCACCAGATCCTGCAGCCAGTACATGACCAGGCTCGCCTTCTCGTAGTGAATGTATTGCTGGTTCTCGACGCGCGAGAGCGGGAGCTCCTTCTTGCGCTCGGTGACGCGGCCCACGAGGTAGTGGTCGAGCTCGTACTTCAGAAAGCGCCGCATCTTCTCGGGGCCGAACTTCTTCTTCATCACCATCAGCGCCGAGTACTGCGCCATGCCCTCACTGGTAAGCGTGGCGCCTTGCACGTTGCCGCCCACCACCTGGTGCGCCCACCACTGGTGCGCGATCTCGTGCGCGGTGACGTAGTACGGGTAGTCGAGATCGTCGGGGCTGTCGTCGCGCACCCGGGCGATGAAGCCGATGCCTTCGGAGTAGGGGATGGTGTTCGGGAAGCTCTGCGCGAACATCTGGTAGCGCGGGAACTCGAGAATGCGGGCCTGCTGGTGCTGGTACGGCCCGAAGTTTTCGGAGCAGTACGCCAGCGCGTCCTTCATGCCCTGCATCATTCGCTCGACGTTGTACGGGTGTTTGGGCTCGTAGAAGATCTGCAGCTTCACGTCGTTCCACGCGTCTTGCTTCACCACGTAGCGCGCGCTGAGCACCGAGAAGAAGTTCAAGATCGGCTGATTCATTTCGTAGCGGAAGAAGTGACGGCCGTTCTCGGTCCACTCCTTCATCAGCGTGCCGGGAGCCACCGCGATCTGGTCGGCATCGGTGCTGACGGTGCTGCGAAAGCCCACGAAGTCCGAGTCGGAGCGAATGTAGTTCTGCTCGAGCCCCTTCGGGTCGTCGCGATCGCGCATGCGTTCCTTGGGCGGCAGATCGTACGACTTGCGATCGCCGTCTTCGCTCAGCTCGCCATCACTCTGGTAGCCGACGATCGGCAGGTTCCCGTTGTTGAAGAACGTGCCGTTGCCCACGATGTCCTCTCGGCGGCTTCCGTGAACGATCGGGTCGGCGCTGAAGATCATCGAGAACGTCAGCGGCCGCCGCTCGCCCGGCTGCAGCGGCGGGTCGAGCGCGAACACCCTTACGTTCAGCTCGGCATCCGTCTGCGTGGGCGTGGTCACGGTGCCTACCGAGAGCGCCTCGATCTTCGCTTCCTCGTCGACGCTCAGCAGCACCTCGGTCATCGGCGCGGTCGTCTTGTTCTCGAGCAGGTAGGTGCCCTTCGCCTCGAGCCGCGGCGGTGAGGCTGAGGGGAAGATGTCGAAGTTCACGTCAGCGTCGACGATGCGCGGCGACGGCTTCGTTTCCCACGACTTCCATTCCTTCTCGTAGCGCGCCCGCGAGCGCTCAGTGTCCTTCGCCGTTCGGTACGGGTGCTGAACGTGCGTCTGGAAGAACAGGTATCCACCCAGGCCGAAGACGCCGAGCAACCCCACCCCGGTCACCACGCGCCAGGGTCCAGTGAAGCGGCCACGCCCGAGCTGCAGGCGCCGCTTGAACAACGACTCGCGACCGCGCACGGCGAGCAGAAAGGCGCCGACGATCAACAACGTCGCCACTGACCACCAGTAGCCCCGAAAGAGCAGCACCGAGGGCAGCCAGTGCCCGTAGCCGTTCATGTCGGAGTACGAGATGCGCGGATCCGAGCCGAAACGGAGCAGTGGCTCTTCGATGCCCAGCAGGCCCATGGCCGCGCGGCTCACGAAGTAGAGAACCATCATCCCGTGAGCGAGGTACTTCTGGTTCACCAGCACCTGCACCACCAGGGCGAGCACGGCCATCAGCACGTCCTGCAGCAGGCCGAAGACGATCAGCTCCATCAAATAGAGCCGCCACTCGATGTCGAAGAAGCCGCGGCTCACCTGGGCCAACAACGCGGCCGCTCCGACCACGAGCTGCAGCGACGCGGTCACCAAAAACAACGCGACCAGCTTCGAGAGGAAGGGCACCCAGGTGGGCACGCGGGAGGCGTCGACGATGTCTGAGAGCTGCGCGTCACGTTCCTTCCACACCAGCTCGCCAGCGTAGAAGGTGAGGGTGATGAGGCTGAAGAAGGTGAAGGTGCCTCCCGCGAGATCGAGCATCTGCCAGGTGACGGGCAGGGTCGCGGTGCCGAAGAGTTCCTTGGCGATCACCACCCCGGTGAGCACGAACAACAGCCCGGCGCTCACGAACGACCAGTAGACCGCGCTGCGGGTGATGTCGCGGAAGTGCATCCACCCGGTGGCGAAGGTGGTGCGCCACCAGCCCGCGGTGGTCGGGCTCGAGCCCGTGCTGGGCAGCGGACCCACGCGCTCGGCGATCGTCCCGGGGGGCGTAGCGCGGCCCCGGCGTTGTTCCTCGACCGTGGTGCGGAAGCGGTTGACGGTGAGCGCCAGCAGCGCTGCGCCCAGCGAGGTCCACAGGGCCTTGTTCGCGAGCATCAGGCCCCAGAGCGGCACCAGGTCGCGGTTTCGTTCGGCCGGCGTCCAGTAGCGGGTGACGAGGTCGAAGGTGATGAACCCGAAGGGATCGCCGAGCGCCCCCAGCGTGCGGTTCTGCACGTCGCCCATCGCGGTGCCGAGCACTGAGTAGCCCAGCACCAGCACCACCACGCCCACGTAGACGGGGGCCATCTGGCGGGTGAGGGCCGCGAGGGAAAAGAAGATGGCGCCGGTGACGAAGAGCATCGGCCAGACGCTGATCAGGTACGGCCAGAGATACGACGAGAGGTGATGAGGGCCGAGCGCGGGCAGCTCCATCAGCTTGAAGTGGCCGATGCCCTGCGCGAGCAACGCCGCAGTGAACATGCCCACGGCGATCGAGAGGAAGAGCACGCAGGAAAAGACGTACGCACCCAGGAAGCGGCCCAGCAGGTAGGTCAGCTTCTTCACGTTGCGGGTGAAGATGAGCGGCCAGGCGCCGGTGCCGAAGTCCTGGTACGCGGCCTGGCCGAAGATCGCTGCGACCGTGAACAGGCCGATCAACGCCATCACGTTGATGTTGGAGAAGATGGTGTACGGGCCGTTCGCTTCGATGCGCTCGTTGCCCGTCGAGGTGCTCACCCCTCGAAAGAGCCCTGCGGTGGCGGCCATCATGAAGAAGCCCCCGAAGAAGAGGATCGCCGCGTACACGTACGTGGAGAGCATCTTGAGGCGGCGCTTGAGCTCGAAGCTCACCAGGGCGCTGAACATCAGGCCGCCTTCTGGGGCTTC
>JAYVNA010000417.1:0-4850 GCA_043758715.1 Archangium sp.
TTACCCAGCAGCGTGTCGACCTCTGCTCCACCCGTCTTCACCGACACAGCACTCTCCTCATTCTTCGAGTTCTTCTCGAACAGGGCCATCTTCCACTCCTGATTTCGTCAGCGGCGAATCAGCGCCACGATGCGGTCGAGGTCTTCGTAGCTGAAGAACTCGACTTCGAGCGTGCCTTTTCCACTGCCACGCTCCACCAGCTTCACTTTGGTACCCAGCCGGCGTTGCAGGTCTTCCACCAATTTCTTCGCTTCGGGGCTGGCGTGTTTCTGTGCCCCCTTCTTCTTCATGCTCAAAGGCCCACCGCCGCGGGCCGTCTTCACCCGCGCTTCGGTCTCGCGCACCGTGAGCTTGTCGGTGATGACGTCGCGGGCGAGCAGCACCATCTCTTTACTGCTCCCCAGCCCCAGGATGGCCCGGGCGTGGCCCATGTCGAGGTCACCTTCGGCCACCAGCTGCTTCACTTCGTTGGGCAGGTGGAGCAGGCGCAACGAGTTGGCGACGCTCGAGCGATCCTTGCCCACCCGATCGGCGACCTGCTCCTGGGTCATCTTGCGTTCGTCGACCAGGCGCCGATACGCCTCCGCCTCTTCCAGCGGGTTCAAGTCGGCGCGCTGAATGTTCTCTACCAGGGCCAGCTCGTAGGCCTCGGCGTCTGTCGCTTCGCGAATGATGACGGGCAGCTCGGTGAGCCCGGCCTTCTGCGCGGCGCGCCAGCGGCGTTCACCGGCGATGATCCGGTAGCCCTTGCCGTCCTTGCGCACCAGGATCGGCTGCAGCACGCCCTGGTGCTTGAGGCTGGCGGCCAGCTCCTCCAGCGCCGCTTCGTCGAAGGAGCGGCGGGGGTTGGCCCGGTCGGCGTGAATCTGCTCGATGGGCAGCCTGGTGGGGCCACCCTGCCCTTTTTCACTCGGGGTCCGGGCGTCGGCGAGGAGCGCTCCCAGGCCGCGGCCGAGCGCGGGTTTGCGGTTCTGCAGCGGGACGATCTTGATGACGCCGGGCATGGAAGAACTTTCGGTGAAGTCGGGATGATCAGCGGGCGGGAGCCGAGGCGCGCGGCGAAGGCGAACCCTTGCGCAGCCGCGCCTTGTCGCGCTTGAGCAGCTCACGGGCGACGCCCAGGTACGCCTCGCAGCCCTTGGAGCGGATGTCGTAGAGCAACACGGGCTTGCCGAAGCTCGGGCTCTCCGCGAGGCGCACGTTGCGCGGAACCACGGTGCTGTAGACGAGCTGGGGGAAGACCCGGCGCACTTCGTCGGCCACCTGGTGGCTGATGTTCGCGCGGGGGTCGAACATGGTCAGCACGATGCCCTCGACCGTGAGTTTGGGGTTGAGGCGCTGCTGCACCAGCTCGACCGTGGACATCAGCTGGGCCAGGCCCTCCATCGCGTAGTACTCGGTCTGGAGCGGGATCAGCACCGCGTCGGCCGCCGCCAGGGCATTCAAGGTGAGCAGGCCCAGCGACGGCGGGCAGTCGATGAGGATGAAGTCGTACTTGCGCTTGAGGGGCTCGAGGGCCTGCTTGAGCCGCTGCTCGCGCTTGTCCATACCGACCAGCTCGACCTCGGCGCCGGTGAGATCATTGGTGGCGGGCACCACATCGAGGAAGCGGAGCTCGGTCGGGTGCACCAGCTCGACCAGCGGCTGGCCGTCGATCAGCGCGTCATAGATGGACCCGGTCAGCTGGGTCTTGTCGATGCCCAGGCCGCTGCCGGCGTTGCCCTGGGGGTCGAGGTCGATGAGGAGGGTGCGGCGCTCCGCCGCGGCCAGGGAGGCGGCGAGGTTGATGGCGGTGGTGGTTTTCCCCACCCCGCCCTTCTGGTTGGAAATACAGACGATTCGGCCCATGGGTGCCTTCCTAGCGCAGGGGTCTGACAACCGGCACCCCGCGTTTGAGCTTCCTCCGCTTTTTGCGGGGTGTTTCGCCGTTCGTTGGTTTTACGGAACCTGTTCCACGTGGAACACCGCCACCCCCCGCGGGTCCTGGGAGAGCGGGAGGGCGAAGGTGCGGCGGCTCACAAGCTGGAGGCCGGCGGCCCGGGCCAGGTTCTGGAGCGTTTCGGCGGGCGGCGTCTGGCCCAGCATGCAGACCACCCGGCCCTGGGGCGTCAGGTAGGCGCGGGCGAGCAGGAGGAAGGGGCCGACGTCCATGAAGGCGCGGCTGATGACGAGGTCGGCGCGGGGGAGGCCTTCTTTGTCCGGGTGGCCTTCGGCGCGGGCGTGGATGGCCTTGATGCGACTGGCCACCCCACCCTTCACCGCGCCCGACTTCATGAAGGCCACCTTCTTGGCGACGGCGTCGACCAGGGTGGCGCGCAGCTCGGGCAGCGCGATGGCCAGGGGAATTCCGGGGAGCCCGGCGCCGGCCCCCAGGTCCAACAGGTGCGTGGCTCCCTGTATCTCGGGGAGCACGGCGAGGGAGTCGAGGAGGTGCTTGTCGACCACCTCATCGGTTCGGGTGATGGCCGTCAGCGAGACCTTCTCGTTCCACTTGAGGAGCTCGTCGGCGTAGGCGAGCAGGCGGCCCTGGACCTCGGGCGCGAGGGTGAGGCCGAGGCGCTGGAGGCCCTGGGAAAGGAGCGGAGGGGCTGAGTTATCCACAGCGTAGGTTCCTGCAGGTGGGGGCAACCGGGTGGAATGTGACGGCTTGCCGGGGAACGCAGGGTTTCGCACATGTTTCCCACAGGTGCATGTGTTCCACGTGGAACACCCTGCCCCACCCTGCGTCAGCGGGGTGAGAGGGTCGGGGTGAGGGCCAATGGTCGGTCACTTGGGAGTCGCGCATGCGAGGTCGGTTCTGGGGCTGGTTCGACGCCAGGACTGCGGTCCGAATGTCGCGAGGAAGGCGAAGCCGGGTGCGCGAGGAAGGCGAAGCCGGGTGCGCGAGGAAGGCGAAGCCGGGTGCGCGATGAAGACGAAGCCGGGTGCGCGATGAAGGCGAAGCCGGGTGCGCGATGAAGACGGAGCCGGGTGCGCGATGAAGACGAAGCCGCGGTGGCGATGAAGACGAAGCCACGGTGGCGATGAACTCGAAACCACGGTGGCGATGAACTCGAAACTACGGTGGCGATGAACTCGAAACCACGGTGCGCGCTGAACTCGAAATGACGTGGCACTGCGCGCTGAAGGCGGAACGACTGCGCGCTGAAGGCGGAACGACTGCGCGCTGAACACGGAACGACTGCGCGCTGAACGCGGAACGACTGCGCGCTGAACTCGGAACGACTGCGCGCTGAACTCGAAACGACTGCGCGCTGAACTCGAAACGACAGCGCGATGAGCTCTCAGCTAGGTGCGCGTTGAAGTCGAATCCACGTCCAAGAGAGTCAGAGCGAGGTGCGCGATGAACTCTGAGCAACTTGCGCAATGACCTCGACAGCACCCGCGCGATGGCTTCGACGCCCGCGTGTGAATCGGGACCGACGTGCGCCATGTTTTAGAACTAATGCGCGACGAACTCGCACTGCGACGATCGCCTCGAGCAAAGAGACGATCACGTCCAGGAGATGAAGATGTGTTCAGTGCGGCGTGCTGAAGAACTCCGTAGGGACGCGTCGAAGAACCCTGCAGCGACGTGGCCAAGGACCTCGCAGCGGAGGTTCTTCGCGACTGCCAGCGACACGACGAAGAAGTCCGCAGCGACACGACGAATAAGTTTGCAGCGACATGACGAGGAAGTCTCCGCAGCGTTCATCGCGCATTGTTCGCAGACTTGTCGAGTTCCCGCCGCGTCGCTGCACACGTCCTCCGCCGCCTGGAAGCAGAGTTCTTCGCTCCTCGCCGCGTCCCCGAAGAGACTTCATAACGTGGCCGCAGAGTTCTTGGCCGCGTGGCCGCTCGGTTCTTCATCGCGTCGTCGCAGCATTCTTCATCGCGTCGTCGCAGCATTCTTCATCGCGTCGTCTTCATCGCGTCGCTGCAGATTTCTTCATCGCGTCGCTGCAGATTTCTTCATCGCGTCGCTGCAGATTTCTTCATCGCGTCGCTGCAGATTTCTTCGTCGCGTCGCTGCAGATTTCTTCATCGCGTCTCTGCAGCGTTCTTCATCGCGTCACTGCAGCGTTCTTCATCGCGCCACTGCAGCGTTCTTCACCGCGTCGCTGCAGATTTCTTCGTCTGTCGCTGCAGATTTCTTCGTCTGTCGCTGCAGATTTCTTCGTCTGTTGCTGCAGATTTCTTCGTCTGTCGCTGCAGCTTTCTTCGTCTGTCGCTGCAGCTTTCTTCGCCGTGTTGATGCGGACTTCTTCGCCGTGTTGATGCGGACTTCATTTTCTTTTTGCGTCGCTGAGGACTTCTTCGTCGTATCGCTGCGGACTTCACGACGAACGCCGCGGAGACTTCACGATGAACGCCGCGGAGACTTCACGATGAACGCCGCGGAGACTTCACGATGAACGCTGCGGAGACTTCACGATGAACGCTGCGGAGACTTCACGATGAACGCTGCGGAGACTTCACGATAATTGCTGCGCAGACTTCGCGATGAACGCTGCGGAGACTTCGTGACGAATGCTGCGGAGACCTCGTGACGAACGCTGCGGAGACCTCGCGAGGAACCGTGCCGGGCCGTCGTTATGAATGGCGCGAGTTTGATGGGGGAGGGCGGCACGAACTGATCCCTCGAAGGATGAGCTCACGTTCGGAGATCGCCGGGCTTCCAGGCGGGGCAATTGAGCGGAAAAAGTGCCCACGCTGAGTGTCTCTCCAACTCCCGTGCGTCTTCACCGCTCAGCCTCCAGTGGCGAGCGGGGTAGGGCGGTGTTCCACGTGGAACGTTGTGGCTCACTCAGCGAACTCACTCAGCGAACTCACTCAGCGAACTCACTCAGCGAACTCACTCAGCGAACTCA
>JAYVNA010000418.1:0-4850 GCA_043758715.1 Archangium sp.
AGCGTTGATCACTTCTCAGCGCTCGAAGGCGAGTCCGAGATAGCCCGCGTTCACCGCGTCGTTGATGGTGAGCGCCTCGAAGTCACGCACGCCACGGCCCCCGAAGTCGGTGCGGGTCAACGTGAGCTGGTAGCTCGCGGACAAAGAGATGCCCGAGCCGAACTTCCACCCCACGCTCGCTGAGCCTCCGTACATCAAGCCTCCGCGAGAGGCGCCGTAGCCGCGCACCAACTGGGTGCCGACGTCGACCACTGCACCGACCCGCGGCGCCACCTGCAGTGAGAACGAACCGAGCACCAGTCCCAGCCCCAGCTCGCCGCCGAAGCTCTGGAAATAGCCGTCATCGAACAGCGCGTTGCGTTCGACCCCGCCGACCACCACTCGGTACAGCGCGCGCGGACTGAGCTCGAGAGCGCCGATGCGCGCGGTGTAGCCGAGGGCGACGCGGCCTTCCGAGGGGATGACGAGGGCGCCGCCGAGGGGAAGCGTCTGCAGCACGATTCCCACGGTGTAGCTGCCTTGCAGATGCAGCCCCTGGAGCGCCGCGCTGCGCAGCAATCGCATCGGGTAGAGCGTCACGCCGAGGCTGACGCTGGGAAAGCCGAACGACGCCTTGAACGGAGTGGCGTAGCTGACCGAGCTGAGCGCGAGGCTGCGCAGGCCGAAGCCCACGCGCGCGTCGAGCTCGAGGCCGCCGGGCAACGACGAGGTGTCGGGAATCGCCGAGATGATCTCCCGCTCTGGCGGAGGGGGCGCCGCGACGACGGGCTTCACGGGCTCCCTGAGCTCGACCGGTGGCTGCGCAAGCTCGACCGGAGGAGGCGGTGCGACCGGCACCGTCACCTCGGGCGTCTTCTCCACCGGAGCCTTCGTCTTCACCGCCTTCTTCGCGGCCTCTGCAGTCCCGGCGAAGATCAGCACCGCCGCCAGCAGCACCCCGCGCCGCCGCCGCGCGAGCAACACCACCGCGATCAACACCAACACGCCGGGCACTGAGCTGCACCCGGCCGCGCGCGCATTCACGGTGGAAGGCGAAGGCACCCCGAGCACCATCGAGTGCGTGACATCACCGGTGGTGCGCGAATCGGCATTCGCGTCGACCACACTCGCGTAGAGCGTGACGCTGCCTTCATCGGTCGCAGGCGCGCGCCAGGTCATGCGCCATCGCTTCACCGCGCACGAATACGCCTGGGCCACGCCCGGCGTGGAGATGACGACCGGATCTCTGCCCATGCACAGGTACGGCTCCGACGCGCTGCCCATCAGCGCGGGCGCAGGCTCGAGCGTGCCCGAGTGCGCGCCGGTGCGATTATCGAGCTCGAGCGCGAAGGCTGCTCGCTCACTCTCGGAGCTGGTGACGAGCACGAGCTCGTAGCTGGTGCCCGGCACATACGGCGAAGGCAGGCCGGTGAGCGTGATGGGGTTGGGTCCCGTTGCTTCGGTGTCGTGGCAGACGGCGCAGGTCCAGCGCGCGGTGGGCGAGCCGGTGAAGCGCACGTCGTTGCCTCCACCGAGCGTGGCGGGCGCGGCGAAGTCGTCGGGTGAGCCGAACGCGAGCAGTGAGGTGATGATCAGGGTGAGCATCACGGGAAGGCCCCTCCGCCGTCACAGCTGGCGCCCGCGTCGATCCACTCGGCGATGGCGGCTGCGTGTACGGGCAGCAACACGCCCTGATGCGACTTCACGCCCCAGGGCCGCGCGCCCGTGTACTGAAGCAGCTTCGATCTCGCGAGGTCACAGGGGATCACCGCCCGCTTCACGCAGCCCGCCCGGCGCAAGGTCTCGCAGGTGTCGGCCACGAAGCAGCCCGCATCGAGAATGTTCTCGGGCGTGTGACACCCCGCTTCCTTCGCGCAGGTGGCCTTGGTGACGATCGCGCCGACCGCGTCGTAGTTCACGTCGGTGCGCGGCGTGCACGCCATCACCCCGCCCGCGTCGGTGACCACGATCACGCCGGCGTCGTCATCCATCAGGCCCGCGTCCTCCACGCCGGCATCGAAGGTGGCGCCGTTCACCCAGGCTTCCAGCACCTTCCAGCGGGGGTCCGCCTTCGTGGCGTAGATGTTCTGCCCGAAGTGATCGACGCCGCCGTGGCCCGCGCCGCCCGACTCGAGCTGCAGAGGCTTGCGCAGCAGATCAGGAAGCGGCGCGCTGATGGGCGCAGCCGAGGCCGAGGCGCGCACGAAGTTCGCCTCGTGCTCGTCGGCGGTGAGCGGCTGGTTGCTGGTGAGCGCGGGGTCGATTCGCAGGCCCGCGAGTGAGTACACCCGCATCGGCCGCGCCGGCGCGCCATGACACGAGTTGTAGGCGCAGCTCGCCAGCAGCTCGGGCTCGACCACGTTCTCGAAGTACGCCCGATCGAGCGCTGGCAGCTGCGTCTGCGGCGGCGGAGCGGCGCACGGAAACGCGAGCATGCCCAACGCGAGGAAGCTGAAGACTTTCATTTAGAAGTCCACCGATGCGCCGACCTGGGTGATCAACGCCCAGCGTTCCCTGAGGCGGAGGAACTCGGGGTAATTGAAGTACATACCCTCGGCCTTCACATCGAGGCGCAGCAGCGTGCCCTTCTTCTCGGTGCGCAGCGGCGTCCACTCGAGCTTGAGCCCGAACAGATGCGAGCTGAACGCCGAGAGCTCGCGATCAGACGAGAGGAACACCCGCGGCACGTCGTAGGACGGTTGGTAGAAGAACGCGCGGCTCTGCGTGTAGTAGCGATAGCGCAGGCGCAGCGTGAACGGCGAGAGGTCGAACACCGCGCGCGCGTCGACGGTGTGCGAGAGCACTTCCCAGCTGTCGCGATAGAGCCGGTACTCGGCGTGCAGCACCAGGAACGAGCCGAGGTACTGCTTGATCGCCAGCGCCGCTGCCACGCGGAACCGATCTCCAGGTTCGTTCTCCGGCAGGAGCACCGACAACGGCGTGCTGCTCTCACTCGCGAAGGTCACCCGCACCTTGCGATAGGGGCTGGCGATCATTCCGTTGGTGCGCGCCGCCGTGACGTTGAGCTGCGCGATGGTGTTGGGGCCGAAGAGCTGGGTGAGGGCGAGGTCGCCGCTCCAGTCGGTCATCGGCGCCTGGTAGAGCGGATCATCGGCGCGCCCCACCACGTTCGACATGAAGCCACCGCGGAGGGAAATGGTGGTGTTCTTCTGGAAGAGCTCGCGCGAGACGGTGAGCGAGCCGCCGTTCGAGAGGTAGTCGCGCTCGCGCGCGTGCATGTACGAGGCGCCGAGCTGAAACCCGCCGACCTCCTGCCCCACGCCGAAGTCGGCTTCCTGCCGGCGGTCGTAGATGCGCGGGCTCGCGGTGGTGCGCACGTCGACCGAGGCGCTCGACACCACGTCTTCGGTGTACGTGGCCGAGAGCGATGTCCTGGTGTCGAGGGTGACGGTGCCGGTGACGTGCGGAGAGACCACCACCGTGCGATCGGTGTCGGCGTAGAGCTGGACCTTCGACGAGACGGCCACCTCGGTGGCGGCGGCGCTGGTGGCGAGCAGCAGGCTGAGCGTCAGTTGCAGCCGCATCCGCCCCCCCGCGCTCCACGCGCGCCTGACGAACCTTCACGGCTGTCGATGAGGTGGTTCTCGAGCACCAGCTCGTCGCCGTCTTCCTGGAACTGCATGCAGCGCTTGCTCAGGGTGGCGCGCTTGGTGGGCGAGACGAGCGCGCAGCCCGAGCTCAGCGCCGCTGCGAGGAGCAAGACGAAGAGCCGCATCAGGGCTCGGCCAACAGCGATTC
Source organism: Archangium sp. (assembly GCA_043758715.1). Taxonomy (GTDB): domain Bacteria; phylum Myxococcota; class Myxococcia; order Myxococcales; family Myxococcaceae; genus Archangium_A. The sequence continues at coordinate 3,739 of JAYVNA010000418.1, forward strand.
CAGGTGGGCTTCGACCTCAGCGAGGCTCTTGCTCTCGAACCCTTCGTGCACGTGGCGCACCACGCCCTTGCGATCGATGAGCAACGCGGTGGGCATCACCTTCACCTTGAGCACCGACTCGGCGAGCCTGGCGTCGGTGTCGAGGAGGATGGGCAGCGACAGCCTGGTCTCGGCGATGAACTTCGGAATCTCGGCCGGCACCGCGGCGTCGCCGTCGACGTTGAGCGTGTACAGGCGAAGCCCGCGCGCTGCGTACTTGCTGGCCAGGGCCTGGTACTGCGGCAGCGACTCGCGGCACGGGTCACACCAGGTCGCCCAGACGTCGAGCATCACCACGTGGCCCCGCTCGGAGGCGAGCGAGAAGGACTGTTTGTCGGGGTAGCGGGGCAGGGTGAAGTCGAGGGGGTCGGTGCTCAACGTCGAGACCGGCGCCGACCTCGTGCATCCCGCGAGGACCAGCAGGGTGAAGCAACCAAGAAGGCGCATTCGCACGGGACCTTACCGTATCGTGCGCGCATGGCTCCGGCGAAGAAGCCGCCGACGCTGTCAGCGCTGAAGTGGGACATCCGCGAGCGTGATGACGTTGCTGAAGATCCCCACCGGGCGCCTATGGTGGGAACCCGTGATGCTGTTCCTCGCCTTGCTCATCGCCGCGGCTCCCGTCTGGACGACCACGCCGCTGCCAGGTGCGATGCCTGCGCCCCAGGAGAGCGGGCTCGCCGAGGTCAACGGCATCAAGCTCTACTTCGCCAGCTACGGAGCAGGCCCTCCGGTCATCCTCCTGCACGGTGGCGCGGGCAATGGTGATCACTGGGCCTTTCAGCTCGAAGCCCTCGCCGCGAAGTACCGGGTCATCGTCGTCGACGCCCGCGGTCACGGCCGCAGCACCCGCGATGCGAAGCCGATCAGCTACGAGTTGATGGCAGACGATCTCCTCGCCTTGATGGACAAGCTGCAGCTCGAGAAGGCGACGCTCGTCGGCTGGAGCGACGGCGGCATCATCGCGCTCGACCTCGCGCTTCGTCACCCCGAGCGCGTGAGCAAGCTCGTCGCCTCTGGAGTGAACTTCGATCTCGCTGGCACCCAGAAGGGCGGCAACAGCCCCGCCTTCG
>JAYVNA010000419.1:0-14462 GCA_043758715.1 Archangium sp.
TTCCGGAGACGATGGCGATTCATGAGGTGTTCCGCGCGAAGCGTGATCGGCTGCTGGCGGGGCTGCAGCGGCTGGGTGTTCGCGTCGATCGCGTCCCCGACGGCACGTTCTACGTCTGGGGCAATGTCGCGCAGCTGCCGGCGCCCTTGAATGACGGCATGGGGTTCTTCAAGGCCGCGCTCGAGAAGAAGGTGATGGTGGTGCCCGGCGAGTTCGTCGACGTGAACCCGGGCAAGCGGCGCAGCTCGCGGGCGTCGCGGTTTCGGCAGTACGTGCGCTTCAGCTTCGGGCCTTCGATGGCGACGATGGAACTCGCACTCAGCCGGCTGGAGCAGTTGGTCGCGCAGCACATGAAGTGATCGAAAAAGCCCAGAGGGCGAGGCTGCTCCTGGGACTCGCAGCTTGCTCGTCGCGAGTTGGCCTCTCTGCTTCGACCTTTTCTTCGCGAGTTGAGCGTGGCTTCGACTCAGTCGCTCCCCAAACCGGAGCCGGTTCCGGTTTCGGAAAAAATGACTTCGGATCTCTCGCGTCCTCGCCCGGAAGTGAGGGCCTGCCCGGGTCGCGCACCGTCGAGAACCCGCGCACCCACGTTCCCTGATGGCTGCAGTTTCAGCTGATGATCTTCGTCTCGCGCGCGATGCGAATGACCGTGTCCTGAATCATCGGCCACGTCGACTCCGCGCACGCCAGCAGCCCGCGCGAGTTGACGATCTCCTTGCCGTCGTAGCGGTACTTTTTTCCCGCGAAGTCGACGAGCATTCCACCCGCGGCCTCGATCACCGCCTGCGGCGCACACGAGTCCCACCGCGAGCTGCGATCACTCGGGTGCAGATACAAATCGGCCTCGCCCATCGCGAGCAGCGAGCACTTGAGCCCGACGCTGCCTTGCTCGCGCACCTGCGTGATGCCCAGCGCGTCCCGAATGGCCGCCGTCTTCTTCGACTTGTGCGAGCGCGAGACCAGCAGCCGGAGATCCTTCGTGCTGTTCACCGGCTGCATCTTCAGCTCACGCCGTTGATCGCCCATCTCGAGCACGCAGGGTGAACCGATGGCCCCGCTCCACAACGCGCCCTGCATCGGAGCCAACACCACGCCCGCGACCGGCGCGCCTTCGATCGCCAGCCCGATGTGCACCGCGAACATTCCATTTCGATCGACGAACTCGCGCGTGCCGTCGAGTGGATCGACGAACCAGATGCGCTTGCTGGTGGGAACCGTGTTGGTCGATTCCTCCGCCACGATGTCGTCGTCGGGAAACGCTTCCTTCAGACCTGTGACGATCAGCTCGTTGGCGCGCTTGTCGGCGAGGGTGACCGGGCCCTGGCCGCCGCCCTTCTGCACCACCGAGAACGGCGTCTCATAGACCTGGCGAATGACCGCAGCCGCTTCACGCGCGAGCCGACCGGCGACCTCGAGTTCCTTCGTATACACGCCACTCGAATAGCGCGGATCTACCGGCGCGGCAGCACCGTCAGCACCACCTCTCCACCAGTCGTAGAGGGAACGCTCAACAGCGAGATGTGCGTGTCCTTCATCAACTCGCGCAGCCGAATCGCGATCGCCATCGGCACCTCTCCGCGATCAGGCCGCACCCGGAACTCGCGATCATTGATGCGAACCTGAATGTCACCCTTGCCGCGCGCGATGCCCTTGAGCAGCAACCGGTTGGTCCCCACTTTCCGGGCGCGCATGGTGGTGTCGTACGAGGTGCAGAAGAGATGAGGCGTGGGCTCGACTTCGGTGGCCCGCGCGATGGTGACGATCAGCGCTTCGTCGCTGGGGTGGGCGAGTACGAGGTAGCCCTCGGGCAACGCGGCGTTGAGCGCTTCTTTCAGGTACTCGGTGCCGAGCACGCGCGGGACGGTCAGCGTCACGAACGAGGTGTCGACACGCAGCGAAAGCGAGGCGAACGGCTGGTGCTGCTCGCTGGTGAACGAGAGGTGCAGGGTGCCGGTGGTGATCGCGGTGACCGAGAGCCCCTGACCTGACGAGAGCACGGTGACGTTCGCCGCGCGGGGGTGAACGAGGGCCTGGGGCTCAGTCTGCTCTGCGGACCACATGTTGATTTGTCGCTCGCGCCGAGCGTGAGATACCGGGGCGCAGCGTCAAGCGGCTTTGCAGAATGAGGGCGAAACCGATTCAGGCGACGGCGGAGAAGAAATCGGCGTCCTTCCAGACACTGACGACCGGCCCATCGACCAGCGCGCGAAACCCATGCGGCACGTTCGAACCGACGCGCGCGGCGATGGTCAGCGCCGACGAGCCCGCGGGGATCGTCATCGACACCCGGCGCGAGTCGCACATCACGGTGACCAGGCATTCCTCACGGTTGCCGCTCAGAAACTCGAGCTTGTTCTCGTCGAGCTGCTTCACGCGCAGGGCGGTGTCGGTCGAGAGCAGGCGAAAGCGGGGCGTCTTCGCGGCAGGCACCAGCGCCTCGCAGAAGATCACTTCGACGCCGTCTTCCAGTTGCTGGTCACGCATTGAAATCGAGCGGGGTAGGGCGCGGCGCAGCAGCGCGACCGCGTGCTCAGGCGTGCTCCTTCGCGCGAGCGAGATTTCGACGTTGTCGTTGGGCGTCGAGACGTCGAGCCCGGCCGACGGGTCCAGATTGATCTCGCCGGTCAGCGCGAACCGCGAGCCGCCCTTCCAGGTGACCTGAAACGCCGGGTCTTCGGAGTGGACCCGGAACCGTGAAATCGAGGGCAGCTGAACGGGCTCGTCGTACATGGCGCACCGCGGCAATACCCCTCCTCCCTCAGACGGACAAGACCCCGAGGGAAGTGCCCCGGAACGCTGGGTTTTCACGCCCGAGTGGTCGAGGCTGGCCGGGTGACGAAACGAAACGTCTGGGGTTGGGGCGCTGCCGAAGCTGCCGTGAGCGTCGAAGAAACCCAGGCCCGGGTGGAGCCGTTCTTCGGCGCCAGTGAGGTCGAGGCCGAGGTGCCCCCGCGGCTGCCTCCGGTGCGGGTGACGGTGCCCTCAGCGCTGGCCAGCTTCACCTCGACCCACGATGCCGATCGCGCCAGCCACGCCATGGGCAAGGCCTACCCCGATCGCGTGCGGGGTTTTCGCGGCGACTTCTCGGCGGCGCCCGATCTGGTGGTCACGCCCTCAAACGAACCCGAGCTGATTTTGGCCCTCGAGATCGCGGAGCGCGAGCGGCTCTCGGTCACGCCCTTCGGCGGCGGCTCGTCGGTGGTGGGCGGCGTGGAACCGATGCTGGGCCCGAAGCACCGCGGCAGCCTCAGCCTCGATCTCTCGAAGTTGGGAAAGCTGCTCGAGCTCGATGACGTCTCCCAGGTGGCGCGTCTCGAGGCGGGCGTCTTCGGGCCTGCGCTCGAGCACCAGCTGGGCGCCCGGGGGTTCACGCTTCGCTTCTTTCCGCAGTCGTTCGAGTTCTCCACCCTCGGCGGGTGGATCGCGACGCGCGCCGGCGGTCACTTCGCCACGGTGCTCACGCACGTCGACGATCTCGTCGAGTCGGTGCGCATGGTCACCCCTCGCGGCGTGCTGGAGACGAAGCGGTTTCCCGCGAGCGGCGCCGGGGTCGACCCCAACCGGCTGGTGATCGGCAGCGAAGGCACGCTGGGGGTGATCACCGAAGCGTGGATGCGCGTTCGCCCCCGGCCCACGTTTCGCGCGGGCGCCTCGATGCACTTCGAAGACTTCTCTCGCGCCGTCGAGGCCACCCGGGCCATCGCGCAGTCAGGCCTGTCACCCTCGAACTGCCGCCTGCTCGACGCGCAGGAAGCGATGATCAACGGCGTCACCTTCGACGGCTCGTCGGTGCTGGTGCTCGGCTTCGAGTCGGCTGATCACCCGCTCGACGCGTGGATCGATCGAGCGGTGACCCTGGCCGAATCGTTCGGCGGCACCTGCCCGAAGGGGAAGACTTCAGGTTCGAGGCCCGGAGACGCGGGCGAGAGCTGGCGCGCCTCGTTCCTCAAGGGGCCGTACCTGCAAGACGCGATGATTCGCCTGGGCATCATCGCCGACACCTTCGAGACCGCGTGCACCTGGAAGGCGTTCCCGACGCTCTACGCGCAGGTGACCGAAACGATGCGCGCGGGCCTCGAGCGGCTGTGCGGAGGCGGGGTGGTGAGCTGCCGTTTCACCCACGTGTACCCAGACGGCCCGGCGCCGTACTTCACCTTTCTGGGGCGCGGGAAGCGGGGATCGGAGCTCGAAGTGTGGAGCGAACTCAAAAGCCTCGCCGGCGATGCGCTCGCCAACGCAGGCGGAACGATCACCCACCACCACGCCGTCGGGAGGACGCACCGGCCCTGGTTCGACCGCGAGCGGCCGGCGCTTTTCGCGGCTGCGCTGCGCGCGGTGAAACGGGAGCTGGATCCTTCGGGGGTGTTGAACCCCGGGGTGCTGTTCGACGGGTCAGCACCGATCTGAACGGGCGCGACGACCAGTGGGCGGCAAAGAAGGGGCTGCGCTCGAACTCGCCCACCAGCTTCGGGTCAAGCCGCAGGGTGGTCAGCATCGCCTCGTACATCGCGTGGCGAGCGCCGTTCCGCGCGTGCAGCGCCGCCCGGTAGAACCAGGGCCAGGCAGCCAGCCCCTTCGAGCCCTTCATCGCGGCGTCGAGCGCCACCGAGGCTTCGTCGAGGCGGCCCAACGAGAGCAGGGCCTTCGCCCGCTGCAGGTGAAGGGCGTAGTCCTTCGGGCGCTTCGCGAGGTAGCGCTTCGAGGCCGCCACCACCTCGTCGAATTGGCCCGCCTCGTTGAGCTGATAGAGGCGGGAAAACCAGGCGACGCTCACGGCTGTGGCGGCGTGGGGTTCGCCAGTTCCTGCTTCAGCTGGGAGACCGCCATGCGCATCATTGGCGGCTGCTCCGCCTGCGGCGCCAGCTCGACGTACAGCTCGAGGTTCCTGAGCGCGCGGCGCTGATCGTTGTCTTCCATCGCCAACATTCCGGCGAAGTAGAGGGCGTCGTAGGCCTCGGGGTACTTGCCCCCGAGCGACTCGAGCTCGTCGATCGAGCCCTTGATGTCGCCGTCGAGCGCCCGGCCCACCGCCCGGCCCACCCGGCCTCTTGGGTTGAAGGGGTCGAGGAAGGTGGCGCGCTTGATCAGCGGCATCGCGTCGTCGAAGGCCTGCCGGCGAATGAGCTGGATCCCGAGCGCCGAGACCGCGTCGACGTCATCGGGGTTGCTCTGCACCTTCGCCGCGAGCGCATCGATGCGCGCGTCCGACTGGGGGCGCTGCTGCATCGGGGGATTCCCGGCGGGGCCCATCTGCTGAGGCATGGCCTCAGGCTTCTCGGTGGTCGCCTGGGTCAGCTGCCAACCGAGCAACGCGACGAAGGCCACCACCGCGCCGCCGACCAGCGCGCCCATGAGCGCGGGGTGTTTCGTGGCGAGGGTGGGCGCCGCGGTCGCCTGCTTCTCGATGCGGGCCTGCTTCTTCACCTCTTCGTGCTTCTTGCCGTCGCGGGCGCGAAGAATCTCGGCGGCGCCCAGCTCGAGCTTCGTCTTTTCCCGGGCGAACTCTTCGGCGCCCAGCAGGTGCTTGTTGGCGACGTGGGTGCGCAGTTGCTCGAGCAACGACTGATAGCGCGCGTCGAGATCGTCGAGTGACTCAGGCTTGGGCGCGTCGAGCTGCAGCCGCTTCGAACGGAACAGGTAGAAGAGCGCGACGGAGACGGCAGCGCCGAGCACCTTGAGGCCCGGCAACCAATCGGTGGCAGCGTGTTCTGGACTCATTTCTCGAGATCCGCCCGAACCTTTGCGAGGTAGTCGTCTTCAACAGCCGCCGGGGGCGTCTCGGGTGCGGGCCCAGGCAGCGCCCCGCCGCGTTTGGTCGAGCCGATGATCAACAGCACCCCCAGCACCAGCATCAGCACCGGCGCCACCCACAGGCCCAGCGTCACGCCTGACTTCTTCGGCTCCATCAACGCCCACTCGCCGTAGCGCTCGACGAAGTAGTCGAAGATCTCCTGATCAGATTTCCCCCCAGCGACCAGCTCGCGCACCTTGTCCAACTGCGCGCGGGCCATCGAGGCAGGCGAGTCTGCGATCGAGGTGCCCTGGCAGACCGCGCAGCGCAGCTGCTTGCCGATCAACTGCACGCGCGCCTCGCGGGTCTGATCGAGCGGGTCCTGCCCCTGGCGAAGGGGCGCGTAGCCTTGCGTGAGCACCAGCGAGAGCACGAGGGCGATCACTTCAGGATCTCCTTGATCTCAGCGGAGAACTCATCGGGGCTGCCGAAGGGGAAAATGTACTTCTTCACGATGATGCCCTGCCGATTGATGAAGTACGTCTCGGGCACGCCTGAGACCGCGTAGTCCACCGCGACCGTCGACTTGGGATCGTAGACCTGCGGGTACGCCGCGCCCGTCTGCTGCAGAAAACGCCTGGTGTTCTGCTCGGTGTCTTCGAACACGATGCCGATGAACACCGCCTTGCCCTGGTACTGCTTGGCCGCCCAGTCGAGCACCGGCTGTTCCATCTTGCAGGGCCCGCACCAGGTCGCCCAGAAGTTGAGCACCACGGGCTGGCCGATGTAGTCCTTCAGGTTGATCTGCCCGTCTTGATCGAGCCGCTTGATGCTGAAGAGCGGCGCGGGCTTGCCCTTCATCATGAAGGGCACCGCGTGCGGATCGTTGCCGAAGCCCGACGCCATCACGTAAACGACGAAGAGCACGACCGACAACGCCGCGATGACCGCGACGATGCGTTTCACGGGGCACCCGGAACGGCGGCATCAGCCACAGGAGCGGCCGCCGCGGCGCCCGCCTTCTGCTTTCGTTGCGGCCACAGCGCGATCAGCGTGCCCAGCACCAGCAGGGGAATCGCGTACCAGATCCACCCCACCATCGGGAAAACCCACATATTGAACGAGGCGGTGTTCGCCTTGGCGTCGTACGAGAGCAGCGAGACGTAGACGTCGCGCACGATCATCTCGGTGACGCTGGGTGAGCCGACCGGATCGTTCGAGCGCTCGTAGAAGTTCATGCGCGGCGCGCTCATGCCGTGCGACACGGTCTCGCCGCCACCCGGTGCGATCACCGTGATGTTCGCGGAGATCCATTCCCGGTGCGGTTCCTTGCCCTTGTCGAGGCCGTCAAAGCGCACCGTGTAGTCGCCGACCTTCATCGTCTGCCCGACGCCCAGCGAGCCGGTGTTGTGAACCTTGTAGGCGCTGCTCGCGGCCACCGCGACCATGATGGCGACGATGCCCAGGTGCACCACGTAGCCACCGAAACGGCGACGGGCGCGGGTGGCGCTCACGAACACGGCGGTGAAGAGCGACTCCTTCTGTTCGGTCATGCGCTGCTGAGCCGGCAAGAACAGCTCACGCAGCGTCACCACCGTGACGAAGGCGGCGAGCCCGAACACGGTCAGCGGCATCGCCCCGCGGTAGCCGGCGAGCATGCACGCGCCGACGACCAGCAGCCCGATCGCGCCGGGAACGATCGCCTGGCGCTGGATCACCTTCGGGTCGGCGCTGCCCCACGGGAGCATCGGCCCCACGCCCATCAAGAAGAGGGTGGCCACCGCCAGCGGGAGCGCCATCTGGTTGAAGTAGGGCTCGCCCACGGTGATCTTCTTGTGGAAGAGGCCTTCGGTGATCAGCGGGTAGAGCGTGCCCAGCAGCACCACGAAGGTGATCGCGGCGAACACCAGGTTGTTGAGCAGAATGCTGCCTTCACGCGAGACGATGGTGCCCAGCTGCGACTCGGCCACCAGCATGTGCCCGCGCACGGCGAGCAACAGAATGCTGAAGACCAACAAGATGCCGATGAACACCAGGAAGGTCGGCCCGATGTCCGACTGGGTGAAGGCGTGCACCGAGTTGAAGACGCCCGAGCGCGTCATGAAGGTGCCGACGATGGTCAGAATGAAGCTCGCGAGCGCGAGCGCGATCGTCCACAGCTTCAGCGACTTCTTCTTCTCGAGCACCATGGTGCTGTGCATGAACGCGGTCGCGGTCAGCCACGGCATGAACGAGGCGTTCTCGACCGGGTCCCAGGCCCAGTAGCCGCCCCAGCCGAGCACCGCGTACGCCCACCAGCTGCCCAGAATGATGCCGACCGACAGGAAGATCCACGGCACCAGTGTCCACTTGCGCAGCGGCACCAGCCACGCGTCGCCCAGCTCGCCTCGCAGCAGCGCGCCCGCGGCGATCCCGAACGGAATCGTCATGCCGACGTACCCGAGGTACAGCATCGGGGGGTGAATGATCATCAGCGGGTGGTTCTGGAGCAGCGGGTTGGGGCCCGGGCCATCAGCGAGCGGGTTGGCGATGTGCGCCCACGGGTTCGCCGGCCCCGCGATCAGGAACGCGAAGAACGTGGCCACCGCGGCCATCACGCCGAGCGACAGCTGCATGTAGCGGCCGTGCTCCTTTCGATACGTCCACGCGAACGCGAAGATGTACACGCCCATGATCGCGCCCCAGAAGAGGATCGAGCCTTCCAGTGCGCTCCAGAGTGAGACGATCGTGAAGATGGTGGGGGTCGAACGGCTCCCGACCTGCGCGACGTACTTCACCGAGAAGTCGTGAGTGAGCAGCGCGTAGACCATCACCAGGTTCGCGCCGATCATCGAAGCGGCGAACCCGTAAATGGCCTTCTGCACCAGCGGGAGCGCGCTCTCTTTGCGCATCATGCCGGTGGTGATCCCCACGATCGCGGCAAAGGCTGCGCACAGCAACCCAATGAGGATCAGCCCGTACCCAAGAGTTGAGTTCACAGCGGGTCTTGTAACGGAACGGCGCCCGACCGACGAGGCCCAATCGACGCCGTCAACGCCCGCAGACTGGATCGGCGCAAGTCCTGCGCGTCAGGGTAGTCTGCAACTGATGGGGGCGCGAGGAGGCACGACATTGATCGAGCTGGCCGTCGTTTTGGCGATGCTGGCCGTGCTCACTTCGCTCGCCGTGATCGGTGTGCGCCCGGTGGCCAATCGCTATCGGCTGCGTGACGCCTCCGAACTGGCGGGGCAGTACGTCGCCGAAGCGCAGGCGCGGGCCCGCTCGACCGGGCGTTGCCATCGGGTGGTGATCTATCTCGCAGGGGTGGTGGCGCCGGCGCTGACGCCCGGCGACACGCTGGCGATCGAGGCGCGCCCGACGGCCGATTGTGAGCCTTCGCCCGGCGGAGTTCTCTGGGTCCCGGTGGAACAGGAACGGCTCGCCACCGGCATCACCGGGCAGAACCTCGATGACGCCGTACACACCTGGGCCGAGTTCAGGCCTCAGGGCCGGGTGCGGAACAACGCCGGGGTGACGATGGCGGGGCTGCGCTTCGACGGCGGTGGCCTCTCGCGTTTGCTGCGGGTGGCCTACCAGGGCGTGCCCTGCCTCACCGACCCGCTCGCTCCGGCGGCCTGCCCATGAGGACCGCGCGTGGCAGTGTCTTGCTCGAGGCGATGATCGCAGCGGCGCTGGTGCTGATCGCCATCAGCAGCCTCGCCTCCGCGATGACCCAGAGCGCGAAGGACTCGGCGATCGCGCGTGATGACCAGGTGGCCTGGGCCATCGCCGAAGCCGAGCTCGAACGATTGCAGGCACGGGCCGGAGCCCCCCGCACCTGGGTGCCCGGCGTGGTGGGCCCGACGGCAGTCGCAGGTCACCCCGGGTGGCAGCTCACCATCACCATCGTTGAGGTCCCTGATCCTTCGACGGCGGGGGTGACGTTGCGGCGGGCGTTGGTGCAGGTCGATTACCGTACGAGAGTGGTGCAGCTCGAGACAGCGCGATGGCTTTCCCCCATTCCATGAGACGGCACGGACTGACCCTGATCGAGTTGTTGGTGGCGGGCGCGATCGGGCTCGTGGTGATCACCAGCGCCATGGCCTTCCTGATGGCGATCGATCGCGCGCACGAACGGCGCCTGAGGCTCGCCGATCTGCGCCGCACCAGCGCGCGGGTGATCGATCAGCTGACGGCTGAGCTCCGCCAGGCCGGCGTGGGAATTCCCAGCGGGTCTTCGCTGGAGGCCGTGGGCGCCTTCGCTGCGCATCGGGTGGTGGTGGGCGACGTGAACTCGATCGGGTTTCTGGTCGACGTGGCGCGCCCCGACGGAACGCTCAACGGCTTCTCGCGGCTCGCCGATGATCAGGTGACCGACGTGCCGCCCGCCGGTGTGTTGCTGCTCAACGAACTCAATGGAGACTGCGACGTCTCGCTGGGCGCGGTGCACTGCGAGACGGGCCTGTCCACCCGGCTGCTCCCACGCGCGCCGGGGGGCTGCGACGCCTCGGCGAGTCACTCCACCTGCCCGTGGGGCCTCAACCGCTACCGTCCTGGCGAGGTGGTGTTGGTGGTTGACGGGGCAGGGCGCTGGGTCGAACGCACGGTGGGCAGCGGCCCTTCGGTGGATTCCATCAACCGGCGAGGGCTGCACCTGTCGTCGGCGCTGCCGCTCTCGTTGCGCTCGCGCGCGCTCGGCGGTTTCCTCTCGTCGCCCGATCGCGTTTTCTACCGGCTCAACGCCAACGTGCTCGAGCGGCACCAGTGCTGGGACGGCATCGGCACCCCCACCATCGCGGCCCTGGGGCCGTGCGCCAGTGGCGCGGGCACGCCGTGGGAAACGGTGGCCTCGATGCCGCTGGGCAGCACGATCAGCTTCGTTTTTTACGATTCGGGGGGCGCGGTGTTGACGCTCCCGCTCACGGCGGCCTCGCTCCCGCAGGTGATGCGGGTCGATCTCGCGCTGCACCTGGAGCGGCGATACGGAACCGAGTTGCTCGTGGTCGATAGCACTCAGCGCGTGGCGTTCAGACAATGAGGAACTCACCATGAGAAGCCGTGGCTCGGTGCTGCTGGTGGTGCTCGTCGTTTTGCTCGCGCTGACCCTGGTGGTGCTGATGACGCTGCGGCAAGGCGGCAACGAGCGGCGCGCCGCCACCCTCGAGCGCGATCGCACCCAGGCGCTGGCGCTCGCCGAAGAGGGGCTGGCGCGCAGCGAAGGGTGGCTGGGCACCATGCTGCAGACCCAGCTCGATCTCGATCGCGCGCTCGACCCCAACCTCGACACCACCTGCACGCCCACGGGCCCGGCGCTGGTGCTGGCAGGCACGCAGGCCGACGATCACCTGCCTCCCTTTACGGACGGCGTGGCGGTGACGTCCATCGGGTCCTCGGGCCTGGCCTGGACGCAGGTCGCGCGCTCCGGGGGCAGCTACCTGCTTCGCGTCGATGACGACGCCGATGACATGGATCCGTCGCTTCCGTTGGCGGCGACCGGCAACAACGGCTGCCCCGAGGGCACCGCGAGCGCGGTGGGGCAGAACCCGGTGCGCGATCGCGATCGCACCGTGGTGGTGACTTCGGTCGGCGTATACCCCGGCACTGACGTCAACCGCGCCCGCGCGACCCGCGCCGTCACGGCCACCTACGGGCCACCGCCGCCGGTGGGCATCTCGGTGAACGGCGATGTCGACATGCACGGCGCGGCACACGTGTGCGGCGCGTACGCCAACGTGCAATCGACCGGGAGCGTGCTCGACAGCTGCCTGTGCGGCACCGCGTGTCCCGGCCACTTCAGCTGTCCCACCAACGAGGTCTGCGACGCGGTCGCGGGCGGCGGGACCTGCAACACCAGCCCGAGCGGGGGTGGGGGAAGCTGCCAGGCGAACCAACCCGTGCAGCCCGGCCCTCGCGTCAGTCCCTGGGACGCTCGCAACGCTCCGCCTTCGTGCGCGGGCCCGACGTGCACGCCGTTCTATTACCTGCGGTGGAACGGCATCGAGTCAGAGGTCTTCTTCTGGAACTACGGCGGCACGCCCCTGGGCGGGGTGGGCAACTGCAACGACGCCGCCGCGTGGGGACGCCTGTGCCACCCGGGCGACACCGTGGCCACGTGCGCCGGCGCAGGGTGCTGGGCGCTCTCGTATTCAGGCCTCGCCTCCGGAGGCGTGGACAAGGACGTGCGCATGGCCGACGCGGCGGGTCTGGGCAGCGTGCCGCCTCCGACGATCATTCCCTCGATGCTCAACCCGAAGATCTGGGAAGCCAAAGTGGGTGACGACACCGATCCCGGAGGCATGGGCTGCGGCGGAGCGCCCGTGCCTGCGTACCCGTGGGCGACCGGCGGCCCCAAGGGGTGGGACGGCTCTCCTTCGATCACTTTCGAGATGCAGGCCAACGGCGGGGTCAGGGTTCCGCGCGGCGTGTGGTTCGTGGAAGGCAACCTGAAGTGGAAACAGGACACGCCCGACTGCGCTTCACAGCCGATGGGTTACGGGCTGACCATGCTGGTGCTGGGCGACGCCATCTTCGAAGAAGACGCGAGCTTCAAGCCGGCCAGCCGCCGCGCGGTGGCCGTAGTGGCGGGCCGCGACTTCGAACTGCGCACCGGCAACACCGACGTCGAGAGCTGCGGGCCCGGCGCGTTCATGGTGCGTGAGCAGGCGGGCATGGGCGGCAACACCACGCTCGACGGCCAGTTGGTGGTCGACAACGTGGGAAATTGCTCCGACGAGATCTCAGGCACCGCGTTCCAGATGCATGGCACGGCGGTGGTGAAGGTCAGTTCGGCACCCCCGATTCCTTCCGGCCAGCTGATTGTGCGCCGGAAGTGGATCGAGTCGGCCTGGTGATCAGTCGGCCTTGCTGAGCGACTTCTTCCACGCTTCGTCGGGCATTCCGCCGTCGGTGGGGGCGCGGTACTCGTTGCTGTGGTTCACCATCAGGCGGTTGGTGCGGAAGATCTGATCGGCCGAGTACGAGCCCTCGACCACCACGCCGATGCCTTCGCGGAACATCTGTGGAGGCGTCTGCTCGCTCTTCACCTTCACCTTCGCGGCAGTGGCCTGGTGCGAGTCGGCCACCACGAACGTCAGCGCGGTGTGATCGTCGTTGAACACCACGCTGCCGGGCACCACCACGCCACCCAGGCGCACCGTGGCGCCGTAGGCCTTCTCACCCTGGGCCACCATCTCGGACGGCTTCCAGTAATAGACGAGGTTCTCTCCGATGTTGCCGAAGGCGATCCACGCGAGCGCGCCGCCGGCGACCAGAATGGCGCCGAGCGCGATGAGACGGTTTCGGGTGTCGGGCTTCATGAGGCTCCAGGCGGGACGTCGGTCGATCGGCGCAAGAACAAGCTCGCGGCGTAGGCGATGAGGCCGATCAGGCCGGCACCCCAGGCCGCATAAACGTAGCTCCAACCACCCTCGATGACACCCATGGGGGCGGCTGGCGCCTTGTCGTTTCCGCCCGGGTGTTCCGCGAGGAGCGGCTGGGGCGCTGGAGCAACTTCCGGAGCGGCGAGGGGTTGGGCGGCGGGCTCAGCGGGAGGCGGCGGCGCCACGTCGGCCCAAACAGGCAGGGAGAGCGCAGCGATCAGCGCGAGGACTCTCATGCGGCGACCTCGGCCTTGGGCGCCTGGAGCGGCGGCAGCTCGAGCGCTCCGCTCTGACGCGCGCGGGCGAGCTCATAACGCTTGATCAAAAACGTCAGGAGGAACGTGAGGAAGGTGACGTTGCCCCAGAAGAGAACCACCTTCATCGGCTTGTCGATGGTCGAGGTGGTCGACTGCACCTGGTGCAGCGAGTTCCACCAGCGCACCGAGTAGTAGGTGATGAAGACCGACGAGAACCCGAGGATCGCGGCGGCCGAGCTCCAGGTCGCGCGGCGCTCGGGATCTTCGGTGAACGAACGGAACGCCAGATAGCCGACGTACGAGAGCAGCATCACGGTGGTGGAAATGAGGCGGGGATCCCAGTCCCACCAGACGCCCCAGGTGGGCCGCGCCCAGATGCTGCCCATCAACACTCCGACCGCACCGAAGTACACGCCCACTTCAGCGGCGGCCTCGGCGAGCGCGTCGGTACGCCACGACTTCTTCATCAGGTAGGCGACCGCACAGGCCGCGTTGATCGCGAACGCGGTGCCGCAGGCCATCAAGTGCGGAACGTGCACGTAGATGATCCGGCCCACGTCGCTCATGAAGGCCTCCTTCGGCGCCCAGATGAGGCCGAAGTAGAACAACGCGATCAACTCGCCCACCGCGAGCGCGCCCGCCACCTTCCACACCCAGCTGCGCGCAGAGGGAACAGCGAGCTGCGCCAGGAGGAGCGCCGTCGTCGCGGCCAGGCCAACCCAGGGCATCCAGTTCGGCATCAGTCCTCCTCAGCGACCTTCGGGAACACCAGGAACCCGAGGGACAGATAGATGAGATCGAACGCAGTGAGCAACTTTAGCCAACCAGGTAACTGGTCCTGGGCGTCGGGGCTCAGCGTGAAGCGAGTCGCGCTCACGGCCGCCAGTAGCAGCGGCACCAACACGGGAAACAGCAGCAACGGAAGCATGACGTCGCGCGCCCGCGCGTTGGCCGAGATGGCCGAATAGACGATGCCCGGAGCGCTGATGCCCACGCTGCCCAGGAAGAGCACCAGAATCAGCTGGAGCGGCGCGCGCGCCAGATTGATGTCGTAGAGCGCGACGGCGACGGGCAGCAGCAAGAGGGACAGCCCGAAGAGCAGCGAGGCGTTGCCGA
>JAYVNA010000420.1:0-4834 GCA_043758715.1 Archangium sp.
TCGCTCAGGTACCTGCTGATGTACGACTGCGCACAGCCGCGGGGATACCTGGCGCCCGGCCCCTTGCCCGTGACCTCGGACCTCGGCAGCCCGGTCGTCGCATCGAGATTCTTCGCCATCACCTGTCGCCACCCCTCGAGCGGCGCTTGCAGCAGCGTGGTGCCGTGCGCTGCGTCGAAGCGCGCGAGGCTCGCCAGCGTCGCGGTCTGATCAGCCGGCCAGCGAAGCGAAGTGGTCTCGTACGAAGCCGCGTGGCGCAGCGGATCAGCCAACGAGCGCCGCACCAACTCACGCGTGATCCGCTCGTGCTCCTGCGGGTTCTCACAGGCGCCGAGTCGATCCGCGGCGCCGTAGATGAGGTTCAGGTGTGACAGGTACAAGCCATCGACGGGGTTCTTGAGCGCGAGCGCGCGGCGCAGGGTGGCGTGAACGCAGCTCTTCGCCTCCTCGGTCAGCTCCGGGTGGGCCCGGGCCTGTCCCTCGCAGCCATCGGCGAGGTGCGAGAGCGCGATGATGCGGAACGCGGCGGGCGTGTTGTCCCACTTGCCGTCATCGAGCAGCTTCTGCAGGCGCGGGGGCAGTTCGAAGGTGGGGGTGTCTGAGGCCGCCAGCAGCAACGCGGCGACGAGGAGCGAACGCATGCCCTCGAGAATGCGGGCGGGGATTTCGGGGTGGGAACTCGAGAGCGCGAGCGGTCGGAAGGCGCGGCTGAACGGTCTGCCCTCTCCCCCGCGGGGAAAGGGGGCCGAAAGGCTCTCAGAGTTTGGCGAACTTGCCCTCGTGCTCGACGAACAACTCCGAGCACACCGCGCGAATCGCCGGCAGCTTCTCGCCCATCGTCGCCGGCTGGAGCTCGCCCTTGACCGCGTCGATCACCGTCAACAGCGCGGGCAACGCGTCTCCGAAGAAGCACACCAGGTGCGGCCCCTGGCCGTTGGCTCCGTTGATGTGCACGTGCAACACCGATTCACCCGAGTCCAACTCGAGCGCGAGCACCGCGCCGTCGGGCTTCACGAAGCTCACGCCGGCATCGAAGTGATCGCCTTTGGTCAGCTGCCACCCCTTCGACTCGAGCGAACGCAACGTCTCGATGCTGGCGCCCCGATGCCCGCCCCGGCTCGCCGTTTCACTCTGCGTCGCCAACTGCTCGAGCACCTTCGTCTCTGCGACCTCGACGCCCAGCGCACCGGCAAGCGCCTTGAACGCCTCGGCTTCTTTCTCGGTGACCTTCCCGTCGGCGAGCACGATGCGGTAGGCGAGCACGAGCCCGTCACGCGCGAAGTGGCCGGGGAAACGTTCGCTGAGGTTCTTCAGGAACGGCGCGGGGCCCTGCTCGTTCAGCTCGTGCCGCGCGCGGCGGGCGAGGTCGAGCAGCTTCCCGGTGGCCGCCAGCGCGTCGAGTGATTCTTCCCCGACCGCGGACGACACCACCTCGCGCATGCTGTCGATGAACACGTTGAGCTCGTCTTCGCCGAAGCGGCCATCGGAGCCGCCGATGAACACCGCGGCGTGCACCAAAGCCTCCATCATTCCTTCAACCTGGGGGCGGGCGGCGCGGGCGCTGAGAATCTTGCGGACGTTCATGGGGACTCCTTCGAAGGCGCGCACCATGTCATATCGCCACCTGCATGAACGCTCGCATCGGCATCGTCACCCTCTCGGACCGCGCCTCGGCCGGCGTGTACGAAGATCTCTCTGGGCAGGCCATTCGCCAGACCCTGACTGAATGGCTCTCGACTCCGTGGGAGGCCGTGTACCGCCTCATCCCCGACGATCGCGCCACCATCGAAGCGACGTTGATCGAGCTGTGCGACCGCGAAGGCTGTGGCCTGATCGTCACCACCGGGGGCACGGGGCCCGCACCGCGCGACGTCACGCCCGAGGCCACCGAAGCGGTGTGCCACAAGATGATGCCGGGCTTCGGCGAGCTGATGCGCAAGAAGTCGCTCGAGAAAGTGCCGACCGCGATCCTTTCGAGACAGACCGCCGGCATTCGCGGCAAGAGCCTGATCATCAACCTGCCCGGCAAGCCCGCTTCGATTCGCGAGTGCCTGGAAGCCGTCTTCCCCGCGGTGCCCTACTGCCTCGACCTCATCGGCGCGCCCTTTCTCGAGGCGACGGCCGCGGCGCCCGCCGTCTTTCGGCCCAAAAACAAGTGAGGGCGGAAGGCAAACGCCCTCATGAAGAACTAGCGGAAACCATCACCCCCAAAGTCTCAGGTACGCGTCTTTTGCGTCTTGTCGGGTTTGAACCGACGCCTTAACTGTGAGCGCTGGAGCGGCCCGCTCCGAGGAGGTTTTCGCACATGGCCAACGGCGTACACGGTGTTCGTCCCGCCGCAGTCGCGGGCGCTTTTTACCCGGGCGATGCCGGCGAGCTCGCGAACGAGGTCGACGCGTTGCTCGCGCACGCCGTCGATCATCACGTGCGGCCCAAGGCGTTGATCGTTCCCCACGCGGGCTACATCTACTCGGGGCCGATCGCGGCGAGCGCTTACGCAGCGGTGGCGTCGATGCGTCCTTTGCCCACGAAAGTGGTGTTGCTCGGGCCCTCGCACCACGTGGGCTTCAAGGGGCTGGCGCTCCCCGGCGTCGAAGCGCTCGCGACTCCGCTGGGCCTGGTGGAGGTCGATGCCCAGTTGGTGGAACGCATTCGCCACTTCGCCTTCGTCGGCGAGAGCCCGCTCGCGCACAAACGGGAACACTCGCTCGAGGTGCAGCTGCCGTTTTTGCAGCGCACGCTGGGCACCTTCACGGTGCTCCCGCTGGTGGTCGGTGACGTGGCTCCCAAGGAAGTGGCGCGGGTGCTCGACGCGGTCTGGGGCGGGCCGGAGACGTTGATCATCGTCAGCTCTGATCTGTCGCACTACCTGCCCTTCGATCAGGCGCGCGCCGTCGACGCGCACACCGCGGAACGCATCGGTGCCCTCGATGGCACCGAGCTCGCGGCGGAGCAGGCGTGCGGTTCCGAGCCGCTCAGGGGCTTGCTGGTCGCGGCGCGTGAACATCACCTGAGCGCGCAGCTGCTCGATCTTCGGAACTCGGGCGAGACCGCGGGAGATCGCACTCGTGTGGTCGGCTACGGCGCCTTCGCGTTCAGCCCGCCGGGTGAAAAATGAGCGGCGACGGCTCGGCGGGACCCGATGGGTTCGACGGGAAGCTGTTGTTGGCGATCGCCGAGCACTGGGAGGAACCCGCATGAGCGACTCGCACCCGGGGCAGTGGTGGCACCGGCTGGAGGACGGGCGGGTGCAGTGCGATTTGTGCCCACGCGATTGCAAGCTGCATGAGGGCCAGCGGGGGTTCTGTTTCGTGCGCGCGAACGAAGGGCACCAGATGGTGCTCAAGACCTACGGGCGATCGTCGGGGTTCTGTGTCGACCCCATCGAGAAGAAGCCGCTCGCGCATTTCTACCCGGGCACCAGCGTGCTCTCGTTCGGCACCGCGGGCTGCAACCTCGGCTGCCGCTTCTGTCAGAACTGGGACATCTCGAAGGCCACCGAGTGGGACAAGCTGGCTGATCAAGCCTCACCCGAAGCGATCGCTGCGCGCGCGAAGCAGCTCGGCTGCAAGTCGGTCGCGTTCACCTACAACGATCCGACGATCTTCGCGGAGTACGCGATCGACGTGGCGCAGGCGTGCCGCGCCGAGGGCATCAAGACGGTGGCGGTGACGGCGGGCTACATCCACCCGAAGCCAAGGGCCGAGCTGTACGCCGTGATGGATGCCGCCAACGTCGATCTGAAGGCCTTCACCGAGGACTTTTACCAACGCATCACGTTCGCTCACCTGCAGCCGGTGCTCGAGACCATCGAGTACCTGGTGAAGGAAACGAACGTGTGGACCGAGCTGACCACGCTGGTGATCCCCGGACACAACGACAGCGACGACGAGCTCGCTCGGCTTTCGGAGTGGGTGGTGACGAAGCTCGGGCCTGACGTGCCGCTGCACTTCTCGGCGTTTCATCCCGACTTCAAGATGCTCAAGGTGCCGGCGACTCCGCCCGAGACGCTCAAGCGTGCGCGGCTGCAGGCGATGAAGGCGGGCCTTCGCTACGTGTACACGGGCAACATGCACGACCTCGAGGGCGATACGACCTTCTGTCATCAGTGCAAGACGAAGCTGATCATTCGCGATTGGTACGAGGTGCTCGAGTACCAGGTGGCTGGCGGGAAGTGCCCGTATTGCGCGGTGCCGTTGGCCGGGCGGTTCGACGCGAAGGCAGGTGAGTGGGGGCGCCGCCGTCAACCGGTACTGATGAAGGGCTAACGTCCCTTGTCCCCGCTGTCTCCCTCTCCCCGCGGGGGAGAGGGTCGGGGAGAGGGCAACCAGATCTTCCCAACAACCAATTCCGCGATCGCGCGGCTGATCGGATGCCCGAGCTTCAACTCGACATCGAGATACACGGGGGAGCTGTTCAACTCGAGAAACACCCACTCACCCGACGCGGTGCGCTTGATGTCGATCCCCGCAAACAGAAGCCCGCACTTCCTCGCAGCCTCGCGGCACATGGCCACCACGTCATCCGGAAGCCGCACCTCTTCGTACGTCGCCCCTCCGCCCGAGTAGACCGGGTCTGCGCGGAAATCGAGGTGCTGCTCCGGAGTTCTGATCGCGACCGAGGACACGATCTCCTCGCCCGCGAGCATCACGCGAAGGTCATCGCCCTCGATGCGCTCCTGAAAAATCACCGGAGCGCCCTTCACTGAATCGAGCGAAAAGAGCGTCTCCGCGTCGAGCGCGCGAGTCATCGCTCCACCGGTGATCGGCTTGTAGATGACGTCCTTCACTTCAGCGTGGAACGCGCGAACGGCTTTTGGATCGTTGCTGATCAA
>JAYVNA010000421.1:0-4834 GCA_043758715.1 Archangium sp.
TGTGCCTCGACGACGATCGGGTGTCGGGCCAGCACGTCGCGATCACCTGGATGGGTGCGCGGTGGAAGGTAGAAGACCTCGGCAGCCGCAATGGAACGCGGGTCGACGGCGCCGCGCTCAAGGGCGCACGTGAAGTCGCGGGCGCACCGGTCGTCACCGTGGGCAACTCGGTGCTCTGGCTGCTCGCCGATGGCCGTCACTTCACCCGCCAGGCGGTCGAGGTGCGCGGTGAACAGGTGCTCGGCCCCACGCTTCAGGCCACCTGGGAATCGATTCGCCGCATCGCAGAGGTGAGCGAGACGCTGCACCTGCTGGGCGAGAGCGGCACGGGGAAGGAACTCGCAGCGCGGCACTTTCACGCCTGCGCGGCGCGAACGGGCCCCTTCATCGCGGTCAACTGCGCCGGCATTCCCGAAGGCATCGCCGAGCGGTTGTTCTTCGGCACGCGCAAGGGCGCCTTCTCCGGCGCCGATCGGGACGCCGAGGGTTATCTGCAGGCGGCCGATGGCGGCACCCTCTTCCTCGACGAGATCGGCGAGCTCGAGCCGCCCGTGCAGGCCAAGCTCCTGCGCGTGCTCGAGACGCACGAGGTGTTGCCCTTGGGAGCGACCCGGGGCACCGAGGTGCACTTCAAGTTGTGCTCCGCCACGCACCGCGATCTGCGTGAAGAGGTCAGCCAGGGCGACTTCCGCGAAGATCTCTACTTCCGCCTCGGCAGGCCGGTGATTGCGCTCGCGCCGCTGCGGGAACGACTCGAAGAGATTCCCTGGCTGCTCACCCGCACCATCGGGCCCGTGCAGGTGTCGCTGGTGGAGGCGTGCCTGTTGCGCGCCTGGCCGGGCAACGTGCGCGAGCTGCAGACCGAAGCGCGTTCGGCGCTCGCCGCTGCGGGCAAAAACAAAGTGGGCGGGGAACATCTGCAGGCCGATGCGGGCCAGCGCCTGGCTCCGGCGGAAACGAAGACCGGCGCGCCCCCGACCGACGAAGAGATCCGTCAGGCGCTGGTGGCGAACAACGGCAACGTCTCTGCGACCGCGCGGGCGCTCAACCTGCATCGCACGCAGCTGCGCCGGTGGTTGGCCATACACCCGGCCTGACAGCCGCTCAGGTCTTCAGCTTTTCCTTCAGCATGCGCAAGACCAGCTCGACCGCGCCGTGCGTCGGCTGCCCGGGTTCGTCGATCAGCGCACCCGTCATCACCGAATGATGAGGGCGCAGAGGGCTGTCGGGGTGGCCATCGTGCTGCTCGAGCTCGACCGCGACGAACCGATCTCCCAGCGCCTGGCGCAGGGTGGCGAAACGCGCCCCTGGGCTGAGCGGGTCTTTGCGAAAGCGCAGCCCCACCACCTGCAGGTCCTTGCGGGCGGCGATGCAGGCGAGGTCTTCGGCGGAGCACCCGGGATCCTTCGAGGTGCCGGGGAACACCGCGGGCAACCCGGGCTGGCACATCACTGGAAGCAGCACCTCGGGCTCGGTGGCCATCGCGAGCGCGAAGCCGCCGCTGAAGCACATGCCTACGACGCCGATTCCAGGCCCGCCGTGTTTCGCGTGGAGCTCACGGCCCAATGCGCGCAGCCAATCGACCACCGGCGAAGTCTTGTTGGTGGCGAACATCGTGAACTCGCGGCGCACACACAGCTTCGCCAGCGTCGCGAGCGAGTAGGGGCGGCCGCCCGGGCCTTCGGGATCACGGCCTGCGGTCCCGAACAGATTCGGCATCACCGCGGTGAAGCCCGCCGCCACCAGGCGATCTGCAAAACCAATCACCTGAGGTGAGATGCCGGGGATCTCGGTCAGCACCAGCACCACCGGACCCGTGCCGCGGGTGAAGAGCTCGAACCGCAGGCCGCCGTGGGCAAAGTCACCGCGGGCGTACGACGACAGATCGCCGCGAGGGGCGCGTGGAAGAGTCACGCACCTACGCTGCCATGCGGTCGGGGTGCCCGGAAGAACTACCCATCCCCGCGCGACAGGGCGGTACATTCCCCGGCGCCATGCGAAGAATCCTGCCGCTGTTCCTGCTGCTCGCCGGCTGTGAATGGGTCGCAGACCCGATGAAATTCACGCGGGAAGACGTGCCCCGCTACAAAGCGAACGCCGAACACCCTGCCCCCATCGCCAATCCCACCGGGCTCAAGGTGATGGCGTGGAACGTCAAGTACGGCGCCTGTCGCGTCGACTTCTGGTTCGACTTCTGGGGCGATCGCGTTCAGCTCTCGGAAAGCGAAGTCACCGACTGCCTCGCGAAGGTCTCGGCGCTGATCAAGGAATACGACCCCGACGTGCTGATGACCGAGGAGATCGAGGTCGACAGCAAACGCAGCGCCTACGTCGACATGGTGCGCTTCATTCTCGAGAACACGAACCTGCAGTACGCGACGTTCGATGAGACCTGGAACACCCGCTACATCCCGCAGGAAGGCGTGGGCCGCATCACGCTGGGCAACGCGATCTTCTCGCGCTACCCGATCACGAAGGCGGAGCGGATTCGCCAGGTCGATCGCACCGATCAGGATCCGCTGACCTCGACTTTTTACATCAAGCGCGCGATCGGCCGGGCGGAGATCGATCTGGGCGATCGCAAGGTCGCCGCCTTCGTGGTGCACACCGAGGCGTACGACAACGACGGCACCAAGCAGAAACAGATCCAGCAGATCTTCGACGTGCTCAAAGAGGAAGCGCTGCCGTGGGTGATCGGCGGCGACTTCAACGAACTCCCGCCGGTGTGTGACGAGAAGGCCGAGGCCGGCAGCCCCGAGTCGTGCGAGGGAAAACTGAAGCTGTCGGGCTATCTCGATGAGCGCGCCAGCAGCAAAGGCACCGAATACGAACAGCCGCCGTACACGCCGTCGGTGATGAAGAAATTCTACGACTCGTACGAGCCGTTCATTCCGCTCGCGCGCTACGGCGTGGGCGAGGCGGCGCAGCTGCCGTACTTCACCCACACCCTGCTCGGGCCCGATGGCGTGAATGACGAGGGTGAGCCCGGCCGCTGGAACCGCACGCTCGACTACCTGTTCATTCGCAAGGGCGAGAGCTGGTCGAACACCGACGTGCTGCAGGGCCCTGGGCGCCTGGGCATCACGGGCGACCCGTCGCGGCTGTCGGATCATGCACCCATCGCCGGCACCTGGGGTCTGCCGTGAAACACCTCTCGATTTCGCTCGGGCTTCTCCTCGCGAGCACGGCGCTGGCCACGCCCCGCCCCGCGCGCGACACCGCCGACGTGGGCAATGTCGGCAGCTACACCGTCGGCGTCTTCAACCCGCTGCGCGTCGCGTTTCACAACCGCTTCGAGCTGCAGGCCAACCCGCTGCTCTTCTTCGTCGCCCCGCACCTCGACGCGCGCTTCGCGATTCTCAAGCCGCCAGTGGCCCAGGGCGAGCTGCCCACGGGCGTGCGCCTGACCGCGGAGGCCGGGCTGCTGATGCCCACCTACGGGCTGCGCTTGATGAAGGGCTTCTTCTTCCCCAGCTGGACCACCAGCCCCAACGACATCGGCTTCATGCTCATTCCGCGCGTGGGCTTGGTGTTCTCAGGCGACTTCTTCACCACCGACGCGCTCACGTTTCGCATCGACGCGGCGCTGCGCATTCCCCTGGGGCCGAACAGCGCGACCCCGCTCAACTCGTTCCTGGCGCCGCTCGAGATCTTGATGGCGGCCCCGCTCACCGGCTTCTGCGGGCGCATCGGCGGCGCGTATGATCACGCGTTTGGTGATCTGCTGCGACTGCGCGGTGAGGTGAACCTCTATCTGACGGGACAGCAGGGCAACCTGAACGTCAACGGCGTCGATGTCGGCGCGCTCACGCCGATCTCTCCGTTCATCTTCACGGCGCACCTGGGGCTCGACATCGCGGTCTTCAAGTACAGCCGGATCGCCGTGGGCGCGTACTTCGCCAACTACGATCAGGGCGCGACCCAGGTGGTGGCGCGCGCTGATGGGTTCAGCGATCGGGTGCGCGTGCGCAGCAACAACATTCTCCCCACGCTCGACTTCATCTGGGCCGGGTTCTGACCATGAATTCGCTCAGCCGCCGTTCCCTGCTCAAGGCCACCGCTGCGCTCGCGCTCTCTCCCGCGCTGGCGCACGCCCGCGGCCTCGTCGCCGACAGCACCTATCTCGACGTGATCGCAGCCACGCTGGAGGCCGCGAAAAAATCAGGCGCGAGCTACGCCGACCTGCGCATTCATCGCCGGCGCGAAGAAGGCGTCTCGGTTCGGGACGATCACGTCTCGTCGGTCAACGACTCGGAACGTTTTGGGCTCGGGGTGCGCGTGCTCGTCAACGGCGCCTGGGGCTTCGCCTCGTCACCCCTGGTCGCGGTCAAAGAAGGCCAGCGCCTTGCCCTCGCCGCCTGCGAGCTCGCGAAGGCCAACGCCACGGTGGTCATTCGGAAGATCGAGCTCGCACCCAACCCCACGCACGTCGACGTCTGGCAAACCGCGCTGACCAGGGATCCCTTCAAGATCCCCGTGGCCGACAAGGCGGGGCTGCTGCTCGCGGTGTGCGGGAAGTTGCGCGCGGTGAAGGGCATCAACTTCTGCGAGGCCTCGTTCAGCACCCGGCTCGAGTGGAAGCTCTTCGCCAACTCTGAAGGCGCGTTGATCGAGCAGAGCCAGACGCGCCTCGGGCCTGACTACTCCGCGACCGCCATTCACCCGACCACCGGTGAGTTCGTCAGCCGGGGGTGGGACGGGCAAGCGGCGCAAGCGGGCTGGGAACACCTCGAGAACAGCCACTTCTTCGACGACGCCACCCGGGTCGCAGAAGAGGCCGTGCAGAAGCTGAATTCGCCCAGCGTCGAGCCGGGAAAGAAGGACCTCATTCTCG
>JAYVNA010000422.1:0-4833 GCA_043758715.1 Archangium sp.
TAGAGCGTCTTGCGGTTGATGCCGAGCGTCTGCGCCGCGATGTTGCGGCTGCCGCCCACCGCGCGCAGCACCCGCAGAATGTAGCGGCGCTCGACCTCTTCCAACGTCACCAGCCCCGCCCCCCCGTCGACGTCGCGATCTTCTTCGGAGGCCCGGAAGGTGCGCAGCCGATCGGGAAGGTCGTCGATGGTGAGCTGCGCGTAGCGGGCCAGCGCCACCGCGCGTTCCATGCAGTTCTGCAGCTCGCGCACGTTGCCGGGCCAGTCGTAGTTGAGCAGTCGCTCCGCCACGGCGGGTGACATGCCGCTGACCTCGCGGCCCATGCGCGCGGCGAAGTCGACCAGGAACTCGTGCGCCAGGGTGAGCACGTCGTTGCCGCGCGCGCGCAGGGGCGGCAGCTCGAGGGCGATGACGTTGATGCGAAAGAACAGGTCTTCGCGGAAGCGGGCTTCAGCGACCGCCTGCTCCAGGTTGCGATGGGTGGCCGCCACCACCCGGGCAGAGAACGAGATCTCGGTGTCGCTGCCCACCGGCTTGACCTTGCGTTCCTGCAACGCGCGCAGCAGCCGCGGCTGCAACGAGAGCGAGAGCTCGCCTATCTCATCGAGAAAGAGCGTGCCCCCTTCGGCCTGCGCGAACAGCCCAGAGCGGGCCTTCTGCGCATCGGTGAACGCCCCGCGCACGTGACCGAAAAGCTCGCTCTCGATCAACGCCTCGGGCACCGCGGCGCAGTTGATCGCGAGAAAGGGACCAGGGCGGCCGCTCTCTTCGTGCAGTGCGCGCGCCACCAATTCTTTCCCGGTGCCGCTCTCGCCGCGAATGAGCACCGTGGAGTCGAGGGCGGCGACCCGGGTGACCACGTCTCGTACCGTGGCCAGCGAAGGGGACGAGAAACGCTCGACGGCGGTGCCCTTGCGGGGCGTGACGGTGGCGCGCAGCCGCCGGACTTCCGTGCGCAGCGCGTAATGATCGACCGCGCGGCGCAGCACCAGGGACACCGCGTCGAGATCGAAGGGCTTGGTGACGAAGTCGTAGGCGCCGGCGCGAATGGCTTCGATCGCCGTCTCCAGGCTGCCGAACGCGGTCACCACCACCACGGGGAGATCGGGGTGCGACTCCACCACCCTGCGGCACAGCTCGAGGCCGCCCATGCCCGGCATGAGCACGTCGGTGAGCATCGCGGCGTAGCCCTGTTCCTTCAACGCCTCGAGGCCCGCTTCGGCGTTGGCCACGTGGTGCACCTGGAAGCCGCGCCGACCCAGGGATTCTTCGAGCAGCTCGGCGCTCGCTTCGTCGTCTTCGACCAGCAACAGCGGTGAGGCAGTCACGAAGTGGTCTCCGGCAGGTGAACGGTAAACAGGGCGCCTTGCCCAGGCTCGCTCTCGGCGGCAATCCACCCGCCGTGATCCTCGGCGATGCCCCACGAAACCGCGAGCCCCAAACCCGTGCCTTGACCGACTTGCTTGGTGGTGAAGAACGGCTCGAAGAGATGCTGGCGCACTTCAGTCGACAGGCCGTGCCCGGAGTCGCGCACGGTGAACTGCACGGTCTGGATCGCCGCGCCCGAGGGCGTGGTGGCCGGGCCCCGCTTCACCCCAAGGCTAATCTTCCCGCCGGCCCTGCTGGCGTGCACGGCGTTGACGACCAGGTTGCTGAGCACCTGCTGCAGCGCGGGGCGATCGACCGAGACCTCAGTCTTGTCCCCCGCGGGCTCGAGCTCGAGGCCGACGCCGGCCTTCTGCGCCAGCGGCCCCAGGAGGGTGATGGTGTCGCTGAGCAACTGGGCGCCGTCGACCACGGTCCGGTGAGGCTGCTTGCGCGCGGCGAAGTCGAGCAACTGCCGGATGATGCGCATCATCGCGTCGACCTGCTCACCCACGATGCGCGCGCACTTGGTGACCTCGTCGCCCTTCACTTCGCCGCTCGCGATCAGTTTGGCCCGCCCGAGGATCACGTTCATCGGAGTGCCCAGCTCATGCGCCACGCCGGCCGCCAGCTTGCCGACGGTGACCAGCCGCTCAGCGTGACGGAGGCGATCGATCGCTTCGATGCGAGCCTGGGTTTCCTGCTCGAGGCGCGCCTGGGTGGCTTGCAGCTGGGCCGCCATGCCGTTGAACGCGCGGGCGAGCTCGCCCAGTTCGTCTGCACTTCGCGGCTCGGCGCGCACGTCGAACTCGCCGCGGCCGACCGCCGCCACCACGCGGGTGAGCGCGGCGACCGGCTCGCCGATGATGCGCCGGCCCAGCAAATTCGCGAGCACCAGGAACAGCAGGCTCACCAGCACGCTCAAGGCCACCAGCATCACCATGGTGCGCAGCACGTGATCGCGCTGAATGCTGGTGTCGTCGAGAAACGAGACCACGCCCAGCCGGCCATTGACCACCACCGGCACCACCGCCACCACGCTGGCCGCCCCGCCGCGTTTCTGAATCCACGAGACGGTCTCTCCGCGGCGCAGCGCCGCCAGGGTTCCTTTGGGCGGCTCGGCGGGCAGGCGCGGGCTCTCGTCGGCCCACTGCCAGCGCACGTCGGTGTCGAGCGCGACGTCGACCGCTTCGGTCAGCTGCGTGACCTTTTGCACCCCGTCGGGGCCCTGCGCCGCGAAGGCGAGGGGACCTGCGAGCGCGCGACCCAGACGAAGGGCGTCGGCTTCGCTCTCGTCGACGTACCAGTTCCATTCCTGCCGCAGCTGGACGATCGCTTGACCTGCCAGCGCCAACACCGCCAACGCCCCGAGCGCAAAGACCAGCTTTCGAGCGACCGTCATGATGATGACCTCTGCAAATGTCCCACCTGAAGGCGGGGCGGCGTACCGGTTGTGCCACGAAACACCGGGGTGGGGACCGCAATGCCCGGGGCGTGCCAGCTGGCTCGGCTGATGCTCAGTGCCGCGACCCGGAGGCTTTGATGCCAATCAAACGAAGACCGATGGTGCTGGTGGCGGAAGACGATGACGAGCTGAGGGAACTGCTGGTCTGGGCCCTTCGCCGCGACGGCGCCGACGTGGTGGAGCTGGAGGACGGGGACGAGCTGCTCGACTTCCTCGACTTCATCGCGCGCTTTCAAAACCCCCGCGGGCTGCCTGACCTCATCCTCACCGATGTTCAAATGCCCGGCTGTTCTGGCCTCGACATGATCGCCCTGGCCCGGGCGCGCGGCGTAAGTTGCCCCTTCGTGGTGCTCACCGGCTACGCCGACGAGCGGGTTCGCACCAAAGCCGAGGCGATTGGCAACACCACGGTGCTGAGCAAGCCCCAGGACCTCGACGTCATTTGCGACCTCATTCGGGGCCAGCTGCCCGCCTGAGATGGGGCAGGGCCATGGGACTTTTTGTCTTTCGCGGGAACAAGAAGCCCCACGCCCTGCCCCACGCCCGGGGGGAGCGGGGTGGGAACGCAGCGTGCACAGCGTCCCTGCGTGTTCCCGATCCTCGCCCTCATCCTCGCCAGTGCGCCTTCGTCGCTGAACCTCGCCAGCGGCCCTGACGAAGCGACGCTCATCGAGCTGGTGTGGGAACACGCGCCCGAGCTGCAGCTGACCCGCAGCCGCCTGGCCAACGCGCGCGCCGACTACGAGCGCTCGCTGCTGTTGCCCAACCCCACCCTCGACGTCTCGGCCAACACGCTGCCGGTGGGGGAAACCAACCCGCCCGGAACCCCGTTTGGCAGCGTGCCCAACTACGCGGTGGGGCTCTCCGAGTTGGTCGAACTGGGCAAGCGCGGGCCCCGGCAAGACGCCACAAGGTTCGCGGCCCGCTCCACCGTGTACGACGCCCGGGCGCAGTTGAACGAGCGGTACCACGACCTGCAGGAAGCCATCGGGGAGGTCGCCGCTTCTGAACGCCGCATCGCCCAGCTCACCGCGTTGGTCGCCGACGCGGCGAGGCTCAGCGCGGTGCAGCTGGCGCGGGCGGAGAAAGGCGACAGCGCGATGCTCGACGCCGATCGCGCCCGGCTCGAGGAGCAGAAGCTGCAGACCGCGCTTCAAGAACAACAGGCGTTGCTGCTCTCGAACTTGAGGGTGTGCAGCGCGGTGGCGGGCGTGCCCTGCGAGCCCTTTCAGGCGCCCGCGCTCTCGGCCGCGTGGTTGTCCCGGTTGAGGGGGCAATACCCCGATGACGCGATCGAGCACCGGCCTGACGTGCTCTCGCTCGAAGCGGCGTCTGCGAGCGCGCGGGCGGCCGAGCAGCTCGCGCGGGCCAAAGCGATCCCCGACCCCACGGTGCGCTTCGGGTACGTGCGCGATCAATTCGTCATCTCGGGCAACCAGCCCAACAGCCTCTTCGTGGGCCTCTCGCTGCCGCTGCCGATCTTCGATCACGGCCAGGCCGATGCCTCGGCCGCGGCGATCGCTGCCAAGGCCGCCGAGCGCGCGAAGATGCAGTTGGTGCAGATCGGCCGGGACGCCGCCCGCCGTTATGGAGCGGAGGCCGCCAGCCTCGAGTCCCGCCGGCAACGCCTGGCCGATGAGACCCTGCCCCTGGCGCGCAGCGTGGTCGACCGGCTCGATTCTGCCGTCAGCCGCGGGAGCGCCGACATTCAAGATCTACTGCTGGCGCGTCGCACCCTGGGCGAGCTGTTGCTCGAGGCGACCGAAGTCGATCTCACCGCGTTCCGGCTCGACGTCGAGCGTTCGCGAACTGCAGGCCGTCTCACCGTGACCCCGAAAGACCTGGTGCTCGAATGAACCGAACCGCGTGGATTGTCCTGTCATCGTTCCTCTGCCTCGCCTGCGGAAGCAAAGAAGACGCACCCAGCGAGGCCCAGGCCATTCAGGCCGACGCGCGCGGCGTCACCCTGGCGCCCGACGCCCCGCAGTGGAAGTACGTCGAGG
>JAYVNA010000423.1:0-4809 GCA_043758715.1 Archangium sp.
TCTCTGCTCGCCAGGTGCCTGCGCACGCAGTTCAACGGCTGGCGTTACCCCCGGTATGAGGGCGAGTACCAGAACGTCGAGCAGAGCTTCACCGTGACCGCCGTCGAACGGCGCGCGGTCAGATAGCGAGCTTCTTCACGCGCTTCGCACTCGAGCGCAGCGCACTCATCAGGGTGTCGCCCACGGTCGCCTTCGGAGCGAACACGCTGTGCGCGATCGCCCCCAACAGCACGCCTGCGCCGAGCGCCACGCCGGCGGTGGCGAGCGGGTTTTCCCTCGCCAGCGTGCGGGTGCTCTTCGCGGCGCTCTTGAGCCCGGCAACAGCGCGGTGTTCCAGCTTGATCGCGGCGTCGAGCTTCGGGGCAGCGGCGTCACGGACCAGTTCGACCATCTTCTCGGCGTTCACCATGGTGAGGCTCCTTGTTCGGGTTGCCAGTCCCCTGAGCAGGTTCCGGGCCGTGAGCCCGCCGCGAGTAACGGCAGCCGCTTGGCGCACCCGAAGCCTTCAGGTTGAACGGGGCACTCGCTCAAATCGATGAAGTGAAGCGGGAGATTCACGCTTCATGGTGAACAAGCTACGAGGTGTAGAAGCCCATCGAGAAGCGCGAGAGCATCCACACCAGCATCACGAGGCTGAAGCCGAACCAGAGCACCTTCCCGCGGGGACGCTCGGCGAAGAACAGCGCCCCCTGCAGAAAGAAGGGGAACACCGCGATCGCGTAGCGGCCCAGCCCGATGAAGTCGCGGCTGCTGATCAACGGCAGCCCGATCGCGACCGCTACGTAGACCGAATAGCCCCAGCCCAGGCTCTTGCGCATCGGCCACGCCGAGGCGAGCGCGGCGAAGGCGAGCATCGCGTGGAAGAACGGGAAGGTGAGATCGATGGTCTTCATCTTCGAGAGCGCGCCGTACTTGAAGATCGCCGCGGGCCCGGAGAGCTGGTTCCAGCCGACCTGGGTGGTGACGAAGCCAATGGGATCTCCGAAGCGCCACCACAGAAAGGTCATGAACGCGATCAGCCCGGCAGCCGAGGCGAGCGGCAGAAAATCGCGCGCGCGAATCGGCAGCCCTGCCCTGCGCCGCAATTCGAGGTGACGAATGAGCAAACCCAACACCACCGCCGGAGCGATCGGCCGCGTCGCCGTCGCCAGCGCCCCGAAGAGCGTGGCCCAACCGACTTTGCCTTTCTCCAGCATCAAAAACGCGCTCGTCACGCAGAGCAGGAACAACGCGTCTGAGTAGATCGCCCCCACGATGTAGAAAAAGAAGGGCCAGAGCACGAGCAGCCAGGTGGCGAGGCTGGCGGACTCCGGCTTCATCAGGGTGGCCCAGCGCGAGAACATCACCACCGCGCCCGCGCCGAAGACGAAGGTGAGCACGATGCCCGAGACGTAGACGTTGAGGCCCGTGAGCATCAGCACCCGCATCGCCAGCGGGTAGAGCGGGAAGTACGCCGCCGCGCTCTGTTCGGTGGCCGAGTAGGTGTACTCGCGCGCGGCGATCTGCTCGTACCAGCCGGCGTCCCACCGCACCCACATGTCGAGGAAGGGCCAGGGCAGCGGCGGGTGTTGATGGCCCGCGCCGCGCACGCCGAAGAACGCGTAGGTGACGGTGCCCACGAGCACGCAGCCGGCAGCGACGGCCAGAAAGCGCATCAGCGCCTGCGTGGGACGAATGGACACGCGGCCCCTATAGCTGAGCGCAGTTTCGGCGAGGCCATTCCTTGACCTGGATCAATTCGGTCAACGGCCGGCCGTGCGCCGTCAATCACGCCGACGTTCCGATCGAT
Organism: Archangium sp.; assembly: GCA_043758715.1. GTDB lineage: Bacteria > Myxococcota > Myxococcia > Myxococcales > Myxococcaceae > Archangium_A. The sequence continues at coordinate 1,790 of JAYVNA010000423.1, forward strand.
CGTCATTGCAGCGCCGCGAGGTGCGTGGTCGGGACAGGCGCGGCGGTTGCGCTTTCCCGAGCGGGCCTCTCTGCTTCGGGCTTTTGTTCGGCAGTGAGCCAGGCGTTGTGATGGTGACGTTGGGTTCCGGAGCAGAACTCGAGCAACGTAATCCCACGATTACGTTGCGGGAGAGTGGCTCCCCCCGGGCGCGCCACGCGAGTCGAAGCAACGTGTACTTCGTGACTGAGCCGCGCGCCGAGAGCCTGCCCACCGTTTGCCTCGGGAGCTGGGTCACCGAAAGCACCGCGGCCTCTCGATGCCTTTTCCGTCAGCTTCTCCTGAAGCGACTTCTGAACTCGCAGCGGCGAACGCATCGCCACGCTCTTCGTTGCCACTGATCTACAACTCCATGCGATTGAGCACTCCGCGCGGTTCACGCCGCTCTGACTGTCCTGAGAGGTTGCTGTTCAGGAATTCGAGGTATGAGGCGCCCATGGACGTTCAGTCGATCCTCGAGGTGCTCGGGGTGCTCATCATCGCGTTCGTGCTCGGCGTGATCATCCCGCTCACGATCACCTTCACGTTCGTGAAGCTCCGCGGCGGCTCGGAAGAGATGTACCAGCTGGGCGCCGAGGTGAAGTCCGGCAAGCTGACGGATCTGCTTCCGTGGAGCAGCGACTCGCTGACCGGGCTGACCCGCGAGTGGGTCGGCAGCTCGACCTACACGGAGAGCCTCTTCGGCCGGAATGATCAGGGCGCTGGCCGGGTGCCTTCCACGCACGCGGACTCTGGCTGGTTGCTCGCCTTCACCATGGAGTCGAAGAACGATGGCAAGGATGGCCGGCTGCTCGCGGTGACTTCTGCTCACCGCCTCGAGCTGCGCGTGGCGGCCGGGGTGTGTCACGCGCAGGTCAACGACAAGCCCCTCGGCACCTTCAAGCTGGGAGAGCCCGCCCTCTTCGGCCCCGACGGCTCTCAGCTCGGCAGCTACCGGCTCGGGGGTCAGCTCGCGCTGCACGGCCGCGACGCAGCGACGCTCGATACCCGCACCACCTGCGCTGCCGAGCGCCCCGCCGCTCCTACGCCGCTGATCACCCAGCTCGCTGCGGAGCGGACGCCCGAAGACGAAGCGTGGACGCTGGTGCTCGCGGTGCTGCAGATGGGTTGGGTTCGCCCCGCGGTGAGCTGAAGCCCTGTCAGCCCGGCTTACAAAGAGGCCGCAATTCCGGGCCGCCCGCCGCGGTAGTGGGTGTGATCGACTTCGCGCAGACCGCCAACAATGGGTCGATCGGCGATGTCGCCGTGAGTGGCCTCAACGCGGCCTCGGGCGTGCTGTTGCTCATTCCGGGCGGGCAGATCGCTGGCGTGGGGCTGGCGATCGCTTCGTTCGCGCTCAATGAGTTCCTCGGGGCGCGCCGGCAGGAAAAAGCCGAACACGGCAGTGAAGCCGACGCGAAGGCCTTCCTCATCGCGGCCGGGCTCGACGAAGAGTTCGCCAAGGTCTTCTCGAACCTCGACAACAACAAGCGCAACATCGGCGCGTTCGTCGACGACGTGGCCAAGGAGCTCGGGCTGACCCGCGACGAATTGTTCACGAAGCTCAACGACTCGAGCGGCAAGGACCGCGACAAGCTGCTCAAGACCTTCGCGGAAATCTCGGGGGTGGCGGAGGTGCTCGAAGAATTCGACGACGGCTTCCAGGTGCCCATCTTCGGCCCGCCCCTGACGATCGATGATCTGAAGGGCTTGCCTGACTTCGTCTCGAAGAAGGACAAGGAGAAGATCGTCGAGGCGGTCGACAAGCAGCGCGCGAAGATCGTCGACCAGATCGCCGACACCATCGAGCCGCTGCTCGACTGACCCCTACGTCAAACGAGTGTCATGGGCTCGGGGGGAAGGTCAGCTCGAACTCGACTAGATCGCGCACTTTGACGGTCGACGTGAGCTCGAACCCCTTGAACAGGAACTCGACATCGGCGGGGGCGACGTCGAGCACGGGCGCCGGTGAACGCCCCCCGATCAACTCGACCCGAAAGCCGCCCTTGCGGTCACGCTCGACGACGCGCGCCGGGCCCTTTGGACACTCGACCAGGTTGTTGAGGGCACGCATGAACTCAGAGACGTCATCGAAGCTCCGGGCGTTGCCCTTCATCCTCGTAAGGCCGTTCTTCTCTCCGTACCAGGTAAGCCACACGCGTTGCGAAGTCGCGGTCGCCAGCGGTGCGCGAAGGCGCGCGGGGACCGCGGCGAGGCCCTCATGAGGCGGTTCCGCCCGGGCAACACAGGCGATCACGATCGCGAGGAGGAATGCTCTCATGAGGCTCACTGCACCACATTCACGCGCGTCACGAGAGCGCTAGGGTCCGGGCCCATGAAGCTCGAGCTCATCACGCACCTCGATGTCTCCGCCGCCAGTGGGCTCGTTCATCACGAAGGGTTCCTCTACGTGGTCGCAGACGATGCCCTCGAGCTGCTGCGCACTGATCTCTCGGGCGCAAACCCCACCCCGCTGGCCTTGAGCCCGGCCGCGCGGCGCAACATTCCGAAGAAGGAGAAGCCCGACTTCGAGGCCCTGATGGTGAGCGGCGGCGCGCTGCTGGCCATCGGCTCCGGGTCGACCGCGGACAGGCGACGCGGGGTGGCGCTCGACCTCGTCACGGGAACCCGCCGCATCATTTCCTTCGACGCGCTCTATGCCGCGCTCGGCGAACGAATTCACGAGCTCAACATCGAAGGCGCCGTCGCGACCGGGCCCGACCTCTTCCTCGCGCAACGCGGCAACGGAACGAAGCGGGAGAACGCCCTGGTGAAGCTCGACCGCGCGCGCTTCGAGCTGGAGCTCGCCACGGGGGCGATCACCGCGGCCTGCCTGCGCGAAGTCATTCCCGTGAGCCTGGGTGACCTCGGCGGAGTCTCCCTCTCGCTCACCGACCTGTGCGTGGGCCCGACGGAAGAGCTGATCTTCACCGCCGCCGCCGAAGACACCGACGATCCGTACGCTGACGGAGAGGTCAAAGGGTCCATCGTCGGCACCATGA
>JAYVNA010000424.1:0-4795 GCA_043758715.1 Archangium sp.
TCAGCCGGAAGCGCGCCAGCGCCAGCCACGCCAGGGTGCGGCCGCGCGGCTCGATGTCGAGCGCGTACTCGAAGTGTTCGACCGCCGACTTCACCTGGCCCGCGTCGAGCCGTCTGCGTCCCTCGTCGAACTGGGACTGCGCGTCGAGCAGCTCCGTGCGGATCTTGAAGTGTTCGGTCGCGGCCTTCGGGTTCTGCGCGGCGCCCTTCTTCTGCGCGGTCAGCGTCTCGCGGCGTTTGCGCTGCAGCGCATGTTGTTCGGGATCGCTCAGGGCCCCGAAGGCGCGCGCGTAGACCATCAACAGGATCTCGGCCTTGCCGCGCGCGTCGGCGCTCTTGAACCGCGAGGGCGTGAGCGCCTCGCACTTGCTCAAGAACGCCTTCTGCAACGCCCCGCCTTGCGTCTCGACCTTCACCCCGAGCAGCTCGAAGCAGTCCTTCCCGCGAAACGAGAGGAACTCGCTGGCGAGCAGGTTCATCTTCGCTTCGTCGTCATCGAGGTACGGAAGCCCGTCGATCAACGGGGCGGGGGCGGCGAGCTCGGGCGCGGGCTGCGGCACCGGCGTCTTCGGGCGGGCGTCCACCACGGTCGCGTGTTCGGCGAACTCCAGCACGCACAACGCGTAGAGCCGGCGCAGCACCTCGTCGCGCGTCAGGCCCGGCAGGCTGCACAACGCGCCCAGCGGCGTGCGCTTCTTGAGCGCCTGCAGCAAGCGCGTGTCCTTCGCGGAGACCTTGAGCTCATCCTGCGGGTTGTTCACCAGCGCGAGCACGGTGGTGTCCTCGAGGGTGAAGTGCGTGGCGATGGTCTCGGCCGCCAGTTGCGCTGCGCCGGTGTAGACGAGCTGCGCGGTGTTCATGCGAATCGGCGTGTCGACTTCTTCGAGCGGCAACAGCCGCCACTGCGCGTCGGCCCAGCGGAAGGCGTCGAGCAGGGTGTGACCCAGATTTGCCTGCAACAGCTTGAAGATCTCGAACCCTGAGATCAGCTGCCGCTCGAGCAGCAGCGTCTGCAGTGACTTGCCCAGCGACGCGCCGTCCGACATCAAACCGTGCAGCTGCGCTTCGGTCAGCTTGCCTTTGGAGACCAGCGTCTTGCCCAGCGTCTCGTGCAGCAGGTTCGACTCGCAGCCGACCGGCACGCCTTCGTCGAAGTGCAGCCGCTTCTCCAGATTGCGAAGCTTGAGCTCGAGCGTGGCCGACCGCTCCTCCACCAGGAGTGCGTGCAGCAGCAACGGCAGGGGGGTCTGCGCGAGGGAGCCTGACTTCGCGCGCAGCACTTCACGGCGGGGAGGGAACACGGCCTCTGAAGAATGCCACGGCTGGTTCAGGTTCCTCACATCGTGGCCCCATGTTCTGCTCCCTGGGTGCCAGATGACTTCGACCTCGGACGGAAGGTGGGGGCGTACGAGATCCTCGCCCGCCTCTCCGTCGGAGGCATGGCCGAGCTCTTTCTCGCGTTTCTGCCCGGGCCCGGTGGCTTCAAGAAGTTCGTCGCGCTGAAGCAAATTCTCCCTGACGTTCGTAATGACGAAGCGTTCGTGAAGATGTTCCTCGACGAGGCGCGCATCTCGTCGGGCCTCTCTCACCCGAACATCGCGCAGGTGTACGACCTGGGCCGCGACGAGACCTCGGGCGAGCTGTATCTGGCGATGGAGTTCGTCGCCGGTCAGAACCTCGCGCTCATCAGCAAGGTGGCCCAGCGCGCGGGTGTGCTGATGCCGGTGCCGATCACGCTGCGATTGGTCAGAGACCTGGTGCTCGCGCTGCACGCAGCCCACACGTTCGTGGATCCCACGGGCCAGAAGCTCAACATCGTTCACCGCGATGTCTCGCCCCGAAACGTCATGGTGTCCTACGCGGGCCACGTGAAGGTGATCGACTTCGGCATCGCGAAGGCGAAGGGGCGCCTGATGCGCACCCAGGCCGGCGAGCTCCGCGGCACGCTTGGCTACATGGCGCCCGAGCAGTTGCTGGAAGAGCCCATCGACGGGCGCACCGATCTCTACGCCGCGGGGATCATCTTGTTCGAGCTGCTGACGGGAACGCGGCGCGCGGTGGTGAAGACGCCCGAGGCTGCGTTGGAAGCCTGCCGCGCGCCGCCGATCGACCCCAGCACCCTCGTGCCCACGGTCTCGACGCGGGTGGGCGCGGTGGTGGTGAAGGCGCTCTCTGCCGACCCCGCGGATCGTTTTCAGACGGGCCGGGCGTTCGCGCACGCGCTGGAAGCGGCCTTCCCCGACTGCGCGGAAGAAGAGGACGTCGCGGCCTTTCTGGGCGGGCTGTTCGAGGCGCAGGTCAGCTCGTCGCACGCGCTGTTCGAAGCCGCCCAGCGCGACGCAGACCCCAGAGAGTTCTCAGGGCTGGTGAAGCGCCTGGCCGCGCTCGCCGCCGCCGAGCGCCTCGCGGCCGACGCGCCGGTGAAGCCCCGCTCACCGCCGCTCCCGCCGCCTCCCAACCGGGTGACGGAGCTCGAACATCGGCAAAAGCCGAAGTCGAACCTGGGGTGGATCGCGGGCGTTCTTCTGCTGGTGGTCATCGGCATGACGGCCGCGCTCTACAAGGCAGATCCTCCGTTGCCCGTGCCCGTGACCACCGCCGCGCCGCTTCGAAAACCTGAGGTCTCCCTCGCGTTGGAACGCGCGCAGACCGCGATGACCGCGCAAGACTTCGAGACGGCCGCGGTCGCGTGGGCCGAAGTGCGGGCCGCCGAGCCGGACAATCGCCTCGCGCTCACCGGGGCCGCGCTGGCCGCGCGCAAGCAGGGCCACCACCGCGAGGCGAGAGACCTGACCGAACGCGCCCTGGAGCATCCCGACACCCCCGCGGAGGCTGCGCGCCTTCACCTCGAGCTCGCCTGCGTACTGGCGCAGATCGGGCTGCCGCCTGAAGCGCTCGCCCAGCTGCGGGCGGCGATCGGGTTGGTGGGGTTGCCGCCGCTCCTCGAGGAGCTCCGCGCCGAGAAGGATCTCGATCCGCTCCGCGGCCAGGCGGAGTTCGAGAAGCTGCTGGGCAACGAGCCGCCTCCCCCCGTGGTGCGGCAGCCGGCGGTGGCCCCTTCACCCGTTCGTTCGACCAAGGACCTGCTCGCTGATGGGCTCTCTTTGAATCGCGCGCAGAGCTACGAGGCGGCGGTAGTGAAGCTCGAGCACTGCGTGAAGCTCGAACCCCGAAACGCTTCGTGCCTGCTCGCGTTGGGCAGCGCGTGGTCGCGCATCGCAGAGCGGACGCACAGCCCGAAAGACACCGCACGCGCGCGGAAGGCGTACGAGCGGTACCTGGTGGCCGCACCGAAGGGCGACGAGTTCATTCCCCGGGTGCAGAAGATCCTTTCGGAGCTGTGACCGACCGCTCTTGCTGTTTGCCCCTCCACGCCGCCGCCAGCCAACGGAGCGAGCGCGCCGAACTCCAGCGAGCCCGGCTCGACGAGACGAGCAGCTCGGCCTCAGAGCCGACCACTTTGCTGCCGCACTGACAGCCTGCGAACACCACCGCGAAGATGAGCAGGGTCTTCACGGTTGGTACCTCAGGATGGTGCCGTTGAAGCCGACCGCCCACACATCACGTTCGCTGCAACCGTGGACATCGCGCAGCAAATTCGGCGTGTGGGTCACCCGCGTCACCGTGCGCGTGCCGTTGAAGAACTGCACTTCGCCGCTCGGGCCCACGCCCCAGACGGCGTCGGGCCGCGCGCCCCACAAACCCATCACGGTGATGTCCTGGCCCACCGAGAAGCTCGTCCACGCGGTGCCGTCCCAGCTGCCGAAGGCGCCGTTGCCGCCCGCCACCCACGCGAGCGCCGGACCGAACGCGAGCGCCGAGGTCAGCCCGCTCTGATTGGTGGTGGGCACTTCGCGCCAGGTGCTGCCGTCGAACTCGAGAATGAGACCCGACGAGCCCACCGCCCACACATGCGATGAGCCACTGCCCGAGAGATCGACGATGTCCTTGGTGGTGTTGCTCGACACCGCGGTGAAGGTGCTGCCGTTCCAGTGATGCAGCGAACCTGCGGGACCGGCGAACCACACGTCATTTTCCGCGCTGCCCCACACCGCGTCGACGCGCGGGAGATTTCGCTGCGCCGCCACCCACTGCGTGCCGTCGAAGTGCATCACCACGCCGATGGGCAGGGTGGGGTTGCCGGAACCACCGACCGCCCACACGTCAGTCGCGCTCGCGGCCCACACGCCGAAGAGATCGTCGCTGACGCCGCTGGTGGCCCGGTTCCACTGCGTGCCGTCGAAATGGAGAATGGTGCCCTGATCGCCCACCACCCAGACATCGTTCGCCGCCTGCGCCCACACGGCTCTGAGGTGCGCGGTGGTGACGGGCGCGTTCTGCGCGTCGAGCCCGTCGAGGCACCAGCCATCAGGGGGACACCGCGTCATGCCCGCGTCGACGGGTTGCTGACCCGCGTCAGGTACTTCGATGCGTTCAATTGGCGAGCAGAAGCGCGACTCGGCGCAGAACTCGTTGGCTCCGCAGGCCGAGCAGAGATCGCCCGGCGCGCCGCACGCGTCAGTGGCAGTGCCCGGCATGCAGGCGCCGGTGACGTCGCAACACCCGTGGCAGGTGCGGGCACAGTCGGCGCTGCGCACGATGACGGCCGTGTTCTGACAGGCACACAGAAGGAGAAGGGCGGCGAGGGTGGAAAAGCGCATGCGAAAGGGAGCCACCCCGCCGCGAAATGTCGCACCCGAGTTCGCAACTGCTCGGAATGCGAGGGTATTCTTGGGTGGTGACTGCCGACGAAGCGCTGCGTGGCCTGCACGCCCAGGGTGTTTCATCCTGGCCGG
>JAYVNA010000425.1:0-4788 GCA_043758715.1 Archangium sp.
GTGAAGGTGACACTCGAAGGGTTGGTGGAAGACGTCACCTCGCATGGGTTCACCCTCAACGTCGCGCGGGTCGACGGTGTTCCGAAACGCTTCAAGGCGGCGCTCGCAGGCGATCGGGAACCCGCCGTGCTCGCGGGACAGCTGGTGCGCGTCGAGACCAAGCTCAAACACCTGCAAGACGCCGCTAACCCGGGCGAATGGAATCGCAGCGAGTGGGCCTGGCGACGCGGGCAGCCGGTGAGCGGTGGCTACTCGCCGGCGCGCCTGGTCACGCTCACTCCCGCGGCGGGGTGGCGGCGCTGGTTGCAGCGCGAACACCAGGCGCTCTCGGCCGACACGCACCGGCTCACCGAAGACGACACCGCCGCGGCTTTGCTGCTGACGCTCTCGGCGGGGGCGCGGGCCGAGCTGGGCGACGATCTCGAAGATGCGTTCGCGCGCAGCGGCCTGGCTCACGTGCTCTCGGTGAGCGGCCTGCACGTGGCGGTGCTCGCGTTCTCGTTGTTCGCGGTGCTGCGCTGGCTGCTCTCGCGCCGCATGAAGACGCGCTTGCGCCTGACCGATCCACGCGCGTTCGCGGTGCCGCTCGCGCTGCCCGTGGTGTGGGGCTACGTGCTGTTCACAGGTTGGCAGGGCCCCGCGGTGCGCTCGGCGCTGATGTGCAGCCTGGTGCTGGGCGCGTGGCTGGTGAAGCGGCGCAGCGATGCCCTCAACGCGCTCGCGCTCGCCGCGCTGGGGATGCTGGTGGTCGACCCCGCAGCGCCGTTCGATCTCTCGACCCAGCTCTCGTTTCTGGCCGTCACCGCCCTGGTGCTGCTCTCCCCCACCCTCCGCGCGGCGATCCCGATCGCGCCGCCCTCGCCCGCGACCCAGACCGGGTGGAGGCTGCGCCTGGCCCGCTGGAGAGAAGCGGCCCTGCAGACCTTCGCCGCCAGCCTCGCGGTCACGCTGACGACGGCTCCCCTGGTGTTGGCGGCCTTCCAGCGCGTCAGCCTCGCGGGCCTGGTCTCGAACGTGGTCACCCTGCCCCTCTCCGGGCTGTTGACCGTGGTCGCCGCGAGTGGGGCGGCGGTGCACGTGGCGTGGCCGGCCCTTGCAGCACCGGTCCTGTGGGCGGGCATTCAGCTCTCGCGCGTCTTCGTCTTCATCGCCCAGACCTTCGCGGCGATGCCGGGTTCGACCGCTCAGCTGCCCACCGCGAACGCGTTCGTGCTGGCGGCCTGGTGGTTGGGGCTGCTGGCGTTGGTCTTCCTGCGGGGGCGATGGCGATGGTTCGCCCTGGCGGCCCCTGCGGCGCTGGCGCTGCACCTGGCCGGGCCCCCTCGCAGTGACGCGCTGACGGTCACCTTCCTCGCGGTGGGCCAGGGCGATTCCGTGGTGCTCAGCTCACAGGGCCACCACGCGTTGATCGATGGCGGCGGAGTTCCTCAAGGACAGGACACCGGCCGCCGGTTCGTCGTGCCGTTTCTCAAGCAGCAACGAATCAGCCGCCTCGATCTGGCGGTGCTGACGCACGCGCACCCCGATCACGCGCTCGGGCTGATCACCGCGCTGGAAGAAGTACCGGCCGATCGCCTCTGGCTGCCAGCGGACGTCGGCGAGGGACCCCTGGTGACGGAGCTGATCGCCGCGGCCGGAAACGCGCAGATCGAGGAGCAGGAGATCGGCTCAGCATCGCTCAAGCTCGGTGCCGCGCGGATTGAGGTGCTCGGTCCTCCGCTCGATCGCTCACAGCTCGAGGGCGAGAACGATGGCTCGATCGTGCTGCTGGTGCGCCATGGAGACGTGACGTTTTTGTTGCTGGGGGACGTCGAGGCCACCGCCGAAGCGATGCTGCCGCTGAGCCAGGTCACGGTGGTGAAGGCCGCGCATCACGGCAGCGACACCAGCTCCACCCCAGACCTGGTGGCGAAGACCTCGCCCCGTCATGTGGTGTTCTGCGTCGGGCGGCACAACCGCTTCGACTTTCCGCGGGCAGACGTGGTGCGCCGGTGGCGATCGACCGGCGCGCAATGCCATCGCACCGATCTCGACGGCGCCATCACCTTCAAGAGCGACGGCCGCGACGTGAAGGTGGAGAAATTTCATCCCCCAGGCCATCGCAGCGCGCGGCGCTTCAGGGCTGAATGAAGAAGTCCTTCACCACGCCCATGTGCTGCATCCCGGTCGACGCCGAGTCGGTCGCCAGCGCCGGCGCGAGATCAGCGCCCGGCGTGTAGAGACGGGTGTCGATCACCGCGCCCCAGCTGTACGTCGAGGTCACCAGCGTGGTCGGGCCCTGCAGCTGCGCGAGGCACGGCGAGGCGAGCACGTTGTCGTAGGGCTTGTTGCGGTTGGTGTTGGTGTTCTCGTTGCCAGTCTGGTCGACGGGGTGCGGGCCGAGCACGAAGAAGCGCTGTGAGAGGTTGTCGAAGGCGGTCTCACCGACGCCGCCATCAGGGTTGGGGGACGTGCGCGACGCGGTGTTGAAGTCTCCGCCGAGCAGCAGGTAGTCACCGTCGGGGACGTTGGCGTTGATGAAGCCGATCAGCTCCAGCGCCTCGGCTGCGCGCGTCGCGGGGTTCGCGGTCAGCAGGTGCACTGAGATCGCCCAGAGATCATTGGGCCCGGGGATGTCGATGCGAGCCCAGGTGTAGGCCCGGTTCGCCACTCGGGAGTCAGTCCAGTCGCCGCTGCTGAGGATCGGCCAGCGGCTGATGATGCCGTTGGGAATTGAGCCGCCGTCCCCACGGGCCCATGAGAAGCCGCCATCGAAAGTCTGCGCGACAAAGAGAATGGTGCCGGCATTGTTCGTGCTGTTGCGGCTCACGCCGTAGTTGAACTCCTGGATCATGATCACGTCAGGATCCACTCCCTGCATGATCCGGGCGCCGTCGCCGGGATCGTATGACTGAAGGTTGCCGCTGGTGAGGTTGGCCGCCATCGCGCGCAGCCGGTAGACCGGGCCAATACCCGTCGCCACGGGGCACACACCCGCATCGAAGGGCGCTCGTGGTCCTCCATCGAAGCCAGGTGGGAGGCCTGCGTCGACACCTGCGTCCACTTCACCTGCGTCGGGAGCGCCCGCATCGGGTTCACCTGCGTCGAGTTCACCCGCGTCGGGCTCACCGGCATCGACTTCGCCAGCATCCATGCCCGCGTCATCGGAGAAGCCGGCATCGACTTCCGTGCCCGCATCCGTCTCGGTGATTCCCGCGTCGCGCCCGCCGTCCAGTTCGACGACGGGGGGACCACAGGAAGCTCCGACTCCAAACAGCACCAACAGGACCGCGCGCTTCATGATCGAGACGGTAGTCGCTCAGGGCTGAATGAAGAAGTCTCTCACCACGCCCATGTGCTGCATGTTCGTCGACGCGGAGTCGCTCTGCAGCGCCGGCGCGAGATCGCTCAGCGGCTGGTAGTCGCGGGTGTCGATGACCAGACCGGCGTCGAAGGTCGAGCTGCCCATGATCGTGGGCCGCTGCAGCCGACCCAGGCACGGCGACGCGAAGACGTTGTCGTACGGCTTGCTGCGATTGGCGTTGGTGCCGTCGTTGTCGAAGGTGTCGACTGGATACGGGCCCGAGGTCGTGAAGCGCGCCGACAAGGTGCTGAAGGCCGACTCGCTGCGGGTGTTGGTGTTGAAGTCTCCGCCGATCAACACGTAGTCACCCCGCGGTACGAGCGCGCCGAGCTGAGTGATGATCGTCCGAGCGTCGGTATTGCGCGAGGTCGCGCTCGAGGTCGGCAGGTGCACGGAGATCACCCAGAGATCGGTGGGGCCCGGAAGGTCGACGTGCGCCCAGGTGAGGTTGCGATCCGGCGACTCCCCTGTCCATTCACCCTGCCCCACGATCGGCCACCGGCTGATGACCCCGTTGGGAATGCCGCCCGCCCCGCGGTACCAGGCGAAGCCGCCGTCGAAGGTCGCGTCGACGAAACCGCCGATGTCTGCCGGAGTGCGCACGCCGTAATTGAACTCCTGAATCATGACGATGTCGGGGTCAGCACCCTGCATGATCCGCGCGCCGTTGCCGGGATCGTAGGACTGCAGATTGCCGCTGGTGAGGTTGGCGGCCATCGCACGAAGGCGGAAGACCGGGCCCGCATCAGAAGGCACGGGACACCCATCACCGGCATCGATTGGCCCGGCATCGACTCCGGCGTCCTGCCCGGCATCGAAGCCTGCGTCGAAGCCCGCATCAAAGGGGCCGGCGTCGAAACCTGAGTCCACCTCGCCGGCGTCGATCGCGCCGGCATCCTCCGAGCCGGCATCGACTGACCCTGCATCGGGCTCGAACGGCATCCCGCAGTCGCACGACGAGGCAAACCCCAACGAGACCCACAGAAGAACCGCGTGCTTCATGGGCAACAGATCAGTCGTCGAGGGTGGGCGGCCGCGAACGGCGCCGGGCGACCACGATGAGGAAGACGAGCGCAGCGAGGCCCCCGGCGATGCCGATGATCAACCACGGAGGCCCTTCTCCCCCGCTCGTCACGGCCACCACCGGAGCGGGCGTTCCCGCATCGACCGGCGTGACCGCGACCACGACCGGAGCACCTGCATCGACGACCTCGGCCGCGCCGGCGTCGACCACCGGCTCCGCCACCGCCACGGGCGTCGCATCCACCGCGGGGCCCGCGACCACCGGCGGTGGGTTCTTCGCGTCGAGAGCGGCCTGGACCGCGCGCTTCTTCTCCTCGAGAAGTTCCTGGGCCGCGTGCTTCTTTTCCTCAGCGGCGGCGAGTTTCGCTGCGGCATCGGCGGCCGCCTTTTCCTTCTTCGCGGCCAGGGCAGCAGCGCGCGCC
>JAYVNA010000426.1:0-4785 GCA_043758715.1 Archangium sp.
TACGCGCGCACCGGGAAACGGCCCCGGCCCTGAAATGCCTCGCCCGCTTCCCGCTCGAATTTCTTCCAGGCGTCTGTGGTCACGGCTGTGGACAGTACCCAAAGCCGTTACGCTTCAGAGGCGGTGACCTTCCGAATCGATTGGCCGGCGAAGAATCTCCACGCGATCGAGCCCACGCTCGCGGAGGTGGGGACATACGCCCCCTCACTCGCGGCCGCGTGGAACGATCCACACAACGCAAAGCTGATGGGCCACGGCGATGGCTTCGATGCCGAAGACGTCGTCGATCACTACGCGACGATTCGAGCCGAGGGTGGCCGGGCGTTCTTCTTGTTCGAGGGCGGCTTGTTGGTGGGCGATGCCGACTTTCGCAACGTGACCCAGACCGCGGCGGAGTTCGCCTTCATGGTCGCGTCCCCTTCAGCGCAGGGCAAAGGGCTCGGCACCCGCTTCGCGCTCATGCTGCATCGCTTCGCCTTCACGACGCTTCACCTCGAGCGCAGCTACGCGTCGATCGATCTCATCAACACCGGCTCGCGGCGGGTGTTCGAGAAGTTGGGCTTCGAAGTCGACGAGCGCGCCGAGGCCCGTGCATTCGCTGATGAGCCCCACGACATCGTGATGTCGATCTCAGGCGCCACCTTCGAGCAGCAGCACGCGAGCTTGTTCCCTGAGCTCGCCATCGCCCGCCGGTAGAGCGAGCGTGATTAAAACGCCGTTCTACGCGATTGAACTCATGACCTCCCCGAGCCACCGCGCCTGACTTCAAGCACCTGCGAGCTGGTCCCGCCCGTGCAGTGAGTGCCTGGGTCGTTCAACCCAGAAAGGGACTCACATCATGTTCGCCCTCCTTGCAGAGCACTGGGCCATCGCAGTCGGGGTGGCTCTCTTCGGTATCGCCGCGCTGGTGCTGTTCGCCGGCACGTGGATCATCTCGGAGGACGAGTCGGGCCTCGTCATCAAGAAGTTCGGCGCTGCCCTTCCTCCGGGCCGGTTGATCGCGCTGGCGGGCGAAGCCGGTTACCAGGCTGACCTGCTGCCGCCCGGTTGGCACTTCGGGCTGTGGCGTTGGAAGTACCGCGTGGAGCGCGTGCCGATGTTGTCGGTGCGCTCGGGCGAAATTGCGCTCGTGGTCGCCGCTGATGGTTCGCCCATCCCCGGTGATCGCATCCTCGGGCACGAAGTGGACAGCGACGACTTCCAGAACGCGCGTGCGTTCCTGGAGAACGGTGGCGAGAAGGGCCGGCAGCTGGCCTACATGCGCGCCGGTTCGTACCGGATCAACCCGGCGCTGTTCCAGGTGGTGACCACTGACAACGCCGAGCAGTTCGGCGTGCTCGACCGCGAGCTTCAGGTCTACTCAGTGGCGCCGGATCGCGTGGGCATCGTGGCGGTGCTCGACGGCAAGCCGATCCCCACGGGTGACGTGGCGGGCCCTCCGGTCATTGGGCACGACTCGTTTCAGAGTGGCCAGGCGTTCATCGACGCGGGCGGTTGCCGCGGCCTGCAGGAGCAGGTGCTGTTGTCTGGCTCGTGGAACCTGAACCCGTGGTTCGTGAAGGTCGATCAGATCCCCATGACGGAGGTGCCGATTGGCTCCGTCGGCGTGGTGGTCAGCTACGTGGGAAAGGAGCACCTCGATGTCTCAGGAGCAGACTTCACGCACGGTGACCTCGTCGAACGCGGCCGCAAGGGCGTGTGGGTCGAGGCGCTGCTGCCGGGCAAGCACCCCATCAACAGCCGGGTGATGAAGGTGGAGCTCGTTCCGACCACCAACATCGTTCTGAACTGGGCAGGTCGCGTCGAGGAGCACAAGTACGACGCGAAGCTGGCGCCCATCACCGTGCGTTCGCACGACGGGTTCAGCTTCACCCTCGACGTGTCGCAGATCATTCACATCGGCATGAAGCAGGCGCCGCGGGTCATCTCGCGGGTCGGCAGCATGCAGAACCTGGTGGACCATGTTCTTCAACCGACTGTTGCGAACTACTTCCGCAACTCGGCGCAGCAGGTGGGTGTGCTCGAGTTCCTCTCGGCGCGCAGTGAGCGTCAGCAGGAAGCGTTCGATGCCATCAAGGCGGCGCTGTCGGCGTACGACGTGGAATGCATCGATACGCTGATCGGCGACATCCAGCCGCCGGCTGAGCTGATGAAGACTCAGACCGACCGGAAGATCGCCGAAGAACTGCAGAGGACCTACGACGTGCAGCGGGAAGCGCAGATCAAGCGCCAGCAGCTCGAGCGTGAAACGTCGGTGGCCAACATGCAGGGCGAGGTGGTGCGGTCCGAGCAGATGGTGGCCATCAGCGCGAAGAACGCGTTGGCGGTGGCGGAGACGGCCAAGGGCGAGGCGAGCCGGGTGCGGTTCGCTGCGGAAGCCGAGGCGCATGCGACCACGCAGCGCGCTGAAGCTTCAGCCACGGCGACGCGGCTGAATGGTGATGCGGAAGCCGAGGCCACCAGGGCGATCGGTGCGGCGAAGGCCGAAGCGTACAAGGTGGGCGTGGAAGCGATGGGCAACGAAGCGTTCACCTCGGTGCAGTTGGCCAGCATTCTGGGTCAGCACGGCGTGAAGTTGGTGCCGGACATCGCGGTCGGTGGTGGTGAGGCAGGTGGCCTGGCGGCGGTGATGGTGGCGAAGATGCTGCAGAAGGAGCAGTCGCCGGCGAAGAAGCCGATCACCGGGACGAACGGAGCCGTGAAGCCGGTCGTCTGAAGTGTGAGTGATTGAACAGAGGCGGGCGGAGGCCAAGGTGGCTTCCGCCCGTTCTCATTTCTCATTTCAAGCATCGACATTTCACGACCGACTCTTTCCGTTCGAGCAAACCAACGAAGCGTTGACCTAGCGGGGGAAGCGGGGGAAAGGGCCAACCGACTCTCTCGAGGTCAGTGCGCTGTGTAGATCCGCACCTCCGGCGGGCTCTCCAGCAACGGCGCGAGTGCCTTCACCACGTCATCGTTGAACAGCGAACTCTTGAGATAATCGGCAGCACTCTGCGCTGAGTCGAAGCCGTGGAGCACCTGCACGTCATCGTCACGAACCAGCAATTGCTTCGTTCGTGCACCTGCGATCTTCGAGAGGAACGGGGCCTTGTAGCGCTTGTAGACCTCCACGGCCGCCGCTCGGTGCACCGGTGCGATCTTGAGGGTGATTTCGAGAAACGCAGGGGGCATCACGGGTTCAGCGGCGTAGGCAGTCAACGACATGATCAGTGCTCCAAGGGTGAGTGATTTCGAGAAACGCATGGGAACCTCGTCAGTGCCGGCGAAATCGCCAGCGACGCCTGAATGACGCTCTCGAGGCGAGCGCGGTAGGGATCGCCGGTCGATAGTTTCATTCACATCATCTATGAATCTGGTGACCCGACTTCTGCCATCGTCGGCAGATGACGCCCATGCAGGCCCGGCAGGTTCTCGCAGTCGCGCAGCATCGGTCCTTCTCGAAGGCCGCTCAGTCCCTCGGGGCCAGTCAGGCTGCGGTCTCGAACGCGGTGGCCGCCACCGAGACACGCCTGGGCGTGAGTCTCTTCCACCGAACCACGCGGGCGGTGACCCCGACCAGGGCCTACGGTTCGCTCCGGCGAGAGTTCGAACGGCTGGTCAGCGTCAGTGACGCGATCGTCGAGAGCGCCGCCGCGCTGAGAGCCAACGCGAAGCGGCTCTTGAAGGTCGCGGTCTCGCCCATCGTCGACGCTTCGTTCATCGACCCGCTGCTGGCCGCCTTCGAGACCCTGGGAACCGGGGCCAGCGTTGAGTTCATCGAGCAGAACCTCAGCGATCTCGAGCACTCGCTGGCGAGCGGCGAGGTCGAACTCGCCATCGCGCCGGTCTCCGGCCGGAGCCCGTTCAAGTCGTTCCTCCTCTACGCCGAACCTCTGCGCGTGATCGGCGGCGGCGAGGGTACAGGCCTGGAGCTCACGAGCCTCAGCGGGCTGCCGATGATCCTGATGCCGGACGCGTGCGGCCTGACGCGGGCGACCATCAGGCTCTTTCGCGAAGAGCGAGCGGTGCTGACGCGCGCGAAGACGACTGCGCTCGGATACCACCTCCTCGAGCGGGCCGCCCTCCGCGGTCGGGGGCACGCCGTTCTTCCCCGCTCGAAGCTCTCGGCGCACACGCCCAGTCGCGCGCTGCTCGCCGGGGGGGCGGAATCACAGCTCGAGGTGCGCGTGCTCCAACGACGCGAGCGAGCTTCGGCGCCACAGCTCAGGCTGACAGCGTTGCTGCGCCGCGCGTCTTCAGCGCCGGGGCGTACCAGGTAGGCCTGGCGGCAATGGTGGCGAAGAAGCCGATCACCGAGACGAACGGAGCCGTTAAGCCGGTCGTCTGAAGTGTGAGTGATTGAACAGAGGCGGGCGGAGGACAAGGTGGCTTTCGCCCGCTTCGGCGTTGGCGCTCGCGAACAGGTGATGGGTCCGCGGCAAAAGTCTCGCCAGCGGTGAGACTTTTACGTTTCCTCGATACGCCTTGAAGAACTGCCGCATGCGGACAGGTTCGGACGCGTGAGTATCCTGCTTTCGGTGCTTGTCGGTGGGGTGGCGCCCTTGGAATGTTCGCCCCCGGTGCTCGTCGCGATTGGATTGAACATCGGCTCCATGAGCTACGAAGCGTTCGCTCCGATTCTGCTCTTCACGATTCCGTAGGGTGGACAGGCGCGTGTCGCCTGCCCGCCGTCCCAGGAAGGGGTACCAGGTCCCCGGGGGCGAGCTCGTTGTCCTTCGGCTTCTCCATCCACTCCCGCAGCGCCGCCGCCATCCCGTGCAGCCTCATCTCCACCAGCTTCTC
>JAYVNA010000427.1:0-14266 GCA_043758715.1 Archangium sp.
GTGGCGGCCACCATTCGCGCCGTCGAGAAGAAGCTCAGCCCGCAGGCGCGCGCTGGGTTGCTCGCGCCGTATGGCAACGCGCACGATCGCCTGGCCACCCTGCGCTTCGTCGAAGACATTCCGATGAAGGCGAGCCACCCCTCGTGGGACCGGCTCGGGCGGGTCGAAGAGAAGCTGTCGCTGCTCGGTGAGAAGCCGATGCTGTTGTTGTGGGGCGACGCCGATTTCTGCTTCACCCCGAAGTTTCGCGCGACCTGGCAGAAACATTTCCCGAAGGCCGACGTGCACGCGTGGACCGACGTCGGGCACTACGTGATGGAAGACGCGCCTGAGCGGGTCATTCCCCTGGTGGAGAAATTTCTGTGAGCCCAGTTCTCCCTCTCCCCCGCGGGGGAGAGGGTCGGGGTGAGGGGCAGAACGTGGCTTCACTGCCACGCGCCTTCGCACTGACTCAGCCGAACACGCTGGCCCTGGTCGACAAGAAGTCTTCGCGCAGCCTCACGTTTGCGCAGTTCCGAGACGAGCTCGATCACACCGCCGCCCAGCTTCGAGCAGCGGGCCTCGGGCCCGGAGATCGCGCGGCGCTCTTCGTCGCCTCCGGCATCGAGTTCGTGGTGCTGGTCAACGCGTGCTTCCAGGCAGGCGTGGTGCCGGTGCTGATCGACCCCGGCATGGGCGCGAAGAACGTGTTGTCGTGCGTGCGCGAGCAGCGGCCCGTCGGTCTCATCGGCGTGCTCAAGGCGCACCTGCTGCGCACCGTGTTCCGCGGGGCGTTCGCGTCGGTGAAGATTCAACTGCTGGTCGGCGACGGGTTCTGGCCGGGCGTCAAGAAGCTGCGGGCCTCGGGTCCGCCGGGGGAACCCGTTCACCGGCCGGAGGCGGACGAAGTGGCCGCGGTGCTCTACACCTCGGGCAGCACCGGCGCTCCGAAGGGCGTGCTCTACACCCACGGCATGCTCGCGGGGCAGGCCACCGCCATTCGCGACATGTTCCACATTGCGCCCGGCGAGATCGACGTCGCGTGCTTTCTGCCCTTCGGGTTGTTCTCGGTCGCGATGGGCATGACCGCGGTCTTCCCCGACATGGACTTCCGGTTTCCCGCGAAGGCCGACCCGGAAAAGATCCTCGAGGCGATGCAGGGTGCGACGAGCGCGTTCGCCTCGCCCGCGTTGTGGGAACCGTTCTCCGAGTACCTCGCGAAGAAGAAGCTCGAGCTCAAAGGGGTCAAGCGCATTCTCACCGCGGGCGCGCCGGTGCGGCCTCAACTGCATGAGCGGCTGCTCGCCCATCTGCCTGACGGTGACGTGTTCACGCCCTACGGAGCGACCGAAGCGCTGCCGGTGGCCTTCATGAATGGCCGCGCGGTGCTGCAGGAAACCGCCGCTCGAACGCGTGAAGGCAAAGGCACCTGCGTGGGCGCCCTCGCGCCCGACGTCGCGGTGAAGATCATCGCGATCACCGATGAAGCCGTCTCTTCGATGAGCGACGCCAGGGAACTCGGCGTCGGTGAAATCGGCGAGATCATCGTGCGCGGCCCCTGCGTCACCCGCGCCTACGACGACACGCACAGCGAACGCGCGAAGGAAGCGAACGCGAAGTCGAAGATCCTCGACGCCTCCGCGCCCGAGGGCTTCTGGCATCGCATGGGCGACTGCGGGTACCTCGACGCGCAGGGCCGGCTGTGGTTTTGCGGGCGAAAAGCGCACCGGGTCGAGACCGCGCAAGGCACCCTGCACTCGATTCCCGTCGAGGCGGTCGCCGAAGAAGGCCGCTTCGGGCGCGCCGCGTTCGTGGGCGTGGGCCCGAGAGGGCAGCAGCGCGGGGTGGTGATCTTCGAAGTCGAGGGCGAGAAGCCGCGGCTCGAGGCCGATTGGGAAGCGAAGACGGTGAGCGCGTTGAATGCGCAGCTCGGCGTCAACGGCGTGCACTCGGCGCTGCTGCACTTCGGCAAGCTGCCGGTCGACCGCCGCCACAACGCCAAGCTCGAGCGGGAAGCGCTCGCGGTGTGGGCGCAGAAGCGCGTGCCCGGAGGCAACGCTTGATCCTCGTCACCGGTGCAGGCGGCTTCGTCGGCGGCGTGATCGCGAAGATGCTGCGCGCTCGCGGCGATCAGGTGAGAACCGTCGCGCGCAACGACTACCCCGCGCTGCTCGCGCTCGGGTGCACCCATGTGAAAGGCGATCTCGCTGATCCTTCGGTCGCGCGCAGCGCCACTCAAGGCGTCGACGCCATCATTCACGTCGCCGCCAAGGCCGGCGTCTGGGGCAAGGCCGCCGAGTACGAAGCGAGCAACGTCACCGCCACCCAGCACCTGCTCGACGCCGCGGCCCAACACGGCGTGAGGCGCTTCGTGTTCACCAGCTCCCCCTCGGTCACCTTCGACGGCGGCGACGCGGTGCACGCGAACGAGTCGTTGCCCTACCCGGCCAAACACCTCGCTCATTACCCCCGCACCAAGGCCGAAGCCGAACGCCGCGTGCTGGCCGCGAATGGAAAGAACGGCCTCGTCACCTGCGCGCTCCGGCCGCACCTGGTCTACGGCCCAGGAGATCCTCACCTGCTGCCGCGGTTGGTGACGCGCGCCAAAGCCGGAAAGCTGGCCTGGATTGGCACAGGCAACGAGGTCGACGTCACCTATGTCGACAACGCCGCGCACGCGCACCTGCTGGCCCTCGACGCGCTCGCAGGCGCAGCCCCCGCCCTCGCCGGCAAGGCGTACTTCATCAGCCAGGGCACGCCCGTGAAGCCCGACGCCTGGGTGGGCGCGATTCTCGCGGGCATCGGCGTGCCGCCCGTCACCCGCCGGGTGAAGTTGCCGATCGCCTACGCCGCGGGCGCAGTGATGGAAGCGGCCTGGTCGCTGTTCGGGCTTTCAGGTGAGCCGCTGATGACGCGCTTCGTGGCCGCGCAACTCGGCACCTCGCACCACTACGATCTCACCGCGGCCCGCCGCGACTTCGGCTACCAGCTGCTCGTCGATGACGGCGAGGCCCAGCGCCGCACCATCGCCTGGCTTCAGGGCGAGCTCACGGCGGGTCGGCTCTAAGAGAAACGCACCGAGCCGAAAGCACGTCCCCGACGTACTTCGGCCCGGTGCTCGGGCCCGCTGGGTCGAGTGACCTCGTCAGCGGCCGACCGACGAGCCTTTTCCAGCGCTCGTCAGATGCAATGCGATCCAAACATGCGGCGGAGATACGACCGCGCGCCAACTTTTCCGCCGCGCCAAACGGCTGGTCTACAAAGAGAAACCGAACTTCGCGGGTCCGAACGCACCCTCGACGACCCTCGGGTGTACGTGTACCCTCGGTAACGTTCCGACGGCGAATCGAAGGGGCTGGGGGCTCGCATCCATCATGAGTGAAGGCGCAAAACTCGAGGCTCAGGGGTTCCTCGAGAAGGCCCTGTCTGCGTACGTCAACGAGCGTCAGTGGGACGGCGCCGTGCGTTTGGCGATGGGGCTCAACCGCCACCTCGAAGCCGCCCGCTATTGCTTGCAGGCACAGCGCCCCTGGGACGCGGCGGTGTGTTTTCAGCGCGGCGGCGCGCACAAGGAATGCCTGGCGGCGTTGCTCCAGGTGACCCCGACCACCGCGCGCTATCGCGATGCCTGCGTGCACGCGGTTCGGGTGGCCAACACCCTGCACCTCCCGCTGGAGACGCTCTCGGCGTACTTCATGCCCTTCATCAGCTACGCGCCCTCGTCGGTGGCGGAAGCGACCGCGATGAAGGAGCTCGCGGAAGCGTTCGTTCGCAGCGACAAGGTGCGGCTGGCGACTTCGGTGTATCGCTCGATTCTCCAGGCGTTCCCCAAAGACACCGAGGCGCAGGAACGGCTCACCATTCTGGCCGCCTCTCCGCTGCCGAGCCCGGCTTCGAGTGGCTCCGGGCGGTACCCGGCGGCCTCGAGCCCGAGCGGCAGCACCTCGACCGCGAGCTCGCCCTCTTCGAGCGGCTTTCCGCAGCTGCCGCCCGCGTCGTCGGTCTCGGGCCTCATTCGCGCGCTCAAGCCCAAGCTGCAGGACCTGCTGGTGACCAAAGGGCTGATCAACCAGCCGCAGATCGATCGATTGCTGCGCGAACAACCGCAGGTCGGCTCGACCGAGCCCCACTTGATCGAAGCGTTGATCGCCGGCAACCTCGTGAAGGACAGCGACATCGTCAAGACGTTGTCTGAACACAGCGGCATCGGGTGGATCAGCGACGAAGACCTGGTGAGCGGTTCGACGCCCGAAGCAGCGAAGGCCCTCACGCAAGAGCTGGCGGAGCGGTGGAAGGTGGCGCCCCTCAAGCTGGTCGAGCGTCAGCTGCACCTGGCGATGCCCGACCCGCGTGACGTGGCGTTGATCGACAAGCTGCGCTTCGGCACCAGCATGAAGATCATCGGCTACTTCGCGACGGCCACCGGCATTCGGCGCGCGAACGGCAAGCTGTACCGCGGCGAAGATCCCAACCGCAGCGAGGTGGCGAGCTGGCACGGGCAGCTGCTCGACCCCCAGACCGGCGGTCTTCCGCTCGAGCCGTTTTCAGATCGCTACACGGGCACCCGCGAACACCAGTTCGACACCGGCGAGTTCGAGCGCACCCCGGGGCTGGAACCTTCGCGGGAGCCACCGCCTGTGTTTCGCTCTTCGCCGTCACAGGCCAGCGCCTCACCGGGGCCAGTCACCCGCCCCCCCACCGTGGGTCAACGGTTCGCGGGCCGCTACCAGCTCGAGGCGTTGATCGGAGAAGGGGGCTCGGCCTCGGTCTACCGCGCGCTCGACATCGAGCTCAACGAGCCGGTGGCCATCAAGCTGTTCTCGCCGGCCACCGCCTCTGACCTCGACACCATGGTGGCGCGCTTCAAGCTCGAGCTCTCGCTCTCGCGCATCTTGAGCCACCCGAACATCATTCGCCTGTTTGACCTGGGCGCGCAGGGTGAGTGGCGCTACCTCACGATGGAGCTGCTCGAAGGCGAAGACCTGGCCTCGATGATCACCGACAGCGGCAAGCCCATCTCGATCGACCTGGGCCTGCGCTATCTGGAGCAGGCGTGCAGTGGCCTCTACCTCGCGCACGAGCGCGGCGTGGTGCACCGCGACATCAAGCCGCACAACCTCTTCGTCACCAAGAGCGGCGAAGTGAAGGTGATGGACTTCGGCATCGCGCGAAAGATGAACACCCCGGGCGTCACGGTGGTGGGCACCATCGCGGGCACACCGGAATACATGTCGCCGGAGCAGATCAACGGCTTCTCTGACGTGACGTTCTCGACCGACCTCTATGCGCTGGGCGTCACCGCCTTCCAGATGTTCACCGGCACCCTGCCCTTCGATCACCCTGAGCTGACGCGGCTGTTGATCGCGCAGGCCACCGAGGCGCCGCCCAAGCCGCGCTCGCGCAACCCGGAGATCCCCGAGCCGCTCGAGCACGTGTTGATGCAGCTGCTCGAGAAGAAGCCGGCCGATCGTCCCTCCAACGCGGGCGAAGTGGGCGCGATGATGCGGGGCATTCGACTCAGCCTCACCGGCGGGTAGTCAGCGCCGCTCGACCCGGAAGCTGGCGACCGAGTTGTAGACCCCATCGCGTTCGTCGTTGACGAAGACCAACGCTTCCCGCGAAGCGCTCGTCACCGGACAGCTCAGCGCGAGCTGCGCGGCGTCGCTCGGCCCACACTTCGTCTGATCAGGCATCACCTGCACCATCACGAACACCCGCGCCGGGTTCTTGAGCGCGAGCTCGAAGGTGTCGTCGACCTGCACCACCGCGCGGGAAGGTGACTCGAGCTCGAGGTGTTCGCGGGCGAGGCCGGGTGTCGCGAGCGGCTGGCGCAGGAACTCGGCGCGGCTCAGCGCGGTCGGCCTCAGCTGCCAGCGGGGCTCATCGGGGAAATGATTGAGCGCGGCGAGGTCGGGCGGAATGAAAAGGTAGTCAGTGCGGTAGGCGTCGGTTCCATCGCTCATGACCGGGTCGTCCCAGGTGGCGTCGAGCAGGTACCAGGCGCCTTTCACCTCCACGGCGTTCCAGGCGTGGCCGACAGGCGCGAGCTCGCCGTGCTCTTCACGCACTTCGCCGGTGAGGTAGACGAAACGATCGCCGGAGCTCTTCCCCAACTCCACCAGCAACCGCGCGTAGCCTTCACAAACACCCAGGCGGCTGGCGAACACCGATTGGGCGTCCTGCTTCTTGCGCACGCCGGTGATGGACGCTGAGTCGTAGCGCAGCCGCGTCACCACCCAGTCGTGCAGCGCTTTGACCCGCTCGAAAGGGTCCGTCACCCGCGCGCTGATGTAGCGAGCGACGCTCTCGGGGCTGGTCTCGTCAGAGGCCGTCATGCCGGCGACCACCGGATGCACCGTGCGCGCCCAGGGCCAGCTGGTGCTGCCGACCGTCCACGCGGGGACTTCGTCGGGCGGTTGCTCCGGATTTTTCGGGGGCTCTTCCGGGGTGGAAATCGGTTTGTCCCGGGGACGCCAACGCTGGCCGCTGCCGAAGGGCGTCACCACCGAGACCACCGGCTTCACCGTATCGGGCACGGGCTGATTATCTTCAGGCCGTTTGTTGGGGTTGTCGTGCGCGACCCGGTGCACCCACTCGAGCCCCGAGGCGGCCGACATCAGCACCGTGCGCCCGCGCTGTGCCCACGGGGTCTGCGAGTCACTTAGAAACCAATCACCCCGGGTCGCGAGCGCGGCGAAGACCACCTTGGGCCAGAGCGCGACGAGCGCGATCAGAAACGCCAGGTTCACGAACACCGTGCGCAGCGCGACGCGCGTCCACCCGGTGAACATCCGCTTCTTCGGGAGCAACCGGGTCGAGCGGCGCAGCTGCGCAGAGAAGGCGTCGGTCGCGCGCTTTTCCCACCACACCGGGAGCACCGGAAAGAGCAACACGCCGCCGAACAACGCGAGCTCCGCGGGGCCACCGGCGAAGGCGACGAGCGAAGAGGCGAGCCACACGCCCAGTGACGTGATGATCAACAGGAAGAGGACCCACAGGGCTCGCAGCAACGGGGGCATTCTGGGCTCATTCGCCAGGCGGGCGCGAGGGGGAATGCAGTGGCAGCGCGCGGCGAATTCGCGTTTCGTTCCCGGCCCATGAGCGCGCCCGCTGCCGACGAAGGTCCGAAGACCGCCCTGCCCATCGCCGATCTTTCCGAGCTCGAACGCGCGCTGAGGCCGCGAGGTCCCGCGCTCGAGGACGTGCTCAAGAAGCTCCGGCCGGCTGACGTGGGTCGCGATCTCTCACGCCGCTCGGTCAACGAGGGCTCGCGCATTCTCGGAGCTGCCGACGATCGCCGCGCCGCGGCCATCTTGCGCGCGTCACATCACGGCGTGGCCGCGCGGCTGGTGAAGGAACTCGAGCCGCTCCGCGCCGGCAATGTGCTCGCGCGCCTCCCCGCCGAGCTGCGCACCGCGGTGCTCTCGCAGCTGGAGCCCCGACAGCAGGAAGAGCTCGAAAAGGGCCTCTCTCCTGACGCGCACGACTTCATGCACTGGACCCGCAGCTTCGCCGAAGGAACGGTGGCGCGCGTGCTCTCGCAGGCCATCTGGCGGGTCGAGCTGGGCACCACCATCGCGGGCGCGTTGGAGCTATTGAAGAACGGCGGCTCGCACATCGAGGTCGCGCCGAACCTGTACGTCACCGCGGAAGGCAAGTTGGTGGGTGTGCTGGCGCTGCGCGAAGTCGCGGTGGCCGACCCGACGGCCATCGTCGATGGCTTGATGACGAAGCAGCCGATCGCCGTGCTTCCCGACATGGAACTCTCCGCGGCGGCGGAGATCATTCAGACGCACGACTTCCTCTCGCTGCCGGCGATCGACGCGGAGGGGAAACTGCTGGGCGCCGTGCGCGTCGACGATCTGCTCGATGCGGCCCTCGAGAAAGCCGGCACCGGCGTGCTCAACCAAGGCGGCGTCGCGGGCAAGGTGGCGGGCGCGGTGCCGTACTTTCAGGTGCCGCTCTTCAAGGTGGTGCGCAGCCGCATCACGTGGCTCATCTTGCTCTTCGTCGCAGAGACGCTCACGGGCACCGTGCTGCGGGCGTTCGAGGGTGAGCTGGCGAAGGTGGTGGCGCTGAGCTTCTTCGTGCCGTTGATCATCGGCACTGGTGGCAACGCGGGGTCGCAGACGGTCAGCACCATCATTCGCGCGCTGGCATTGGGCGAAGTGCGGTCGCGAGACGTGATGCGGGTGCTCAGTAAAGAGGTGCTCACCGGCGTGGTGTTGGGCGTGCTGCTCGGTGCCATCGCGTTCGGGCGTTCGCAGCTATGGGGCGTGGGACCGCAGCTCGGCTCGTGCGTGGCCATCACCATCTTCGTCGTGTGCGTGTGGGCGAACACCGTGGGCGCGGTCATTCCCCTCGCGGCGAACGCGCTGAAGATCGACCCGACGGTGGTGAGCGGGCCGTTGATCACCACGCTGGTCGATGCGACGGGGTTGCTCATCTATCTGTCGGTCGCGCACCTCACGATCAGCGCGCTCGCGGGCTGAGAGCCACGAGTGGAGCGTCCACGTCGCTCCGCCGAGAGCAGGTTGGCCTCTCCCCTGCACTGGGCAGCGCCCGAGACAAACCACTACACTCGAAGGCGTCGATGTCGGGAGCAGAGCAGTACGTGACGAAGGAGGAGTTCGAGACCATGCAGACAACGGTCGACATCATCAAAACCGATCTTCAGCTCATCACGACTCAGGTGGCAGGTATCGTTGAGGATTTGGTCGATCTCCGAGTCGAAGTGAACGAGCTTCGCGTCGACCTGAATGAGCTTCGCGTCGAGGTGAACGAGTTTCGTGAGCACACGGAAAAGCGCTTCCAGAAGCTGGAGACCACCGTGGTCGAAGGAAACGCCGCGCTGATGTCGGCGATCCTTCAGCTCGGAAAACGCTGATCAGTCGATGAGCCCGGCCCGGCGGCTGGCCGCGAGCGACTCCACCGCATCGAGCCTGCGCACCACGTCCTTGAGTTGTTCCGCAAACGCCCGCCGCCGCTCCCCGACGCCCTCACCGGGTTCGAGCAACTTGCGATTGGCCGCGAGCTTGAGCGCGGTATCGAACAACACCTTCGACACGCTCTCTTCGGAATGCACCCGCTTCTGCAACACGTACTGCTTTCCGAGCGCGAGGCACTTGTCGATGAACGGGCCCGACTCGACCTTCACCTTTTCGTCGTGCCGCAACAGCGCGTCGGCCACCGTGCGCCAGGCATCGACGAAGGGCCGCAGAATGCGATGCGAGCTGAAGGGCTTGAAGCGGCGCACCACGTCTTCGACCTCTCCCTTCGCGAGGCGCTCTTCCCAATCAGGCGCGTGAAAGGCGACCTCGGCCGCGAGCTCGGCCTTGAACGCGTCCTTCTCGGCGAAGAAGAACTCGTACTTGAGGAGATCGCGCAACCGCATCGACTCTTCTTCAAAGGCGTGGCGCCAGTCTGACTTCACCGAGGCTGCGTGCAGCAACGAGAGTTCAGCGATCGAAGCGCTCACGAAGAAATGAAGGATGGTGTTGCGGTAGTACGCCGCGGTGAGGAACTGATCAGGCACCAGGCCCCACACGGGCTCAGGGCCTTCGTCGAAGCAGCGCACGACGCCGTTCTCTTCGAGCCCACGCAGATGCAGCGTGAGCCCCTCGGGGTTCTCGAGCTCATCGAGCGGCGTGGTGGAAGGCAGGGACTTCTTGCGCGCGTACTGCACCAGGTTCTTGAGCAGATAGAGCAGCTCATCGACCGAGACCGCGCGCTCACCGGCCCCCAGGAGCGCCAGGCAGAGGGCGGCGTTGGTGGTGATGGGCGTGACGCCGTTGATGCGATGGCAGACCTCGAACGCCAGCTTCTGCACCGGCAGGTTCTTCTCTTCGGGCTCTCCGGCCTCGGCAGCGCCGGGTTCGCCCAGCTCACCGCGCAGAGACACCGGCTCACCGAAGCGTACGTGAATGTTTCCGTAGCTGCGCTTAAGCGAGCGGATCAGCTTCACGAACCAGCCGATGCCTTCCTTCTGCTTCACCCCGCCGCGTGCCTCGCGGGAGTAGTCGCCCACGTCGGAGATCTGGTCGTACGCGATGGAGACCGGCACCAGCAGCACGTCATCGGCCCGCCCGCGTTTCCACGCGTCGACCACGTACGCCAGCATGCCGAAGCGCGGCGGCAGCAGCTTGCCCGAACGGGAGCGGCCGCCCTCGATGTACCACTCGAGCGAGAACCGCTTCTCCACCAGGAAGTCGACGTACTGGCGGAGCACGAACTTGTAGATGGGGTTGTCCTTGAACGAGCGGCGAATGAAGAACACGCCCGTGCGGCGGAAGATCGGCCCCACCGGGAAGAAGTTCATGTTGATGCCGCCTGCGGTGTGATTGGGCGGCGAGCCGTTGTCGTAGAGCAGGTACTGCAGGATCGCGTGGTCGAGGTTCGACTTGTGCGTGGGCAGGAACACCACCGTCTGGCCGTGCTTCGGCGCCAGCAGCGCCTGCAGTTGCGCGCGGTCGTAGATGATCTCTTCGCCGTAGCCCTGCCGGTAGATCACGCGAATCAGCCGGTGCACGAGATCGATCACGTACGGGCTCACGCGCGCGGCGATCTCCTGCAGGTAGTAGCCAGCGCGGCGGGTCACGCGGTTCGGCGACAGGCCGGTACTGGCGGTCAAGGTGGCGAGGCCCGAGCGGAACTCCTTGTGCGCGAGGATCTCCTGGCGGACGAAGCGCGGCACCTTGTAGCGCGCGCCGCGCAAGGGCCGCTCCGCGCGTTCGAGGGCGAGGGCCGCCTGCCGCAAGACGAAGAGCGCGAGTGACGCAGGATCACCGTCTTTGTCGCCGCCCCCGGTCGTCCACCGTTTGCGAATGGCGGAAGCGGCCGCGGGTTCGCCTTCGACCACCCGCACGCGATCGGGATAACGCGAGAGCACCCATCGCTTGCCGATGAGGCCGGGAGCGCGCGGGTTGCCGAGCGTGAGGAGATCGGAGAGGCGCACGGCGCGCTCGCCGTTGAACTGCCGCGGCAGCCAGGCCACCCGAATGGGGGTGAGGATCGGGTCATCACCGCGGGCGAGGCGCTCTGCCAACTCGGGCCGGAGTTTTCCCGCATCCCACGCGCGCGTGGGAGGAATGCGAATGAACTCAGGCGTCACCCCCGGGTGATTCTTCGCGACCCATTCCTCGATGAGCCGCCGGTCGAAGGAGCCGGCATCGACCAGGAAGACCTGCGGCTGCGTCGCGGACATGGGCGCACGCTAAACAGGATCCCGGTGGTAGGCACGCGAGCATGCGCATCCTCCACACCATGCTGCGGGTCGGTGATCTCGAGAAGTCACTCGCGTTCTACACCGAGGTGCTCGGCATGCAGTTGTTGCGAAAGAAGGACTACCCCGAGGGCAAGTTCACCCTCGCGTTCGTCGGCTTCGGGCCGGAATCGGAGCAGGCGGCGCTCGAGCTGACGCACAACTGGGGCACCGAGAAGTACGAACTGGGCACCGGCTACGGTCACGTCGCGCTCGAGGTGCCTGATGCGTACGCCGCGTGCGCCGAGATCAAGAAGCGCGGCGGCGTGGTGACGCGCGAAGCAGGGCCGATGAAACACGGCACCACGGTCATCGCGTTCGTGCAGGACCCCGATGGCTACAAGATCGAACTCATTCAGCAGAAATGACTGAGGCCCGGTCCTCGCTGGAGACCGAGCCTCAGGACCACATCAATCAGCCCGTCGTATGACTAGCTGATGACGCGGACGTTCGCGGCCTGCAGGCCCTTCGGGCCCTTGTTCACGTCGAACTCGACCTTCTGGCCTTCCTGCAGGGTGCGGAACCCCTCAGCCGTGATCGCCGTGTGGTGGCAGAAGACATCGTCACCACCACCGTCCTGGCTGATGAACCCAAAACCCTTCGCGTCGTTGAACCACTTCACTGTTCCTGTTGCCATTTGACTGTTCTGCTTTCCAAATCAGATTCCGAAAAGGGGAACCCGGCGCCGCTCTGTTGTCGGGCCTGCCACAGTTAACGCGGGCCCCCAGCGCGTGCTTTTCCGATTGCCTCTCTGAAGTAGGGGGAGGTGGTGAAACGGTCAGGGCACCCATTCCCGAACTTCGATGGGCCGCGGCGAAGTGGCTGAAAGCGCGAGGCTGATCAGGTGCTCACCGTGCGTGAGCGTCTGAAACTGCCACCGTGAGCCATCGTCGTTGAGCCGGGGTTCGACCTCGAGCCGCACTGTCTGGCCGTCGAATCGAAACGCGAAACCATCGAGCGCGAGCGCGAGGCCCATGCCGCGCGCCTTGATGTAGCTTTCCTTGAGCGTCCACAAGGTGACGGCGCGCTCGGGCCGGGCCGCCTCGGGGAGCGAAGCGAGGTCTGCGAGTTCTGCAGGCGCGAACACGTTCGGTGCGAGCTCGAGCAGCTTGGGGGCGCGGGCGAGCCGCTCGGTATCAGCACCGACCTCGTGCTCGTCTGAGACGAACAACGCGACCAGGCCTTCGGTGTGCGTGAGGTTGAAGTGTGGCGCGCCGGCGAGCTCGGGCCGGCCCCACGGGTTCTGGGTGAAGCGCAATGACTCGGGGGAAACGCCGAGCTTTTCGCCGAGCACGGTACGAACGAGCACGCGGGCGACCAGGTACTCGTGACGTTTAACCGGCGGGATGAAGCGCTGGTGCTGCGCGCGTTCTTCCGGCGTGAGGAGCGCGAGGTGGGTCTCGGTTGTCTCGAAGGTGTCGGGGTTCAACCAGGAGAGGGTGTTCATCTTGGTTTGCCCTCTCCCCGACCCTCTCCCCCGCGGGGGGGAGGGAGACAGTTGTGATTATTGGAGACCGTCGACGGCCGGCCCGTTCGCGCCGAACAAACGCTTCGCCAACCGGCCCAGCCACTGCGAACGAGCGTCCGCGGTGACGGTGAGCCGCCCGGTGCGCGCGCCCTCGAGCAGCGCCTTCACTTCGACGCCCGGCGCAGGCAACGACGCGAGCGTGGTGAACAACACCGCGTCTTCGTGTGTGCAGCCGGTGCGCGATTGCCACTCCGAAGCGGCAGCCCCGAACTGAGGGTCGCCACCCAACGGCTCCTCGCTCGACATCGGAGGCCCCAGCGAGTTCATCGCTGCGAGCACGACGTCCTTGCGCTCCTTGAGCGGCAACTTCGCGAGCTGCTCGGGCATCAGCGGCGCGCCGAGCCAGTAATCCTGCTTGCCCATGCCGACGGGGAACTCGAGGCGCTGCTCGAGTGGCGCGACGGGCAGACCACCGACGAGCCGCACGGGAATGATCGGTGCCCCAATCGCCAGCGCCATGTCGATGAAGGTGCTGCTCATCTTCACCACCGGCTGGCGGCCCTGCAATGAGCGCGTGCCTTCGACGTGCACCATCACGCTCTTGCCGCCTTCCTTCATCTCGGTGCCGAGCTCACCGACGATGCGCAGCAGTGATTCCTTGTCGTCGCGATCGAAGAAGGTGATCACCTTCGGGTCGACCACGCCGGGGTACGAGAAGTTGTGCGCGATGAGCGTGCCCAGCCAGCTGGTGCGGTGTTCCGCCTTGGCCAGGGTCACCGTGGGGGTCTGGCTCAGCGCGGAGATCAGCATGCTGAACAACAACGACTCCACGCCGACCTGGTGGTTCGCGAGATAGAGGCAGCTGCGGCCCTGCACGGCTGCGAAAGCCGCGGGGTCGGTCAGCACCACGTCGCCGACGAAGCGCTGCACGAGGCCGTAATAGAGATCTTCCACCGGCCACTCGCCGACGGCGAAGTGTTTGCGCCAGTACGAGCGCACCGCCGTGAGGTCCTGCACGGGCGGCGCGGAATCGGCCACCAACACGTCATCACCCGCCCGCGTGACCTGCAGGGGGTGCAGGCGCAGCGGGCGCATCGCAGCGCGCGCCCCACCCGCCTCGACGGTGACGGACGCGGGGTGCACGAAGGCGCGGCGCGAGACGTGTTCCTTCTGCGCGACCTCCGCGACGAGATCGCCGCGGCGATCGGCGGGCACGTCGTAGATGCAGGCGACGTTGCCGGGCAGCCAGTCACTCTGCCGCAACACCTGGGCGCTCAGACCCGTGGTGCGGCCATCGAAGCTCGAGAGCGCGACGCCGGGCACGTATTGGCGATCGCGCAGGAAGCGGCGGCGCTCGTCACGCGGCGCGGAACCGATCGGCCCGCGCGGCAGCAACACCTCCACCAGGCGGAAGTCTGCGAGCACCCGATCGTTCTGAATCAGCTGGACGTCGAGCATGGGAAAGCGCGGCTCGCCGTCGAAGCCTACGAAGCGCGACTCGACCCGCAGCTCACCTGCGTCAGGCAGCGCGGCGAAAATGCGCAGCTGCTTGATGCGGT